>DASXXV010000252.1:0-7983 GCA_036502905.1 Occallatibacter sp. | reverse complement strand
TGAGATCGAACGTCACCGGTGCAAGGGACAGTAGCTGTAATATCAGCCCCAAACGCATTCAACACGACTGCCGCTAGTGTTGTGCGCCCGAAATAACATCCTGCATTTACGACTTTGAAACGGCTGTTTCTTCAAACCTGCATTCCCTCGGGGGCTAAAGCCCCGCTGATTTGGGTGGCTTTATGTACGGGCTGAAGCCCGTACCCTTCAACGCTGAAGCCCGTACCCTTCAAAACAGACAAATGACCATCTGTGCGACGGACACCACCGGGTAATCCGCCGGGAATTGATGCTCCCCTGGAGCCAGGAGGAGTGTGCCTTCGCGGCGAGTCCGTGCATGCCGAGGCGGCGAAGCGCCTGACGCAGGGAGCCTTGGTTTACTTGGGCAGGAGGCTGTGCGCGATCGAATCGAGCATGCCATTCAGGAAGTTGATCGACTCCGGCGCGGAGTAGCGGCGGGCAATCTCCAGGGCTTCGTTGATGACGATCGGGAACGGGGTGGACTTGAAACCGATCATCTCGCCGATGGACATGCGCAGCAGGTTGCGGTCGACGGCGGGCATGCGCTCGATGCGCCAGTGCTTGGAGTTGTGTGCGATGAGCTCGTCGATGCGCTCGAGGTTGGCGTTGGCGACCCGGAAGAGGTCTTCGGCGAAGCCACGCACCTCGGCCTCTACTTCGTCGCTCGATATCCAGAACGTGGCGCGGACCTGTTCCGGGGTCTGCTTGCCCACGTCGGCCTGAAAGAGCATCTGCATGGCGAGTTCGCGCGACTTGCGCCGCGACCCGGCGGTCACGCCTTACCTTCCAGCAGTTTGCGCCGCAGGCTCACCATTTCGATGGCAGCCAATGCGGCTTCGAAGCCTTTGTTTCCGGCCTTGATGCCGGCGCGATTCAGCGCCTGCTCGAGGGTTTCGCAGGTGAGCACGCCGAAGCTGTGGGGAAGACCGGTGTCCTGCTGCGATTGACCGATGCCGCGCGCCACTTCGTTGTAGATGGCTTCGTAGTGCGCGGTCTCGCCGCGCAGCAGGCAACCGAGAGTGATGATTGCATCGAGGCGGCGGCCGGTCTGACCGGCGTCGTCCTGGCCGGAGAGATTGGCCAGTGTCCGCGCGGCATCCGGGATTTCCCACGCGCCCGGCACGCGTGCGATGTGAATGTCATGGCGATGGGCGCCGCTGCGCAGCAAGGCATCGAGGGCGCCCTCGAGCAGCCGCTCGGTGATGACGGCGTTCCAGCGCGCGACCACGATGGCGAAGCGCATACCGTGGGCGGAAAGATCTCCCTCGATCGCGACCGGCTTGCCCTTCAGCGGATTGTCCCAGGCCCAGAAGGTGAAGGCATGTCCGGGTTCCGGCTCGGCGGTGAACATGCGCGACTTCCAATGCGTGTCGGTGATGCCGGAGAGGCGCAGGGAGGGATCGATGCCTTCGCCGCGGAGCCACCCGGCGGCTGCCTGGTGCACAGCGTCGAGGGCGGTAACTTCGATGCAAATGTCGGCAGTCCTGGGCATCACTCCGTCCACGTATTCGAGGTTTCCGATTGGCGCCAGAAATGATGCGCCGCGGCTGAGCGGGGACCCCGGCGGCACGAACGGCTCTTTGTTCGAGGGGTGGAGATCGGCGCGGCCGGGGTGGTTGGTCTCCTCTGTCCAGCCACGTCCGGAAGCGAAACCCAAGGCGCTGAAAAAGCTCGCCAGGCGATCGTAGGCCGCTGCGCTTCCGGCGGGGCGCAGAAAGGAGATTCCCTTGATCATGATTCGATTTTAGCGTGTGGAGATCGGTGAGGCAGTGAAGGAGTGCAAGAGTGAAGGAAGTGAAGAAGGTGAAAGGAGCACTCGCGCTTTCTTCACTCTTTCACTTTCTTCACTCTTTCAGTTTCTTCACTCGTGCACTTTCCTCAGGTGGTGGAGCGCGGCTTGACGGCGATGACGGTTGCAGGCACGGAGCCGTTGACGGGCGTGGTGATCAGGCAACCGGGGTCTGAGCCGGGAACGCAGGCGGGCAGCTTCAGGTCGATCTGATACTTGTCGGTCAGGGTAGTCGTGTCGATGAAGTGGATCAGGTTGTCACCCGATGTGGAGACAAAGAACTGGGTGTTGTCGGGGCTGAACGCACCGGCGACGGGCGCGGTAATGCTGGAGGCGGCGCTTCCGGCGAAGGTGATGTATCCGAGCTGCCCGAAGCTCGAGGATGCGCCTGCGACCTGGGTGTAAAAGGGCAGCGTGGCGCCGGGCGTAGTCCCGTTGTAGGTGATGAAGCTGAGGCTGTTGCCCGAAGCGCTGTTTCCGGAAGTGACCGCGGCCGGAGAAGTCACAACCTGATTCACCGCAGTCGCGTTGACGTTGACCTGCGCCTGGACGGGAGTGGATGAAAGCAACAGGGGCTGGAGCGGGGCACCGGTGCCGGGCCCGACTTGATTGGCACCGGCGGGAAGGCAGTTGACGGAGCCATTGGCATCCGCGGGAATGGTGACATCAAGATCGGAGAAGGTGAGTCCGGTCCCGGTCAGGGCCGCACCGAGGATGTGGTGGCCGTCGTTGGTGGCGGCCAGCACGTCAGTCTGGACGTTCACGGAGTCGCCGGCAACGGACGGTAGCTGGGGATAAAAAACCATGCTGTTATAGGCTCCCACGTTGCCTGCGGGGCACCAGGTGTGGGCCACGGTGGGATTTCCGGAAACATAGGCGCCGACGCTGGGCACCGTGATGGCCAGACTCTGGGCTCCCTTGGAACCGGTGGAAGGGGGCAGAGAATAGGTCGTCCAGCCGGTGTTGGCGTTAAAGACGTACAGCGTGTCGGTATGATTTCCGCCCAGGGCGGCGCTGTCCGTGACATAGAGAGTTTTGGAATCGGGAGTCCACTGCGCTGAGGCGCCCAATCCGCCGCACACTGTCGCCGGCGCGCAGCTCGACCCGCCGAAGGTGGAGGCGATGGTGCCGTTGGGATTGTAGAGATAGAACACGCGTCGGGCCTGGTCGTTGATCAGCACCAGCGAATTGTTGGGCGCCACCGCGAGCACCACGCCTGGAACCGACGGATCCGCCTTCGTAAGGCTGTTATTGGTAGTGCTGAAGATCATCAACTGGTGCGAGGAGCCGAAGTAGAGACTGGTTCCGGTGCGGTCCATGATCATGGAATTGGGAACATAGGGCAGGCGCACGGTGGAGCCTACGGTGCCGTTGAGCAATTCCACCGGGACGAAGTACTGGGAATATCCGGGGGCTCCGTACCACGTATAGGCGCTGGCTGTGCCGGGTGTGGTGATGGTGACGGGGTTGCTGGAAACGGCGAGGCCGGTTCCGAAGAGCCCGACCTGGTTAATGGGAGCGGGGTTGCAGGAAGCCGGCTGGCACAGGGCAAAGATGGAGGCGGTCCCGGGGAAGCTGGCGGAAACGGCGCCACCCGAAGCGACGCTGATGTTGAGCGGATTGGTGGATTGGTAGTCCAGCGAGAGGCCGGAGATGGTGTTGCCGGCGGTATCGGTCACCTTGGTGACCAGGTTCTGCACCACGCCCTGGGTGACGGTTCCAGTCTGGTTGCCGTTGATCGTGACGGAAATCGACTTGGGCGGGCAGGTGGAGAAGTAGCCGGCCGCGGATCCGGAGCCCGAAGTCGATGCGGTAATGACGGTGGTACCGGGCTGCTCAGCAGTGATCTGGTTGGTGATGGAGTTGATGGAAGCCACGGCGCCGGTACCGGCAACATAAGAAAGCGTGCCGATGGCCGAGCTGCAGTTGGGGATGGAGGACAACGGAACCGGCGAACCATTTACCACAGGCAACGGGCAGGCGAGGGTGGGAGACGAAGACTGCGTCACCGAAGACGGGGCGCAGAGGAGCACCTGCTTGCCATTGCTGCTGTAGCAGGCCTGGGCATCGAGCTGGGCAAGCTGGCCCTGGGACAAACATTGCTGCGGGCCGACGAGGGATATCGAACTCACCTGCGCATGGACATACACCGCGACGGGATTGGAGGTTACCGAATTGGCGGAAGCGGTGATGTAGGCGACAGCATAGGGCTGCCCGCCGGTATCGGGCATGGGATTGGGATAATTGCAGATGGTGTAATCGGCGATGCCGCCGCCGGAGTTGCGGTTCCAGGTCCCGGCGCAGATGGCCCCCGAGGGGGAGAGATCCACCAGCTTGTTATTGCTGGTGCCGTAAGCATAAGAAGTGACGGAGGCGGCGGTGTTTTTGCAGGTAACGGCAGTGGGCGCTCCGATCTGCCGGGTCTGCCCGAAGGCCATGGAGATGCCGCTGGTGGAGGGCTGCAGGGTGATGGCGTATACATCCGTAACTTTCAGCCCGTAGCCTTGGCCATTGCAATAATTGCCGGCCGGGTTTCGATAACAGCCGGAGATCGTAATTCCCGCAGGAAGCGCCAGAAACAGCAGACAGACAAGCGTCAAAAACCGCCGCATGAATCCTCCCCGCCCCGCCGTGGATCGCGCGGAACGGTTTCTTCAAAAGAACGTCAGAAAATGTAGTTGAGTGTTGCCCGACGATTGTCGATCGGGAATGCTCCTCAAAATGCCCGGCAGCTCTGGCTTGCAACAGCCGTGCGAGGAACCAGGTTTTCGCCAAAGAAAAGTGTATCAGGGCGGGATGCGCCGGACGGTGATCCGGGACATCCATACTCCTTCTCTTAGACTGCTTTGCGGGCAGTATGGAAAGCGGCTCAGCGGCCGTTTGCCACTCCGCGAGGTGTTTCCTGTTCCCCCGGGGGCATGTACCGGGCGAACCACTCCAGGGCGCGGACCATTACATCGCGGCGGTGGGCGGGATCGACAAAGCCGTGCCCTTCGTTGGGATAGACGACGAGTTCGGTGGGCACATGGCGATCGCGCAGGGCGTGCCAGAACTCGAAGGACTGCGGCGCGGGGCACTCGCCATCGCGGTCGCCGACCACCACGAGGGTGGGGGTTCTGACCTGCTTGATATAACTGATGGCGGAACTTTTGGCGTAGGCGGCCGGATCGTCATAAACGGATGCGCCAAAATAAGGGATCATCCACTGGTCGATAGAGTTTTCTCCGTAGTAGCTTTGCCAGTCGGCAATGCCCGCGCCGGTCACGGCGGCCTTGAATCGATCGGTCTGGGTGACGGCGAACATGGTCATGAATCCGCCGTAGCTCCAGCCAGTGATCCCGATGCGGCCGGGGTCGACGGGATACCTGACGAGCACGGTATCGACGCCCGCCAGGATGTCGCGCAGGTCGCCGTATCCGAAGTCCTTGCGGTTGGCCTGGGTGAATGCCTCGCCCTGGCCGTAGCTGCCGCGCGGGTTGGGAAGCAGTACGAAGTATCCCAGGGCCGAAAAGGCATTGGCGCTGAGACCGCCGCGGCCACCCCACTGGGGCTCGACTGCGGCCGCGGGTCCGCCGTGCACTTCCACGATGAGCGGGTATTTCTTTGCCGGGTCATAGTCCTGGGGCTGGAGCAGCCAGCCCTGCACGCGGAAGGAGTCGCTTTTCCACGAAAGCGAAACCGCTTTGCCCCAGGCCGGCTTTACGCCGTTGTTGAAGTGCGAGAGCTGGACGACGCCTTCCAGGCCAGAGGTCATCACGGTTCCTGGCCTGGCGGAGTAGATTTCCTCGGCGCGATCAAAGGTGCTGGCGTGAAAGACGAACAACGAGTGATCGGCGGTGGCGGACAGGCTGTGGGACATGCGGCCGTCGCCCACGGTGCCGGGGATGCTGAATACGGGCGAGCCGAACGTGACCGGGCCGCTACCGGTTCGATCACCCTGGAGCTTGAAGCGCAGGAGCTGGTTGTTGCCGCCAGCATTCTCGCAAACAAAGAGGCGCTCGTTACCATCCCATTCCAGCCAGGCGGGCGAAGCAGGCCGGCCGGCGGTGAGGTCACGGGGCGAACCCCCGGCGGAAGAGATGATCCAGACGTCGCCTCCTGTGGATCCCTGGTCGCTCATCAGGCCGCCGATGAAGGCAATGGACTTGCCGTCCGGCGACCAGCGCGGCACGGCGATCTGCATGCCGTGCAGAGGGCCGGCAACATCGGCGGGCGAGAGGATGGCTTTCGGAATGCCGCCCAGATGCTGGGTATCGCCCAGATGCTGGGCATCGCCCAGATGCTGGGTATAAAGACTGGCGACCCACCAGTTGTTTTCGCCGGGCGGATTGGCCGCGATGTAGGCAAGTCCCCTGGAGTCAGGGGCCCAGTCGAACTCGTAGACGTGGAGATTGGCCGGAGTGACCTCCTCGGGAGCATCCGGTGAAGCCGCATCCATGGAGGCGACCGCGACGCGCTGAATCTCGACGCCGTCCTCGCCGATGACGCCGGAGGGCGGCTTCATGGCGGCCAGGGCCCCGGCCGGGCGAGTGGCTCCCTCCACATAAAGGAAGGCCACCCTGGTTCCATCGGGAGAGAAAGCCGGATGATTGGCAAGGCCGCGCAATTCGGTAACGCGGCGGGCGGGGTTGCCATCCAGGGCCGAGAGGAAGAGGTCAGCCTGTTCACCCGGCTTGGCGCAATCGGACAAAAAGGCGAGCGACCTGGAGTTGGGAGACCAGACGATCTCGCCTTCTCGGCAGTGCTGGTCAGGCTGGACTCCGGCCGAAATGCGCTCGGCTTTCGCAAGGTCATCGGCGGGAGCAACGAAGACATCCCCGCCATCGCGTCTGCCCTGGACCCAGGCGATGCGCTTTCCGTCCGGAGAAACCGCGACCTGGCCGAGGGATCGGCCGCGGTTTAGGCTGCCCAGCACTTCATCGATGCGCGCGCGATCGACCGGGGAAGAAACCGGCCCGGGCTGTGCGGCCGCCATTATCGCGAGAGGGAGGGCGGTGAAAAGGATGAAACATGGGAGCGGAATTGCGCGCCACGGGCGCGCTCCGCATCGCCGCTGGAGCTTCGACCCAAACATACGCAAATCCTATCAGCCGCAAGCCATCGGAATGAGGTCCTGGAGCGGCTGGGGAGCGCATTTCGGCGGGGGAGCGCAGTCGCTCAGGATTTCGCAGTCCTGATGAGAAACAGATTGCCCCCTGTCTGCGGGTTGTGGGGAGCACAAGGTGTGCCTGCGGGAGACTGTGTTTGTAGCGTCTGTGCAGCTAAAATTTGCCTTAATTGAGAGGTTTGATCCTGCCGCTGAGGAGTTCCGGTATAATCCGTACAGTTCGGAGAGATGGCCGAGTGGCTGAAGGCGGCGGTTTGCTAAAAATCTGGTTCTGTTTGCGCCCATCGATATTTCCTTTGTTTTGTTTGCGCTAGCACATCCTCATTTGCACCCGAACACCTCATTTGCAGACGAAAGTCCAGCAATAGTCCAGCAGATATTTGCCTGTTTGCGGTCCATCGCAGAAAGAATTGCTCCTCTCTATATCGCCGTAGAGATGCGTCGTGCGACCCCGCTTCGCATCGTTTTTTCGTGCCTGGGAAAACCTGCGTCGCCCGAATTTAGTCATCAAATCCCTCGGTTCTTCTTCTCGCGACGAGCATCCCGAACCTCGAATGCAGGCATAGTGCGGCAAGTCTGGTATTCGGTAAAATCCGGCTTCCTCGAGAAGCGTTCCCGTCCCCTCGGCACAAAGTGAGCGAGACCAAAATTGCCCCTCCCTGTCTATTGACTCATCCCCAAATTCGTTCCATCGTTATCCCAGCCTGTCCTTTCGATGCTTTCCGTCAGTAAGCTCTTCACCTACACCGTGCTGGCAAGTTGTCTCTAAGCCCTCCGCCCTGAAGTTGCCTACCCCACTCCAGCCCACGGCCAAATGAACAAGCCCTACCCGTAGCCTCTGGGTCTGAGAACGTCCTGAGGACCTCAGCTCTCTCAATCTGCGCACCACCGCAATCGTTACCCCGGACCGCACCCGTCGCAGTCGTCCACAGCGCCAGCCCTACGTCTATCCTGCCGGCATCACCCGCATCTCGGTGATCAGTATTGAGGCCCCCGGGGCCATTGACCCCGCGATCGAGCCTCCCCTCGCCGATCTTGTTCTCGACGCCCTTTCCACCTCATCCTG
>DASXXV010000251.1:0-5044 GCA_036502905.1 Occallatibacter sp. | reverse complement strand
CAAACCTGGAGATGTGTTTTTCCAGAAGATAACTGACGGCATACTGGATGAGTTTCCCGCTTCGAACTCCACCTCGGGGCTGTCATACCGAGCCAAAGGCGAATGATCTGCTGTGAAAATAGCCAACGCCGACCAAAATGGCTGTCATCCTGACGCTGACCCTGAGCTTGCGAAGGGAAAGCGGAAGGATCCGCGGTTGCATTTTCATGGTTTCAGCTGAAACCAAGTTTCATGTTTGACTGCCCTGAAAATTGCCTCAGCCAACCCGTATACCTGTCATCCTGACCCTGACCCTGAGCTTGCGAAGGGGAAGGGGAAGGATCCGCAGTTGCATTTTCATGCTCTCGGGTGCCGCAAGGCGCCATGTAGGACTGCGGTTGTTCTTTTCGCCGCCTCCGACCCGCGCTCATACTCCCGCCGTGCGCCTCAGAACTGACCTCTGCCATGATACAAAATTGACGTGCGCCGCGAATCAGCCGGAGGTCCGCCGGGATGCGCAAGAAAATCGTTTTTTCTTTTTTCATTGCTCTTGGACTGGCGGCGATGGCACGCGCGCAGACCGCCGATCAAGCGTGGCTGAAATATCGCCCTGCGCCGGGCGTGGTCAAGGATGTCGATTACCACCTCATTCGGCCGCGCACGCTTGGCCCCGGAGATGTGGAGTTGATGGCTTCGGCCGAATTGACCGGTTTTCGTGAATATTCCGGAATTAAGCCAGCCAGAGACCTCAATAAATCAAATACGTATATCGTCATCGGCACCGTCGCCGAATTTCAAAAGAGCCTTCCTGAAATGAAGGTCCCTTCGAACCTGCGGGACGAGGGTTATTGGGTCAAAGCTCTTCAACTCGAGGGAAGGGAGACCATCGTTGTTGCTGGCCAGGATGAACGAGGCATCCTGTACGGGAGTTTCGAACTCATCCGGAGAATCTCTCGCGGCGAGAGCCTCAACAAGCTGGAGCTACGCGATCATCCCGCCATGCCCATTCGCTGGACCAATGAATGGGACAACGCCGACGGCACCATCGAACGCGGCTACGGCGGCCGGTCCATTTTCTTCGAGGGCGGCAAGGTTCGCGACGACCTTGCGCCGGTGAGCGAATACGCGCGCCTGCTCGCCTCCATCGGCATCAATGGATGCAACGCAGACAACGTTAACAACGCCGCGCCGTTTCTTCAGCCCGAGATGCTGAAGGGTGTGGCGCGTATCGCCGCGGCCATGCGTCCCTGGGGCGTTCGCCTGGCGCTGAGCGCGGATATCGCCAGCCCGCAGAAGATCGGCGGCCTGGCGACGTACGATCCGCTGGATCCGGCGGTGAAAGCCTGGTGGGCTGCGAAAATCGACGAAATCTACAAGCTCATCCCCGACTTCGCGGGCTTCACCGTGAAAGCCGATTCCGAGGGCCAGTCCGGCCCCGCCAGCTACGGCCGCACCCCCGCCGATGCCGCCAACGTGCTCGGCGAGGCGCTCCAGCCGCACGGAGGCGTGGTGCTGTATCGCGCCTTTGTGTACAACCATCATCTCGACTGGCGCGATCCCAAAGCGGACCGCGCCCGCGCCGCGTACGACATCTTCCATCCCCTCGACGGGAAGTTCGCGCCCAACGTCATCGTGCAGATAAAGGAAGGCCCCATCGACTTCCAGGCGCGCGAGCCTGTGTCGCCGCTATTCGCTGGCCTCGAGAAGACCAACCAGGCGATGGAACTGCAGATTACCCAGGAGTACCTGGGGCAGCAGCGCCACCTCGTCTACATCGCGCCGATGTGGAAACAGGTGCTCGACTTCGACCTGCGCGCCGAAAATCGCTCGACACCGGTGAAGGAAATTCTCGAAGGCAAAAGTTTTCACCGGCCCCTCGGTGGAATCGTCGGCGTGGCCTGCGTGGGCCGCGATTGGCTGGGCTCGCCGATGGCCCTGGCCAACCTGTATGCCTTCGGCCGTCTCGCCTGGGACCCGAATCTCACCCCCGAACAGATCGCCGACGAGTGGACCAGGCAGACCATCAGCACCGATTCCCAGGTCGTCTCGACGGTCCGGAATATGTTGATGCAATCGTGGCCCGCATACGAGCGCTACACCGGTCCGTTGGGGCTGCAGACGCTCACCGACATCACCGGCAGCCACTACGGGCCGAACGTCGAGGCCAGCGAGAACAACGGCTGGGGCCAGTGGCACCGCGCCGACCACCAGGGCGTGGGCATGGACCGCACCGTCGCCACTGGCACAGGCTACGCGGGACAGTACCCGCCGGAACTCGCGAAGCAATACGAGAACGCCGCCACCACGCCCGACGACCTGCTGCTCTTCTTTCATCACGTGCCGTACACCTACAAGCTCCATGACGGCAAGACCGTGATCCAGTACATCTACGACAGCCACTACCAGGGCGCGGAACAAGCCGCTGAACTCGGCAGTCAGTGGGCCAGCCTGAAAGGCAAAATTGATCCGAAGCTTTTCGAAGACGTGCGCGCGCGCCTCGAATACCAGGCCGGACACGCCATCGTTTGGCGCGATGCGGTGGTGCAGTATTTCCTAAAACTCAGCGGCATACCGGATCAGCACGGTCGCGCCGGCCACTTTCCCGGAAGGCTGGAGGCGGAAGATGCGAAATTGACCAGATACAAAATTGTCGATATCCAGCCGTGGGAGGATGCGTCGCGCGGCAAAGCCGTTTCCTGTCTGGGCATGGGATCGGGCCCCGAAGCTGCCGAGAAGGCCGCCGACCAGGCTCCGGAATCAGACCAGCCGCCCCCATGTGCGGCCGAATGGACCTGGTCCGGCCCGCCGGGAAACTTCAACATCGCTGTGCAGTACTTCGATCTTGCAAACGGCGCGGCCAGGTTCTCTCTCGACATCAATGGAAAACGCGCGGCCACATGGAGCGCGGATGCTGTACTTCCATCCCGCCGCCCGAACGGCGACAACTCCACTCGCCACACGGCCCACGATATCGCTCTCCAGTCAGGCGACCTGATCCGCGTGGAAGGCACGCCCCAGGGCAGCGACCCCGCAGCGCTCGACTATATCGAAGTCGAGTCTCCTGGCCGCCAGCCATAATCACCACAGGCCCGCACGTGGCGCCCGGCTCGCGCGCCGCAATCATCAGCCCAGGTTCCAGGATCAACAGATGTGACAGGTTTATTTCGCCGGTCGAGAATCCGCGTGACTGCCGGCCGCAGCCTGCAGCGCCGCTCCCAGATCGTCCGGATGAAAACCGAACGGTCCCGGCTTGCTCTTGTACAGCACCTTTCCTCCGGGCGCAACCAGGTAAAGGCGATCGGGCCACCCCGTATATGCCGTCTCCACGCGGTTCTCAAAACTGTCGATCAGCGCGGGGAACTTGATGCCCAGTTTGCGCACGCAGGCGCCGGCCACCGTGGCGCGTTCCGCTTCGTCCCGCGGGCTGCGGAAAAGTACTCCGTCGCGCACGTTCGAGCGCATCTGCCACACGTCGGTGGGATGCGCCTCGAGAATATAGACCGCGTAGAAATCCACTTTATTCTTGTATTGCTCGGCCATTTTGTTCAGGGCGGGAACCTCCCGCCGAAATGGCGGTCAGGTATAGCTTCCGAACACCAGCACCACGGGCCTCTCATTCCACAGGGAGCCGAGCTCTACCGGGGTCTTGTCTTCCAGCCGCTTCACGGTGAGACTCGGCGCGGCATCGCCCACATTCACGTGCCCGGCGCGCGCCCGCGACCACATGGTTTCGAAAGGAATCACGAAGTAAGCCGGCAGCGGCATGCGCGCCATCACGTGCCCGAACACTTCCGGCGATTGATGCATCGCCCAGTTGATGTAGGCCAGGAATCCGACCCACCCTGCAAACAGCACCGCCGCGACGGGTAGCAGCCAGGGGCGCAGCTTTCTCATCTTGTTCGGGGCGCTCACAACCGTTGTCGGCTCGCTCATTACTTTGTCAACCCATTCATTTCCAGGTAGCCTTGGGGCGCAATTCCAAACGCATCCGCCACCCGGTTGAAGAACGCGAACATCGCGGTGATGTACACCGCCTCGGCGATCTGCGGTTCCGTCCAGCCGTGGTCGCGCAGCTTCTGCACGTCCTCATCGGTGGTGCGGTACGCGGCCTCCGTAACCTTGGAGACATAGTCGAGCAACGCCCGTTCCGCGGCCGTAAGCCCCGCCTGCTCCAGGTTCCCCTCGGCAATTGCCCGCACCATTGTTTCTTCCGCTCCCTGAACACGCAGGAAGTAAGCATGCGAGTCCAGTCAATACGGGCAGCGGTTCAGATACGACACCCAGCTGGCGATGGCCTCCTTGGTCTTCCGGTTCAGATGGCCTTCGGAGAAATGCACCGTGTCGCTGAACCGCATCACCTCGCGAAGAAAATCGGGCCGATGGCTGAAGCATTTCAATATTCCCGGCATCGTCTGACGACCGGATTTGGCGCGCCATTCGTCGTACACCTGGGCCACTTCGCCGGTGGCGTCCCGGTCTTCAATCAACTTGATCTTGGTCTCGTGTTCAGGCATGCAGGGGAGCTTCCGCGAAGTAACGGAACTATATCACGGCCGGACTTGTAAACAGTATCAACCGAAAGGTGGGGGCGAACGGTTGTCCTGTCCCTTAAGTTCGCACCAAATATAAATTTGTCATCCTGAGCGGAATTTGGCGCATTTCCGGGGTCCCCAGCGACAGGTCTTTGTCGCTGGGGTGGTTGAGCGCCAAATGGAGTCGAAGGATCCGCAGTTGCGTTTCAAAGCACTTCGTGGACACCACACTAGTGGCCTGTCGCGTTGAAAACGTTACTGCGGGCTCTCGCGTGAGCAGATGAAAACAATAGCTTGTCATCCTGACCCTGACCCTGAGCTTGCGAAGGGGAAGGGGAAGGATCTGCGGTTGCCTTCGACCAATGCGGGTAATGAATTCTCTGCGATAGGCCGCTAGAGCACCACCCGCCCCTCGCCCTGCTTCCGCGTCACGCGCGCGTGGTCCAGGTACTCCAGCAGCGGAATCGCGAACTTGCGCGAGAGCCCGGTCATCTGCTTGAACGCCGTCACGTCGATGAGCGTCCCACGCAACG
>DASXXV010000250.1:0-62100 GCA_036502905.1 Occallatibacter sp. | reverse complement strand
CGCGAAGTCATCGAGTCGGCGCGCCGCATTACCGGCCATGCCATTCCCGCCGAGGTGCATCCGCGTCGCCCGGGGGATCCTGCGGTGCTGGTTGCAAGTTCCGACAAAGCGATCCGGGAACTGGGGTGGCGGCCCTGCTATACGCGACTCGATGACATCGTCCGGACCGCATGGGAGTGGCACCAGAAGCGTTACAAAGAATAGTGCGGCTCTCAATGCGTCATGCCGAATTAGGCACCTGTCGTGAATTAGAGCCGATGTGCCTTGTATTAGGGCATGACCTCAGTCAGTAACACGGAATCGAATATTTTCATTCGAGTATTCGCCTGCCTCTGCCTCTGATAACCTCACCGCTCCCGCCAGGTAGAACCGGGCAAGGGCCGTTATCCATTGGAAATCCGCGGCGTCCCAAAAACAGACGCGGACCCCGGCTGGCCCTAATCACACGTGCGCAGCAGAAAGACGATAATTTTTCCCTTGCGCGGAATGGTGGTGGCCATAGGCGGTCTGATGCATGGGGTTGCGCAAATGTCCGCTGCGGGGTCACTTGCCGGGTATGCGTCTGCGTAGTTAAAGTGACAGGCACGGTAGCTGTTGAGCGCCGCGGCTGTGTGTGCCCTCCGTCGCCGATGGGCCGGCTCCATTTTCCCTCTCTAAAGGACGCCATGAAGTCATCCGTTCCGGTTTCCGCTGTTTCGTCGCAAGACCTGGATTCCACTCTTCGTGAAAATCGAGTTTTCCCTCCGCCCCCGGAGTTCAGCGCAAAGGCGTACATCAAAAGCCGCGACGAATATGAGGCGATGTACAAGCGCTCCATCGAGGATCCCGAGGCTTTCTGGGCCGAGGCGGCAAGGGACTTGCACTGGTTCAAGCAGTGGGACACGGTGCTGGAGTGGAACCTGCCTTGGGCGAAGTGGTTCGTGGGTGGAAAAATCAATCTTTGTTACAACTGCGTCGACCGGCACGCGCTGGGCGAACGGCGGGATAAGACGGCGCTTATCTGGGAGGGCGAGCCGGGCGAAATCCGCCGCCTGACCTATGCTGAATTGCACGTCGAGGTGCAGCGTTTTGCCAGCGGCCTGAAGGCGCTGGGGATCAAGAAGGGCGACCGCGTAGCGGTGTACATGGGCATGACGCCGGAACTGGCGATTGCGTTGCTCGCATGCGCGCGCATCGGTGCCATCCACTCAGTGATCTTTGGCGGTTTCGCTGCAAACGCCATCGCCGACCGCGTGAACGATGCCGGCTGCGTGGCCATCATCACCCAGGACACCAGCTACCGAAGGGGCGGCGAGATCCAGCTGAAACGCACGGTAGATGAGGCAATGAAAGCCTGCCACACAGTGAAGCACGTGGTGGTTTACGAGCGTACGGGTTCGCCCGTCAACATGGTGACCGGCCGCGACCGCTGGTGGCACGAACTGGTGGCCAACGCTCCAACCGAGTGCGCGGCCGAACCGATGGATTCCGAAGATCCGCTCTACATCCTGTACACCTCGGGCACCACCGGCAAGCCCAAGGGCCTGGTGCACACCACCGGGGGCTACGCGGTGCAGACATACCTTACGACCAAGTACACATTCGATCTGCACGATGGCGATATCTACTGGTGCACGGCGGATATCGGCTGGGTAACGGGGCATTCGTACATCGTGTACGGACCCCTCCAGAACGGGGCCACGGTGCTGATGTACGAGGGTGCGCCCAACTGGCCGGATTTCTCGCGTTTCTGGAAGATCATTGACGACCACAAGGTGACGATCTTCTACACTGCTCCAACCGCGATTCGGGCGTTCATCAAGTGGGGCAATGACTACGTGGACAAGCACAAGCTCGATTCGCTGCGCCTGCTGGGCACGGTGGGCGAGCCCATCAATCCCGAGGCGTGGATGTGGTACCGGGAGAAGATCGGCCACAACCGCTGTCCCATAGTGGATACATGGTGGCAGACGGAGACGGGCTCCATCATGATTGCGCCTCTCCCCGGCGCCGTGCCCACCAAGCCGGGCTCGGCGACCCGGCCGTTCTTCGGAATCCAGCCGGAGGTGGTCACTCGGGAGGGCAATCCGGTACCGGCCGGTAGCGGCGGCCTTTTAGTGGTTCGGCGGCCATGGCCATCGATGGCGCGCACCGTGTACGGCGATCCCGAGCGTTTCCAGAAAACGTATTGGAGCGACGTGCCGGGCTGCTATTTCACCGGCGACGGCGCCCGCATGGACTCCGATGGCTACTTCTGGCTCATGGGCCGCGTGGACGACGTGATCAACGTGAGCGGCCATCGGTTGGGAACCATGGAAGTAGAGTCGGCGCTGGTGGCCCATGCCAAGGTGGCCGAAGCGGCGGTGGTAGGCCGTCCCGACGAGCTGAAAGGACAGGCCATCTCGGCATTTGTGACGCTGGAGAGCGGAAACCAGCCCAGCAACGAGCTGAAAAACGAGCTGCGCGCCTGGGTGTCGAAGGAGATCGGCTCGCTGGCGCGGCCTGACGATATCCGATTTACAGAGGCCTTGCCAAAGACCCGCAGCGGAAAGATCATGCGCCGCCTGCTCCGCGAACTGGCGACTCACGGCGATATCAAGGGCGACACGACCACCCTCGAAGATTTCACCGTCATCGCCAAGCTGCGCGAGGCGGAAGAAGGGTAGGCAGGATCAGGGAAAGGTTGTGTTCGCTGGTTCTCGTGTCACTAAGTAGAAGGCGATGCTATGATGGCTTCGCCTTTCCCCTCTTGAGGTGACGCGATGAGCAAGCTCGAACTGCGCATCTTCGACGGCAGCCGGCAGTTATTCCCTGCGCCGGCAAATTTCCTGGTGACAATTATTGACGGTAACCAGAACCAGCTGTTTCGGGACGATATCGCGACAAACTCGCAGTCCTTTGATCTGCCGTTTTACGACAACTTTGGGGATAACTACCGGGTAATCGTGTTTACGGACGGGTACCGGCAAGCGGGATTCATTCCCGTCGTTTTGTCGAATAAATATGTCCGAACCCTGGATATCATGCTCATCCCCAACGACCCGGGATTCAGCTTCGTCAATGCCCGTTGGGATACGGTCTCGGCGAAGTATCCGTTCCTTGCCAATGGTGTCGATAATGCGACCGGAGAGGCGCGTTACGAAATGCTGCTCGATCAGCAGGAGAAGTCGCTGGCTTGCTTATTGAACCTGGTAGAAGCGATGGGCCAGATCGATCTCTCCCAGGGAACGCCGCTGGATTACATCAAGCAACTGCGCTGGGATGCACCCCTGGCGCCCGCTCAGGACCGCATCTTCGCATGGTGCGACCCCAAGCTGATCGACCAGGTCAAAATTGCCACGGCCGCAAAGCAATTTGCCCCCGCGCCGTTCGGCCTGCATCAGGGAGCCACGTCAAGCTGGAAGCAGATTCAGTTTGGCGAGGCCAACGTACAGCTCACCTTTCACGAAAACGACCACGCCGTTATCGATGGAGTCAACTGCATCCTGGTGGAGCCCGACATCGATTACTACGAGGACGCGGCCGCTCACATCCTCTTCGAAGTGCTTCCCAATGAACTCACCCATTCGCTGACCGATCCCTGCGAAGTGTACGTTTTGCGCTGGATCGCAGGTCAACAGTCGGGCCTTCATCCCTTCAATCCCATGTACACCATCACCTCCTGAGACGCGCTGGATGGATCACTGAACCCTCACGGGAGAGGTTCAGATGGGAAGGACATGAAACGGTGTGGCAGGCGCCACTGCGACGGCAGGGAGGACTGCATCGCGATCCATCGCCGGAACACCGAAAAGGAAAAGGGGCGGGAGCAATCCCGCATCTTTTCATCTGAAGGCAATCATCCGCTCAGAACCGGTAGGCCACTCCGGCCGTCGCGCGTGCATTCCCGCGCCTGTGGGGAGAGTTTCCGAGCTCAGGAGAGTTGTTGGTAACCGAGAATGACGAGAGAATGTCGTCGCCGCCGAGCCGTATTACCCAGCGCGGAGACATGACGTACTCCAGTCCTCCGCCTGCCCCGCCGGCAAAGGAGACGCGGGGCGTCACGCCCACGCCGCCGGTATGCTCACCTCCGATAAGGGCGCGCAAATAACCGCTGACCTTGCCATAGAGTGGTGCATGCAGCTCCGGCCCGCCAAGGATCATCGAGACAGTCGGATTACCCGGATTGCCCGACGCGTACGAAGTGGGGAAATATGCACCGTCGGCAGTAAGCGCAAAGTACCGGCCGAAGTTGCGCGACAGCTCAATGTCAAAACCGATGAGCCCGTAGCGCGACTGGTTGACCTGGTTAAGGCTTGTATAGGCAAATCCGGCGAAGGCCTGGTACTTGAATACCGGTTCGCCGCGGTCGGGGCGTGTTCCGCGATCCGGGGCGACCTGGGCCAAAAGGGCGGCCGGAATCAGGGCCACCACACAAAGCAACCACTTCCTCTTCAATGTGCAAATCTCCTCGTCACAACGCAAACTGGTGTGCCTGCCCGGTCGGATGGCCGTCTGCACGCGCCGTGAGTGTAATCAGGTGCCTTAATAGACTATCGTTTCCCCCCCGGTTCAACGAAGAAGGCCCCGGCGTGATGCTTCAGGTTTCAGTGTCCCGGCGCGCAGTCCAACGCGTGATATCCCGCGAAAGACTCATACTGTTGCTTGAAACCTGACTGCTGAATGCGGTTTTCATTGCACCGGGACCGATTCCGACAGGCGGACGACTCCTCCCGGCTGGTCTGAGACTGTGACGGCCACGCCGTGCGAAAGATAGCGTGCCATGGTTTCCCGATCATTCCAATCGAGGTTCCAGCCATCCAGGATGGCGATCACGGTGTATTGTCCCGCGGGAACATCGCGCAGTGAGAAGCTGCCATCGGAGTCCGACTGGTCGCGCCGGACGAGAGCGCGATAGGCGGAGGGCTGTCGCGGAACCAGCATGATCATCGCGCCCGCCACTCCCTTGCCGTCGGTGCGTGCAAAACCCTGCACGCGGGCGAGAGACGAACTCACGGTGGCTACGATCGAAATTGAGCGATCCTTCACCGCAAACTGGTTTCCCGGCATCACGGTTCCCGCCGCGCTCACTGCCACAACCGGCAATGCGTTCCCCTGGGTAGACGCCGAGATGCTCCACGTGCCGCCCGGGACCGCATCGAAGCGGAACTCTCCCTTGCGCGCGTTGACCTGCATGCTGGTCTGGTTGTGTCCCCCGGTTGGATTGAGTTCCACGTTGACATCTCCGGGCACCGCGACGCCAGCGGGGCTGCGCAGCATACCGGTAACAGTCACCGCCGGGGCGCCCCCGTTCGGATCGACAACCCCGCTCGAGCCGGCATCGAGTTCGGAAACGCGCGGCGGGTCTCCCTGTACGAGTTCGTATCGGCCGGGCGCTACACCGCTGAACTCCACCACACCGGTACGCATGGGATCGCCGACTCCGCCGCCCTCCGCTGATACCTGCGCGCCGAAAACCATGGTTCGCAACTCGGGCTGGACAACGGCGGAACCCTTGCGCGGCGCGGCCACCTGGAGGCGAAGTGCGGGCACGGCGTGCAACGAGATGTCCGCTTGCTGGCGGATGCCCGCCTCCAGTTCGATAGGTGTTGCTGCGGCCTCGTCTGTGGTCGAGTCGAAAAACGTAACCGGATAGGCGACGTCCAGCGGAGAATCCTCGTTCACTCCGGCGCGCCGGACAGGCGCGTGCATGGCGTACCAGGGCGAGGCGATCACCGCCACAAAATACTCTCCGGCTTGCAGGTTGATGAATTCGTACGCGCCAGTGTCATCCGTCATGGTGCCGTCGCTTTGACGGATATCCTCCGTCCCTTGTGCGTGAACTGAAGCATGCTCGCGCCGAAACAGAACCACGCTGGCGTTCTCGACCGGGTCGCCGCCATCCCCCGTGACAACGCCGTGAAGTACGGCGCCCGGCATTATACGGAAGACAAGATGGCTGGTGTCCTGGTCTGGGCCGGTCACAATTGCGGAGTTGTACTCGTCGTGTTCGTCGTAGAACGAGGTGCGGAAGCCTCGCCGTGACGCCGTGAGCGGATATTTGCCGGGGGCCAGGTGTTCCAGCGCGAAATGTCCCTCGGCATCCGTTTGGGTCGATTGCACGATTTGTCCGTTGTCCGCGCCGAGCGCCGCCACCGTGGCGCGTCGCACCGCCTCTCCGGTGGAGGCGTTAACCACCTGTCCGGCGATGCGATACGAGGCGGGCGAGGTCACGGCGGGAGCAGTCTGGGACGAAGCGGCATTTTGTGCGATACAACGAGGCGAAAAAGCCAGCATCACCGCGAGAGCCATGTCGGCACATCTCTGGCCGAGAATCCGTGCAGACAGTTTGAGCCCAAGCCTGATCAATGTCCCGGCACCTCCACAACGAGGCTGCTCGTTCCGCCTGGATCGAGCACAACGGTCTGACCGTGTTGCGACAGAGCCGCCATGGCTTCGGGATTTCGGTACTCGAGCTGCACAGGCGAGGCGAACGTGTACACGTGGTAGGATCCGGGCGTGAGGCCGTCTACCGTCAGGCTCCCGCCCGACGAAGGCCGTAACACCACCGGAGTGATGTCGGTGGTGGAGTCGAAGTCAGGAATGACGTAGAGGGTGTAGTACCGCTCCTCCCCGGCATCCTGAACATCCGCGCTTTCAGGAAGCGAAATTTTGAGCGATGCGCAGTCGTCGCGGAGCGTTAGCGCCAGCGGAACTGACGACCCTGAGGCCCCTAGAACCAGTGGCTCGCGCGCCAGGCTCGCACCGCCTGCTGTGAACGAGGCTTCGCACAGGGTTTTCTGCGGAATGGTGGTATGCACCCAGTATGAGCCTGGACCCGTGGTGGCATTGGTTTCCATCGGGCCGGTGGAGTAACCCTCGGCAAAGCTGGTCACCATGCCGTCATTGATCGAGCCGCCCGCCTGGCTGATCATGACCGCGATAGGGGCGGGCTGCGCGCCAGGGTTGTCCGGCTGTGGTGGAATGCCGGACCTGATCACCGATACCTGGATTGAGTTGCTGCGCTGTCCGGTGAGTGGAATCCGCAAGTGGGTCACGGCCTGACCGGCGACCGGGAAATCCACCTGGCCGATCAATGAATCGTCCGGCCTGTCGTTTGGGCGCGGTGCGGCGATGCCGACCGGTCTTGATCCATCGGTAAAAACCGGGCCGGGTGGAGTTGCCATCGCGGTTACGCGCAGAGCGTACGCGCCATCCGGCAGGAACGCCTGAACGCTGTGAGTGGACTGGTCGTACTGACCACCATAGGAAAGCTGGTGGCCTTGTCCGTCCAGAACGCTAACGTTCACATTGAGCGGGGCGTCGGCGGAATCGTTCCGGCTATGCGGGAGGACCAGTGCTGCCCGGACCAGGTGGAACGGCTCCTCCGTCAGAAGCAGGTTGGCTTGCGCCTGTTGGCCGGCCGCGACGGTGATCCTGGATGCGCCGGACAAATCGGCCGCATCGGGATAGAAGATGCTGGGGTATCCTGCGCGGATCGTGGCCTGCTCGCCGCCTCCCTCCACCAGGAATGCGGGGATTTCGCTGTCCATGGCAGGTTCGGTAAAGACCGCATAGGTGCCGTCTGTCAATCCGGCGAAACGGTAAGCGCCGTCGCTGTTGGTGCGGGCATTCGTCACCGGCTGCCAGATGGCGCGGCCGTCCTGCACGGATCGGCGCAGAAGCATTACGGCGATACCCTGCGCGTGATCGCCAGTCGACAGTTCCACTTGCCCGCTAATGGCGTTGGTCGGCGCCAGGCTGAAAGACAGGTCGGTCATCCCGGAGGCGACATAAACGTTGTGCTCGGAGTTGCTGGATCCATTGATCACCGTGGGGGGAGCCATGAATGGTGAGGCAGTGTCAATAAAACCAGGCTTCATCACCTGGAAGGCCTGCGGACCGAGGGGCACGCCGGAAATTTCGAATCGTCCCTCTCCGTCGGTAAGGGCTCCGGTGACGGCATCGCCCTCGATCCGCACCAGTGCGCGCGGAAGGGGCTCGCCCGTGGCGGCATTCTTGACCACTCCCTGGACCGTAACGCGAGGCATGTTGGGGGGCGGATCGGGCGAAAGAGGTTCGACTGCGCTCGTCGACCCTGCCGGTGGCGTCGGTTCCTGACCTGGCTCCTCCTGTGCAATTGAATGAAAGCAGAAAGCCAGTTGCAACAGCGCCAAACCGGCTATTCGAGCCCCTCGGCCACGCCAGGCCAAACGCGGACAGGTTGTAGTGGGATGGCAGCCGGTCATGTGGGAATAGTCCAACTCTATTGTGACGCTTGGGCGGAATGAACGGAATCAATCCCGTTCCAGGTACCACGGGATATTGATCACGATGATGCGCCGGTTGCCGCGGACCAGCAGAATCACCTTCAACAGGTCGGCGCGGCGATTGTGCAGAAAGTTTTCCCACCAGTGCAGCACCACCAGTTCCGGAACCAGGACGCAGATCTTGTTGACTGTTGACTCGTGCTCCACCTTGAGGACGTAGTCAACGACTGGCTGCACCACGTACCGGAATGGGGATTGCAGGATTTCGAGTTTAGGTACACACTTGCCCGCCTGGCGGAGCGGAGTGGCGATCTTTGCTTCAAATTCCTCGCAGAAATCGTCGGGCGCTTCGCCGATCTGGACATGCAGGCAGCGGATGTCGTTGGACATGGAGAGGGCGAAGGATAGCGCCTTCTCCGAGATGCGGCTCCAGCGGTCGATGGGCACGACGACCACGGGCTCGGTGACGTCGGCCGGCTGGATGGGCCGATCCAGGTTGATGTCCTTGTTGACCCGATCGTAGTGGTGCCGAACCCGCCGCATGAATAGGATCATGAGTGCGATCAGGAGCGCGGTGATCCAGGCGCCCTCGACGAACTTTGCCAACAGTACGACGACCACGGTGATGCCCGTGGCCACCGCCCCGAGTCCGTTGAGGAACATACGCGACGAGGCGCCCTCGCGGCCCTGCCGTTTCCAGTGCATCACCATGCCGGCTTGAGAGAGAGTGAAGGCGAGGAAGGCCCCGATGGCATAGAGCGGAATCAGCCGATCGGTGACTCCGCGGAAGATGATTAGCAATATCGCGGTTAACGCCACCAGGACGTAGATTCCCCAGGAGTAGAGAAGGCGGCGGCCGCGCAGCAGAAAGACATGCGGCAGGTAGTTGTTCTGGGCGATTGCGCGTGTGAGGCGAGGGAAATCGGCAAAGGCGGTATTGGCCGAGAGAGCCAAAACCAGCAGGACCGACGTGATGGTGACGTAGTAGAACCAGCCGTGGCCCATCACCGCGCGGGTCAATTCGGAGAGGACACTTTCATACCCGGGCTGGTCGGGGGAAGTGGCGGCGATGTGATAAGCGCGGCAAAGGATCGCGATACCCAGCAAAAGGATGGTGAGCAGAACGATGATGATCGTGAGCGTGATTTTGGCGTTCTTGCGCGTGGGGTCGCGAAACGCCATGACGCCGTTGCTGACGGCTTCCACGCCGGTCATGGCGGTGCAGCCCGAGGAGAAGACCTTCAGAATGAGCCACAGGCTGAAGGCGGCGGTTGCCGGCGGAACGGGAGGAATGGGCACGACAGGGTGCGGGTGGCCGCCGCTGTGCAATGCCGCGACAATGCCCACGGCAATGACGATTAGAAGCGTGCTCGTGAACATGTAGGTGGGGATCATAAATACCACGCCGGTGTCGTGGACGCCGCGCATGTTGACGATGGTGAGGACCACCAGCACACCGAGGCACAACTCGAGCGTGTGCGGCTGCAATGACGGCGCGGCCGAAATGAGTGCGCCAACGCCTGCGGAGATGCCTACCGCAGCGGTGAGGATGTAGTCGATCATGAGCGCGGCGGCGGCCAAAAGCCCGGCATTATCGCCCAGGTTCTCCGTCGCCACGGTGTACGAACCGCCGCCTTGCGGATACGCTTCGATGGTTTGGCGGTAGCTGAAGAAGACGATGGTGAGCAGGACCACGATGGCCACGCTCACGGGAAGAATGTAATTCACGCCGGCAAGGCCGAGGGGAATGAGCAGGGTGAGCGCGGCCTCGGGGCCGTATGCGGCAGAGCTGAGGGCATCAAGCCCGAAGATGGGGATGCCGGCGAGGGGCCCGATGTGCTCGGCGCGTTCCTCGCTGGTCGCTAGGGGTCGTCCGAACAAAAGGTCCACGATGCTTCGAGTGAGAGCCATGTCGATGTCCACTTCGCGGGAATAGCAGGACAGTCGGGAGCCAGAGAATGATGGCGTCGGGCAGATTCCGCCGCCTTCGATGAGGAACGGCGCATCTCATCATAGGTTAAAGGCGCGGGTTAATTGACCCGCCAATCTTCGAGTTCCACAAAGTCACACTATGGATCCGAACCGATTACGAAAACTTCATTTTCACTCACGCTGGTGAAGATGCGAAATCAAAATACACTGAGCAGAAAGCGAAAGTCGGAGGGATGGCGCCAATGAAACTCCGAATGCCCCGATTCGCAATAAGGGCCGCGTTTTTCGGTCTGCTGTTTCCCCTCTCGCTTGCAGCGCAAACAGTGACGCTGTCCGGTACGGCGACCGACGACAAGGGCAAGCCGATCGCGAATGCGGCGGTGTCGCTGAAACCTGCGGCCGGTTCGCCGATTGAGGTGCGGGCGGATGCCGATGGCAATTACAACTTCCCGAATCTTGCGCCGGGGGACTATACTCTGTCCGCCGCCGGGGATGGATTGCGGTCGAAGCCGATTAGCGTGACGGTCACGACGGCGCCGCACCAGACCGTGGATCTGTTGTTGACGCCGGACCAGGCGGAGAAACCAGCCGAGCAGATTCCGAACGCGCCTTCTCCTGCTCCACCCGCGAAAGCGCCGCCCTCGCCATCGCTTGAAGACCTGGGCTTCTCATCGCAGCAGACGCAGGGAAATCCGAAATTGCAGGCCATGCTGCAAAAGCGGACGCGCATGCTGCGGATACATCAGAAGCTGGGTCTGATTACGCTGATTCCGATGGCCGCGACGCTGATCACCGGGCCCCAAGCCAAGGTGAAAGGCCGTCACGGAGAGGCCATCAAAGTGCCCACCGATGCGAATCTGGATTTTCACGCGGCGCTGGGCGGTCTGACTACCGCCATGTATTTCACCACCGCCTATTACGCGGTGTTTGCCCCCCGCGTGCCGGGCACCAGCAAGCACGGCGGCATTCGCTGGCACGAGGCTCTCGCCTTCATACACGGGCCGGGCATGGTGCTGACGCCGGTCCTGGGCGCGATGGCTTACAACCAGGAGAACTCAGGCGAGAAACCGCACGGCATCGCAGCGGAGCACGGAACGGTCGCCTATGTGACAGCCATCGCCTACGGCGCGTCGATTATCGCTGTGTCCTGGCCGATTCACTGGAAGTTCTGGGAAAAGAAATGAGCCGCGGCGGATTCCTGATCGCTTTATTTATCACTCCGGCGATTGCGTGGGCGCAGGCCGATACCCAGTGGCTCCTCGATCAATCCACGCTGAGCTATCACATGTCGCACCCGATGCACCAGGTGGATGGAGTGAGCCATGCTGCGAAGGGGAAGGGCGCCTGTCATGCTGGGATTTGCAGCTTTCTGATTGCCGCGCCACTAAAATCGTTCGACTCGGGCGACACCAATCGCGACCTGCACATGCTGGAGGCCACGCGTGGCGCGCAGTTTCCGATGGTGGTGGTGCGCACCAGTTTCCCTGAATCGGAAACCGCTGCCGCGACCCTAGATGCCGACCTCACCGTCGAGTTTGCAGGACAGACCGCGCATTATGCCCACGTACAGTTTCAGCGCAGCGGGCAGGGCAGCGAAGTCCACATCTCCGGGACCATCCCGGCCACCTGCTCGGACTTCAAGATTGATCGGCCTTCGTTCCTAACCGTTCCGATCAAAAATGAGATTCCGGTAAAAGTCGACATGAGCTGGCACAAAATGTGAGCACCGGGAGCCACAGCCTGATTCTTAGAACCCTGCCCCTGGAATGTACTTGTACTGGATCTCCCTGGGCCGCTTGACCGGGTCGCCGGTAAGGTCGTGTGTGTGCCAAGCCACGCTCTCCGCCGCGACCTCGGGGTGCTTGCCCAGGAATTCGAGGGCGTACGTCGAGGCAGTGGGATCGTCCTTCTGATCGGCGAACTTCTCGGACTCGATGGCGGCCTTTTCCTTTTCGCCGAGGCGCCGATAGAGAATGGCCAGCTGGTAGTGGGCTGCGAGGTCGTCGGGGTCGATGGCCTGCAACTTCTCATAGGCGTCCCGGGACTCGGCGTAATCATGCTGCTGGTAGTAGCTGAAGCCCAACTCGCGGATGGCGTCCTTGGCCCGCGGGTATTTTTCAAGCACGGCCTTGAAGTCCTCGATGGCTTCCTTCACCTGGCCCGCATTGCGCTCCACAAAAGCCCGATAATAGAGCGCGCGCGGATCGCCGGGCAGCAGCGACAGGGCCTTGGCGAGATGCGGCTTGGCATCGTCATACCGCTCCCATGAGATTTCGACCACCGCCATATTGGTATAAGCGTCGGCGTAGTCGGAGCGCAGGTCGGCTACGTGCTGGAAGGCCGCAACCGCTTCCTGGTATTGCTGCGCATCGAGCAGAGCGATACCGTAGTTGTTCCAGCGCATCCAGTCCTTGTTTTCCTCGGGTCCGGGCGTAACCGGCGCATTGTTGCCGGTGCAAAGCGTGCGCGTTTGCGAAGCCATATCGATGACCGGCATGGGGTAGTGCCGGCCCGCGGCCTGGTCCATGGCGTAGTCCGCGAAGTGCTGGTTGAAGCGGCGGTAGTTGACGGTCGCCGTCAGCGTGAACTGGCCTTTGTAGCCCCTGGGCAGCCGGAAGCGGTAGCGTGCCAGTTGCGAGCGTCCGGATTGGATTGTGTTGTTGTACGCCAGCACGCGGTTGTGCCAGATCTGGTGAATGTCGTTGAGTTCGCCCTTGGTGTTGATCAGCCGGTTGGTGAACGAGTGCGCCGAAGGATCGAGTTCGCCGTCCGGCCTGATAAACCCGCTCTCGGCCAGAACCTTGCCGGACGCATCCTTGACCTTGAAATCGATCCACGATTCGTAGAAATCGCGCTGTTCGGGTATGAGAGAGTGCGCGATGCCCTTGTTCTGTATAACTACGTCCGCAATGTAGGTTTCACCCGCCAGCACTGGGAACGTGGTGACGCCGAGCGGAGCAATGAGCGTCTTGTCCGCCGGCGCGTTCTCACGTTCGAGCGCGAAGATGTCGACGTTCAGCACGCCCTTGCCGTCGGGTCCATGCTTGAGGAAGTTGGCGAGCTTTTCGGCCTGCTCATCGTATTTGTAGTAGGCGGGAATCAGGGAGTTGCCGCCCAGCCAGCGGTGCGAAGCAAGCTTGCCCTCTTTGGCGCCGGGATCATCGGAGTCGCCGGTCATCGCCTCGCGGGCCATGTGGCATGTCTGGCAGGTGGACACCGCGTCCTTGCGGTAGAAGGGAAGCGGCGACTGCCTGGTGAAACTGGCGCCCTGCCATTCGTCATACACGGTGAATGCGCGCAGGAACTTGTAGTCGTCGAGAGCGGCGGGAATGGCAGCCTTGTGGCAGGCTGCGCAGAACTCGGCGGTGTGCAACAGGGGCCGCATCACGGCTTTCGAATGACGGTCGAGGTGGGCCAGGATTTCGCTATCCGAAACAGGGCGCGTAATCGGCTCGCCATTTTCGTCCACCAGTACCGCCGGAATTCCCATGACGTAGCTGCCCGTGCCCGTGGCATCTGTCGACTGAATGGAATGGCAGGTGGAGCACGTCACGCCCTCTTCTTCAAAGGGGCGGGTCTTGGGCATTCCCTGGGAAAGATCGCCGGAGAGCAGCGCGACCGGATTGTGGCAGCCTTCGCAGTGCCGCGAGAATTGCACACCCTTCTCGTCAATGAGCATATTGACGTTCTTGAGGTACCAGGGCGCGCGGAAGCTGTTGGAATGCGCCGTTTGGCGCCACTGGTGATACGCCTCCTTATGGCAATGCCCGCAGTACTCGGCCGTGGGGAAGCTTTTGGGACTGAGGAACTGCCCGTTGACCGACGTCGCGTTCGAGGGAAGGAACGGCGAATCTTTCCCAAAGGCGTAGTTGTATCGGCCGGCGATCGAGTCATGAAATTGGCTGGTTGGCCCGGACACCTTGATGGCGGCGGTATACGAAGCCCCGGCGTTCGGCGGACGCGCTGGGCCGGATGGAGTGGTCACGTCGGTCGTCGGGGCCGCAGAGGCCGTCGAGGCCGCCGCGGATTCCGGGCCGCTCGCAGCGCGCACCGCTAGCGTGAGACTGAGGCAGGCTCCGGCCACAGCCGCCATCAGCAGCCAGCGGCGGATCGCGGACTCGAGTCGAGACGCTGACATCTCAGGAACCCCCGGGGGAAATCCAGCTTACCGAATGGCCGGATGGTTTCACAGCCACCTCGGGGCCACTAAAACGGTATCAGGAGGAACCTGCGCCTTGTCTCCACCGAAAGATGGAGGAATGGGACCGGGATCTGTCCGGCATCGCGAGGTACCGGCCTGGACGTGTGCAGCGAGTGGTTCACAGAGTGAGATGAATGGTGGAGAAACGGGCGTGAACGGCGCTGGACAGGCTAGTTGGCCTTCGCCAAAGCGGGGTTCAAACTGGTACCCTTGCTGGGGAAGACCTGTTCCCACAAAATGGAATCAAATCCTTATTTTTCATTGGCCGTGCTCTTCTTTGCCGCGCTGGGTTTCGGACTGGCCCCCCTGGGGTTGGCGCGTATGTGGGGAATCGTGTTTTCGCCCGCTAAGCCCAACCCGACCAAGAACGCCATATACGAATGCGGCCTTGAGTCGAAGGGCGACGCCTGGGTCCAGTTTCGCTCCGCTTATTACCTGTACGCGATCATTTTTCTCATTTTCGACGTGGAGGCGGTATTTCTGTTGCCGTTCGCGGTCTCGTTTAGCGGCTTGGGCGTGGCGTCCTGCGTGTCGATGCTGGTGTTCGTGCTGTTGCTGATCGAGGGCCTGGCCTGGGCGTGGGCAAAGGGCGTGTTGACGTGGCAATGAACGACAGTGGTCAGTGGACTGGGACCAGTGGTCAGTGGATTCTACTGCTCGCCTTCCGGCTGTGGGCTGGCGAGTTGGATTGGGATGGGGACAACAGACGGTCCGAAACGTGAGCCGCCGAAATTTCGACAACGATGGAACTGATCACTGATCACTGATCACTGGAGCGAAGCGACAAATTACTGTCCACTGGAGCGAAGCGCAAAATGGCAGTTGACCAAAACCTGAAGATCGAACTGGGCAAGCAGGGCGTCTTCGTCTCGACCATCGAGGAACTCTATAACTGGGGCCGGCGGAGCTCTGTCTGGCCGATGCAGTTTGGGCTGGCGTGCTGTGCCATCGAGATGATCGCAACCACCATGGCCCGGTACGACATCGCCCGCTTCGGCGCCGAGGTGTTCCGTCCCTCGCCGCGGCAGGCTGACCTGATGATCATCTCGGGCACCGTGACCAAGAAGATGGCGCCCCAGGTGGTGCGGCTTTACAACCAGATGGGCGAACCCAAGTACGTGATCGCGATGGGAGCCTGCGCTATCTCCGGCGGGCCGTTCAAGCAGGGATACAACGTGCTGAAGGGCATCGACCGCTACATACCGGTGGACGTGCACATCCCCGGCTGTCCGCCCCGTCCCGAAGCCCTTTTGCAGGCGTTTATCACGCTGCAAAAGAAGATTGACGAGCAGCCCCTGACCGGCGAACAAAGGCCGCGGCATCTTGATGCCGAAGCTCCCGGTGAGTTCCCCGTCCCGGAACCCGGCGAGCATGACCTCGAACCGCCAGCAAATCCGAGCGTGTGGCAGCCGCCGCTGGTGGTAATTAAGTAGCAGGGAACAGGAAGCATGGATGGGATCGAGCATTCGGCCCTGCCAAGGTTTCGGTTTTGGAAGGCACGGCTTTAGTCGGGCAGGAAAGCGCCACAATTCACCGCAGGCGTTAGGGCTTGGGAAATTCGGCGACATGAACAATGCTCCGGGCCGCGGTTGGCAAGGAGCGAAGTGAAAGCTAGGAGCTAAGTTGAAGCCAGTCGAGGAAATCAAGGCGGCGATTGAGGCGTCGCTGCCTGGCGCGGGTGTGACGGTCATTCCCAACGCCAGCCCCTCCGGCCAGCATTCGCTCTTGCTCGATCCTCGCACGGCATTCGATGTGGCGCGCTTTTTGCGCGACGATCCGGAGCTTGCGCTCGACTTCCTCTCCAACGTGACCGGCGTCGATTACCTCGACAAGGAAGTTTCGGAGAAGGTAAAGGTCGCGCGCCCCGTGACGAAAACCGTGGACGGCGTGGACCAGACGGTGGAGGAAACAGTCGAAGAGACGCGCAAGCACAAGGAGCCGGGTTATCTCGAGGTTGTGTACCACTTGTTTTCCATGGCGAAAAAGCACGGGCCGGTGGTGTTGCGGATGCGCACAGCGAATCGCAGCGACCAGGTGGAACTGCCGTCCTTTACGCCCATCTGGCGCTCGGCGGAATTTCAGGAGCGCGAGATTTTCGACCTTTTCGGTATTGTGTTCGCCGGACATCCCGATCTGCGCCGCATCCTGATGTGGGAAGGATTCAAGGATCATCCCATGCGCCGCGATTATGTGGAACCCGATGACTTTGAATACGAGCCCACCGCGCATGACGATGTGCTAGCGCGATCCAGGCAACACCAAGCCAATGTGACAGGTCAGCAACCCGGTGGAGCAGGACAATGAAGCCCCGAGACACAACATCCGGACACGCCCTCGAGGACTGGAACCGTCCCCCGGTGATTGAGTCCGAGGGGGAAGGGGACCTGCTCGAAGTCTCTATGGGGCCGCACCACCCCTCGACGCACGGCGTCTTCCGCATGGATGTTGCATTGGATGGCGAGCGCGTAATCAGGCTGAAGCCGGTATTCGGGTATCTGCACCGCAATCACGAGCAGTTGGGCCAGACCCAGAGCTACCTGGCCTCGATGCCGTATACCGATCGCCTGGACTACTTCTGCTCGATGACCAACAACTGGGCCTATGCGCTGGCCGTGGAAAAGCTCGTCGGCCAGGCGGTGCCGGAGCGAGCCGAATATATACGCGTGATTCTCGCCGAGCTTACGCGCGTGCAGAACCACGCTTCGGCTATCGGGTTCCTGATTCAGGAGATGGGCGCCAGCGGTACGCCGCTCATGTATGCCTTTCGCGAGCGTGAGAAGATCCTCGACCTGTTCGAAAGCTTGAGCGGGTCCCGCATGATGTGCAACTACATGCGTTTCGGTGGTTGCCGCGTGGATCCTTCCGGCGCGTGGCTCGCTCAGGCCCGCAAAGTGGCTGCTGGTCTCCCGCAATTCGTCGATGAATTCGAAGCCTTGCTGAGCGGGAACGAAATTCTGATGGCACGCACCCAGGGTGTCGGCGTGCTGCGGCCGGAATTGGCGGTGAATGCGGGCATCACCGGTCCCATGCTGCGCGGTTCGGGCGTGAACTACGACATTCGCAAGGTCGACCATTACGGCATCTACGACCGGTTCCGCTTCCGCGTGCCGCTCGGCGAGCAGGGCGATATCTTCGACCGCTACATGGTGCGCGTGCTCGAAATGCGTGAGTCCATTGGCATTCTTAATCAGGCTCTGAAGGAAATTCCGGCAGGCCCGATCATGGACCCCAAGGCGAGGATTCGCGGCTTCCGGCCCAAAGCCGGCGAAGCCTACGGACGAATTGAGGCTCCGAAGGGAGAACTTGGCTTTTATTTGATCAGCGACGGCAGCCCCAATCCATACCGCTATCGCGTGCGGCCGCCGAGCCTGATCAATCTGACGGTGCTGGAAGATATGTGCCTCGGCCACAATGTGGCCGACGTGGTTCTGATTTTTGGAAGCGTGGATATCGTTTTGGGCGAGGTAGATCGGTAATTGGACTTTGTAAACTACCAGCTTCTGGCTACTGGCTTGATAGCTGTAACTGGAAGCAAGCGAAGTTATTCGATGCAATGAAGCTGCGGTTTGGGACGAATGAACCAGGAGCTAGAAACTAGTAGCTAGGAGCTGCTTTTCATGCTGGGTGAAGGCATACTGAAGGGCTTGGCAGAGACGGCCAGAAATTTCGCCGGGAGTTTCGTCTCCAAAGAACGGCTGACCACCGTGGAGTATCCCGAAGAACGGTTGCCTCTGCCCGAGGCCTCGCGCAACTTTCCTTTCCTTGTTTACGACGGGCAGGACTGGGAGAAAGGCCTGCGCTGCGTGGCGTGCCAGATATGCGAAAAAGAGTGCCCGCCCAAGTGCATTTACATCGAGAAGAGCAAGGACAAGAAGCCGGACTTTGTGGGCAAGCCCCAGATCTACCCGGCGAAGTTCGACATTGATATTTCGGTGTGCATGAGCTGCCAGATATGCGTGGAAGTATGTCCGTTCGAAGCCATCAAGATGAACACCGAATTCGAGCTTTCCACCGATGACCGGTTCGGAGGCTTGCTTCTCGACCGCAAAGAATTGGCAAAGTCGAACGAGTACTATCACCAGATTCATCCAACCGAAGCCACCGAAGTAGATGCGCGTCTCGCGGAAGAAAAGGCCAAAGCTGAAGCCAAAGCCAGGACGGATTCGGCGGCCAAGGCCAAGGCGGCGGCCGATGCTGCTGCCAAGGCTGCGGCTGCTCCTTCCAAATCGCCCGAAGGCGGCACCGGGACGCCGACCTCGGCGGCCACAAAACTTCCTGCTCAGGCGGCTGCAAAATCCCCCGAGCCTGCCGCCAAACCCGCCGAGCCGCCAAAAACATCCACGCCCAAGACAGAAGGAGGAGACTAGTCGATGGTCAGCACGCTGGACCAGATATTTGTTCTCCTCAAACATTGGATCGTGGCACATATGCCCGCTGCATTGCAGTCGGTGGTTGGCGTACTGTTGAGCGTGGTGTGCATCATCGCCGTTTTTCCCGCGCTGTTCGCCATTTCCGTTCTGCTCGAGCGCAAGGGCCTCGGGCGCATGCAGAATCGCCTGGGTCCCAATCGCGTGGGCCCCTTCGGAATCCTGCAGCCGGTCGCTGACGGCATCAAGTCGCTGACCAAGGAAGACATCGTGCCGGTAGGCGCCGACCGCGTCGTGCACTTCCTTGCCCCGGTGTCAATGGTGGCCGTGGTGTTCATGGGCTATGCGGTGTTGCCCATGGGGCGCAACATGACCCTGGTGCACATGGATGCCGCCCTGCTGTTTTACTTCGCCATGGGCGCCTCGACCGAACTCTCCGTTTTCATGGCCGGCTGGTCGAGTCGCAACAAGTATTCGCTCCTGGGCGCCATGCGCGCGGTTGCGCAGATGATCAGCTATGAAGTGCCGCTGCTGTTGTCGAGCGTGGGCGTGGTCATGGCTACAGGCTCTCTTTCACTCGACAAGATCGTCGAGGTGCAGAACCAGTACAGCTTTGGACTGCCGCATTGGTTCATCTTTACGCCGTGGGGGCTGGCCAGTTTCGTCCTCTTTGCGATTGCCGCGACAGCTGAGACCAACCGCTCTCCGTTCGATCTGCCCGAGGGTGAATCCGAGTTGGTTGCCGGCTACTTCACCGAGTATTCCGGCTTCAAGTTCGCCGAGTTCTTTCTTGCCGAGTACGTCGGCATGTTGTCCGTCTCAGGCCTGGGCGCCACGCTCTTTCTTGGCGGGTGGTCGGCGCCGTTCTCGTTTCTCCAGTTCATTCCATCCTGGATCTGGTTCTTCTCGAAAGTCATGCTTTCCATCTGTGTCCTGATCTGGCTGCGCGGAACGCTGCCCCGGCTGCGCCAGGATCAGTTGATGAACTTCGCCTGGAAATTCGTCATACCTTTCACGCTGCTGAACCTGGTCGACGTGGCCGTGTGGCGCTTCATGGGAGAGGGCTGGGCGCGCTGGATCGTCTGTTCCGCAATCGTGGTGATCGCTTACGTGGTCATGGTCCGCGCCGGCATGCGCCGCAAGAACATCGCGCCGAGGACGTACCGCTATGCCGAGTAATCCCTCCCAGAAATTGATTTGTCATCCTGAGCGCAGCGAAGGATCTGCGGTTGCTTTTAGCGCCCATCGCGAAAGGAAGGTGCGGCGATGAGCCCCACGTTCTGGATCCTTTCAGCCCTCACGGTCTTCGGCGCCGTTGCCGCAGTCACGCTTAAGAACACAGTGCATTGCGCGCTGGCTGTCACCATCGCTTTCGCCGGCCTGGCCCTGCTCTACCTCCAGCTCGACGCACAGTTTGCAGGTTTCGCGCAGATCCTTATTTATATCGGTGCGGTCGCCATTCTGGTCGTCTTTGCGATTCTCCTCACGCGCGGATCGGAAACTCCAAAAGAAGGCATATTCAGCCCTTCGTGGTTCATAGGCATGACGATTGCGGCCGGAGTTTTCGCGATGCTGGGATGGGCCGTGATTCAAAGTGTCCACGTTCTGCCGCACCAGGCCGCCTCGCCGAACCCGACCGTAAACGACATCGGCAACGCGCTGATGGGCCGCTATGTCCTTCCGCTCGAAATCGTCGCATTGCTGCTGACGGCAGCGCTGGTGGGCGCGGTGATCGTCGCCATGCATGAAAAAGGAGAAAGCAAGTGACCCCGCTCGCCGGATATCTCCTGGTCGCCGCGCTGGTTTTCGCCGTCGGGTTGGCGGGCGCGCTCACGCGGCGCAATGCCATCCTGGTCCTGATCGGCATCGAACTCATGCTCAACGCAGCCAACCTCAACCTGATCGCTTTCTGGCGTTATGGTCCGCATCCCGAGCTGCTGACCGGCGTAATGTTCGCCGTTTTTTCCATCGCAGTAGCTGCGGCCGAGGCCGCTGTAGGACTAGGTCTGGTGATTTCCATTTATCGACACGCACACACTACGGATCTCGATGAGATGAACAGGATGAAGGGGTGAGCCGCTGATGCAAGAAAGTATGGGCTTCACTCCACAATTGACGGCTTCGTCCATTGCGCAGATCCTTTGGCTGATTCCGGCCGTTCCCATCGTGGCATCGGGGGCCATCGCGCTCCTGAAACAGCCGGCGCGTAAGCTGGCTTCCACGCTGGCCATTGGCTCGCTTGCAATTTCCCTGTTGATGGCCCTGGTCGCATTCGGTCACGTGCTCACCGGCTGGTCGCACGGTTTTTCCGTTCGCGAAACCTTCAACTTTGCCTGGGTGCAGATGGGTACGGGCACGGTCGATCTTGGCTGGGTCCTCGATCCGCTTTCCGCCGTCATGGCGGTAATGGTCACGTTTGTCGGCCTTCTGATCTTCATTTACTCCACCGGCTACATGGCCCACGACGAGAACTACACCCGATTCTTCTGCTTCCTCTCATTGTTCGCGGGAGCGATGCTGGGCGTGGTCATAGCCAACAGCCTGCTGCTTCTGTTCATGTGCTGGGAACTGGTGGGCCTCACTTCGTACCTGCTCATTGGCTTCTGGTATCAGAAGCCCTCGGCCGCCGCCGCTGCCAAGAAAGCGTTCATCACCACCCGCGTCGGCGATATTTTTTTCCTTCTCGGCATCGTGTGGATGTTCGCCGAGTCGGGTACGCTCCTTTTCTATAACCACGGCGGGGGCGCGCTCGAGCCCGATGCGATTGCGACCATGCTCGCGGGCAAAGCCGCGCTGGGCCTGAGCGCCGCCACGGCCATATCCCTACTGATCTTCGCCGGCGCCGCCGGCAAAAGCGGCCAGCTACCGTTGCACGTCTGGCTGCCGGACGCCATGGAAGGTCCTACGCCTGTCTCGGCATTGATTCACGCTGCGACCATGGTGGCCGCCGGAGTCTACCTGGTAGCACGCGTTTATCCCCTGATGGCTGCGGGCGGCACGCTTTCGCAAGGCGGCGCGGTGGCCGGCAGCACGACGGTAGCTCTTACGGTAGTCACCTGGGTGGGCGCCACTACGGCCGTGTTCGCCGCTCTCATCGCCGTCGCACAGAATGACATCAAGCGCATCCTCGCCTACTCCACGGTTTCGCAGCTCGGCTACATGATGGCCGGCCTTGGCATGGGCGGCGTCGCCGTCGGCATGTTCCACCTGATCACCCACGCGTTTTTCAAGGCGCTGCTGTTCATGGGCGCGGGGTCTGTGATTCACGGCTGCCACGAAGAGCAGGACATCCGCCGCATGGGCGGTTTGCGCAAGGAGATGCCTGTCACGTTTGCGACCTATGCTATCGGCATGCTGGCGCTGGCTGGCTTCCCGCTGCTGTTCTCCGGATTCTGGAGCAAGGATGCGATTCTCGCCTCAGCGCATGACTGGCACTCGGGCCGCGGGCCATTTTATCTGCTCGTGTTCGGTGCCCTGCTGACCGCGTTTTACATGACGCGCCAGGTGAGTTACGTATTTTTCGGCGCATACCGTGGCCACGGGCACGCGCACGAAAGCCCGCGGGTGATAACGGCGCCGCTTGCGATTCTGGCGTTCTTCGCGGTCGCGCTCGGTATTGTCGGTACGCCCGCGTGGCCGTGGTTCCGCGCATTTCTGGAAGACCATCCCGCCGCCTTCGAATGGGCGGGGTTCCATGAGTCCGGTTTCCTGCCGCTGATGTTGACCTCGACCCTCGTTGTCTTGCTTGGCCTCGGACTTGGGTGGTGGCTCTACGGCGACAAGTCCCCGCGCGCCGAAGAGCCCGATGCGCTGGAGAAAGCCGCGCCGCCCGTTTGGGGTTGGCTCCGCGACCGGCTTTATGTCGACGAACTGTACGCTGTCACGGTTATCGCGCTTTACGCCTGGTGGGCGCGCGTCGCCGACTGGTTCGATCGCCGCGTTTGGGGCGGACTGGTCGCCGCCGTCACTGTCGCCTTCCGCGGCCTGGCGCATTTTGACCGCTTCTTCGATCGTCAGTTTGTGGATGGCGGCTTCGACAAGGGCTGCGAAGAGATCTACTCCGGCGGAGGCCTGCTGGCGCGAATCCAGACCGGGCGTGTGCAGCATTACCTGCGCCTGCTCGCCGTGGCCGTGGTCGTGCTGGCGGCAATCCTGATCTGGAGCAGCCGCGGATGAATGCCTTTCCGATATTGACGTTGCTCATCGTGTTGCCCGTGCTGGGGGCTGTAATCGCGCTGTTCTCCGGCCGCCACGCCCGGACCGTAGCCATGATCGCCGCACTGGCCGCGATGGCGGTCGCGCTCCTGGTCTGGACCAGGCTGCCCCCCAACGGCACCATCGGCATGGTCGAGCAGCATGCATGGGCGCCGTCTTTGGGAATTGAATATCATCTCGGCGTGGACGGGCTTGGCGCCCTGATGCTGGTGCTCTCGGCGCTCGTGACGCTGATGTCAATGGACGCGGCGCATCGTGTTCATACGCAGCCGAATCTCTACTTCGCGCTGGTGTTGCTGCTTGAATCCGGCCTCTTCGGCACCTTTACAGCGCTCAATTTTTTCCACTGGTTTCTGTTCTGGGAACTGAGCCTGATTCCCGCCTTCTTCCTTATCAAGCTGTGGGGCGGAGCTAAACGCGGATCGGCGGCGACGCAGTTCTTCGTCTACACCATGGCGGGTTCGGTCGCGTTGCTCATCGCGTTTCTAGCCGTCTTTCTTTCCACCGGCAGTATGGACTTCACGCACCTGGGTCTGCTGGCCTCCACCGGCGAACTGGAACAAATGGTGACCGCTCACCTGCACTATCCGCACATGATGATGTGGCTGGCTATAGGGGTGCTCGCGGGCTTCGCGGTCAAGGTCCCGCTAATGCCGTTCCACACCTGGTTGCCTGCCGCTTACAGCGAAGCGCCTTCACCGGTGACCATGCTCCTCACCGGCACCATGTCGAAGATGGGCGTCTACGGCCTGTTGCGGATCGCACTGCCCATGTTCGGCCACGAGATCGCGCGGATGCGCACTCCGCTGCTGGTGCTTTCAGTGCTCACTGTGGTCATGGGCGCATGGGCGGCGGCCGCGCAAAAGGATCTGAAACGGGTTTTCGCCTACTCGTCCGTCAACCATCTCGGCTACTGCCAACTTGGCATCTTCGCGCTGGCCGTACCCGCCGCCGGCGCCGCTATGGAAACCAGCCAGGCCGCGGCGCTCAACGGCGTCATCCTGCAGATGTTCAACCACGGCATTACCGCTGCCGCGCTGTTCTGGTTTATCGCCATGATCCAGGAGCGCGCGGGCGGCATACGCGGTATCGATGATTTCGGCGGTCTGCGCAAGCCCGCTCCCGTCTTTGCCGGTCTCATGGGCATCGCGCTGTTCTCATCGCTGGGGCTTCCCGGCCTCAATGGCTTTATTGGCGAGTTCCTCATCTTCCGCGGTGTTTTCCCGCTCTCGTGGCTAGCGGCTACGGTTTCCGTACTCGGCCTTTTGATCACCGCCGTGGTAATCCTCACGGTCATTCAGAGAGTCTTCACCGGCCCGCTCCCGGAACGTTGGGCCAAGTTCCCTGATATGCATTCCGGCGAACGTATCGCCATGGCGCCAGTCATCGGATTGATGCTGCTGATCGGCCTGCTCCCGCAACTGATTGTGGACAGCGTAAATCCCACCGTCCTTAACCTGCTGGCGCACTGGAGATTCTAGAGATGCTTGCGTGGACCATCTATCTCTCGTTTGCCGGCGCGCTCATTGAGGCGTTGCTGCCCAAGGGCAGGGCGGGACTCGCGCGCGGAGTCGCGCTTGTCATCTCTATCGCTGGCCTTCTCATCGCGACCGTGGGATTCGCCGCCAACGCCGGCCACCCCAGGGTGACCATCGTCGACCTGCTTTGGGTTCCCTCGATGGGCATCCGCTATACGCTGGCCGCCGACGGCATCAGTCTCGTCCTGGTCCTGCTCACCGGCCTCGCAGCCGTTGCCGGCGTCCTCTTCAGCTGGAACATCGAACTGCGCACTAACGAGTTTTTCGCCTTCTTCCTGGCGCTCATCGGAGGCGTGTACGGCGTCTTCCTCAGCTACGACGTGTTCCTGTTGTTTGTCTTCTACGAAATCGCCATCGTGCCCAAATACTTCCTCATCGCCATCTGGGGATCGACACGCCGCGAGTACGCCGCCATGAAACTGGCCCTTTACTCGTTCGTCGGCTCGGCCATGGTGCTTATTGGGCTTCTGGCTGCGTACGCAACGGCAGGCAGTCACTCGACCGGCCTGGTGCAACTCGCACAGGCGGGGCTTCCGCCGCACTTCCAGATGTGGGCTTTCCCGCTGGTCTTCATCGGCTTCGGCATTCTCGCCGGCATGTGGCCGCTGCACACCTGGGCGCCGACCGGCCACGTGGCGGCCCCCACGGCTGCGTCCATGGTGCTCGCCGGCGTCATCATGAAACTCGGCGCGTACGGCTGCCTGCGCGTTGCCATGGGCCTTTTTCCCCACGGCATGGATCCCTGGGGATTCTCGCTCGCCGGCATTGGTTCGTGGCGCGATGTATTCGCCGTCCTCGCGGTGATCGGCATCGTATACGGAGCGCTCGTGGCTCTCGTCCAGAGCGACTTCAAGTTTGTCATCGGCTACTCCAGTGTGAGCCACATGGGCTTTGTGCTGCTGGGCCTCATGACCCTTAACCAGATCGGCGTCACCGGCGCCGTGCTGCAAATGTTTTCGCACGGCATCCTCGCCGGGCTCCTGTTTGCCATCGTGGGCCGGGTGGTTTACGAGCGCACCCACACCCGCCAGTTGGACGAGCTCGAGCGCATGCACCTGTCGCGACGCCTCCCGCTTGCGGCGGCTGCATTCGTCATCGCCGGCATGGCATCCATGGGACTACCCGGCTTCTCGGGATTCGTCGCGGAACTGCAAGTCCTGGCCGGATCCTGGCGCGTCAATCCATGGTGGACCGCTTTCGCCGGGGTAGGCATCGTGGTCGGCGTAGCCTACACCTGGCGCGCCTTACAGAAGGCGTTCTTCACCGATGTGAGACCGACGGCGCAGGATCATCCCAAGGGCGGCTGGCACGACCTCGCCCCCATAACCTGGCCGGAAGTCGCCGCGTTTACACTGCTGTGCGCCACCAGCCTCGTCGTAGGCTTATACCCGCGCATCCTCCTCGATGCAATTGAACCGGCAGTCAGATCCTTGCTGGCGGGAGGTGTGCAGTGAGCTATTACACGCAACTCTTCTACGCGACGCTGCCGGAAACGGTTCTCGAAATCGCTGCGCTCCTTGTCCTGGTTGTCGATCTCGGATTTCTGCGCACGGCTGAACTCAAGGCTCGCGCCTTATCCGCCTCGTCGCTAGGCGTGCTTGGCTGCGCAGTTGCGCTGTGGGCGGAGATTTGGACGCTCGGATCAAAAGGGGTGTTGGGCTTCGGGATCGCGGATACCAACAGCGTGTTGCTGGCCAACACCGGTTCGGCCGGTGCAGCACAGGCCGGGATCCTTGTCCTTACTGCGCTCACCCTCTTGCTGCTCATTGACTCCCGCTTCACGCGCCACGTGGGCGAGTTCGTCGCCGTGGTGCTGATGTCGGCGGCAGGCGGGCTGCTCATCTCCGCCGCGCAGGACCTGCTCATCATCTTTCTTGGCCTCGAACTGTTGAGCCTTGGGCTGTACATTCTTACCGCCTTTGCCAAGCAGTCCGGCCGCAGCGCTGAATCGGCCATGAAGTACTACCTGTTTGGCGGCATGTCCGCGGCATTCCTGTTATTCGGTTTCAGCTACCTCTACGGCATCACGGGATCGACGAACCTCGATCACGTGATGCAGGCCATCCATCACTCCAATGGGCCCACCGTCGACCCCCTGTTGCTGGTCGCGTTGGTCATGATCGCCGCCGGCCTGGGGTTCAAGATAGCAGCCGTGCCATTCCACCTCTGGGCGCCCGATACTTACGAAGGTGCGCCTGCGCCTGCCGCTGCCTTTATTGCTTCGGTATCGAAGGTGGCGAGCTTCGCTCTCCTAATCTCCATCGGCGCCGCAGGTGCGCACTCGTTGGAGGCGTGGAATTCTCCTCACGAGGGCTTTACTGGCCCCTGGACCGTGGCTCTGGCAGTCATGTCCCTGGCCTCCATGCTTTTCGGCAACCTGGCAGCACTGGCGCAAGTCAGCGTGCGGAGACTGTTGGCTTACTCGGCCATCGCCCATGCCGGCTATATCCTGCTTGCGCTGGCTTACTTCCGGACGGATGCACCGGCCCAGTTCCAGGGCGCGGCCCACTCGCAGGGCGCCGCCGCGGTGCTGTACTACATCCTCACTTATGGTTTGACCACCATAGGCGCCTTCGGTGTTGTCGGCGTGGTGGAGCGCGCCACCGGCAGCGATCGTATGGACGCGTTCCTCGGCCTGCACAAGCGCAATCCGCTATTGGCGGCGGTGCTGCTGATTCTGTTTCTCTCGCTTGCCGGAATCCCCCCATTGGTTGGCTTCTGGGCCAAGTTCAACCTGTTCGCCGTGGTGCTGAGTGTCGGGGCAGGGCGGCTGCCGTTTGCCCTGGTCGCCTTGGCCGTGGCCATGAGCGCCGTCTCGCTCTACTACTATCTGCAGGTGCTGAAGCGCGCCTTCGTCATGCCGGCCGTAGACGATCCCGCAGGCAGGGCAGAAAAGGTCAGCGCCCATCCCGTTACCGTGCTGCTGCTCGTGGCGATTGCGGCTGCGGTTGTTGTCATGGGTTGCTTTCCGGCTTTGTTGCAGGGCTGGATCACCGGGTTTTATCTGAAGCCCTAGAGATTTGGCCGGGCGCCCAAGTCTCGCTTATGAGAACTGGGAGCGATGTTCCCAAGCGACCAAACTATGCGGGCGCGGCCAAGGCCGCGCCCGCATAGTTCTTACCCCTAGCCAGTTCACTCCACCGCCTGATTCAGCCGAAGATCCCGCGACGAACCGCCCACGCTCACCGTACGCTTGCCGGCCGCCAGCACCCACTTGCCATCCTTCGTCGACCAGTACTGCAATTGGCGCTGCGGCACGTGAATCGTAATAGTCTTTGCTTCACCCGTCCCCAGATGTACGCGATCAAACCCCACCAGAGCGCGGACAGGGAACTGCACCCCCTCCGGAGCTTCGCTGGGCGCTCCAAGATACACCTGCGGCACTTCATCCGAATCCATGTCGCCCGTGTTCTTGATCCGCACGCTCACGTCAATCCCGCCGTTCGGCGCCTTGTCCACCATCAGATGTGTATATTCGAAGCTGGTATAACTCAGCCCGTGGCCGAATGCGAACAGCGGCTCGATGTTCTCCTTGTCGAACCAGCGGTATCCCACGTTCACACCCTCGGTGTAGTGCGTCTGCTTGTTCGGCGGTCGTTTCGAGCGTTCGGGGTACTTTGGGTCAGTCGCCGGATAGTCAGCCAGACTCTTACCCCAAGTAACGGGCAGCCGGCCCGCCGGGCTGACCTTGCCGAGCAGAAGATTCGCCGTGGACCAACCGCCCTCGTCCCCCGGCCACCACATTTCGAGAATTCCCTTTACCTTGTCGGCCCACGGCATGGCGACGGGTTGAGAAGTGTTGAGCACCACCACGGTGTTGGGCTGCACAGCGGCTATTTCTTCGATGAGCTTGTCCTGGTCGCCGGGCAGGCCGAACACCGGCTGCAGGCGCGTCCACACGAACACCACTGCCGCTTTGGCCGTCTTCGCCGCGGAAACAGCCTGGTCATGGTCGGCTTTGCGCTGCTCCGGCGGGTACCAGTTCAGGCGCACCTGTACCGGAGCATTCGAAGTATCAGGCGAGGTCTTGATCTCGATCGGATGCGGACCTGCGGTAAGATCAATGGCGCGGCGCACATTATCGATGCCGTCGGTTGTAGGTACCACGTTGTCCTGGCTGGCCTGCAGTATATCTCCGTGGACGCCGCCCTGCAATACGCCGGTTGCGGCGAACTTCTTGCCATCGATATGCATGGAAGCGTTGGTGCCCAGCGCCTGCAGGTAGATCCAGTAATTGCCATCGTGTGGAATCGTAAGCGTGCCCTTCCAAATCACGGTGGCATTGGGCGGCAAGGGCTTGCCCGACTTCTTCGTGAAGTCGATCTGCGCATCGGTCTGTTCGCCCGCCGAGCCCGTGCGCAACAGCCCGGGCTGGCCGTCATGGCTCAGCGCGACAGCGGGGATGGTGCTCCCGGTCATGTCATTGGCCACGGCAAATCCGATATCCGAGTTGCCGGAGATCTTGCGCATCGCCGCCAGAGGCCCCACCTGCCGTTCAGGCAATCCTACGGAGCGTTCGCCGTTGATCCCGATCGCGTCCACCTGGCCTGCCGTCGGCCCGATGAGCACTACCGAATCCAGGTCGGAAGTTTTCAGAGGCAGGACTCCTCCCTCGTTCTTCAGCAGCACTGCAGCGTCCTCGCCGGTGCGCTCGATGATCTTCGCATTCTCCTCGATTGATTGCGGGGTGACAGCGTGCTTCGAGAGCCCATCCATGTAGCCAAAATGCACGATCTCATACAGCACGCGGCCGGCGGCGCGCGTCACCGCCGCCTCGCTTACTGTGCCGTCCTTCAGTGCTTCCGGCATCTTCTTGCTGTCGAGCTTTACGCCGAAATTTCCGCCGCTCAAGTCGCGTTTTAGGGCAGGTTCCTCGGGGATATGGCCGCCGAACATATCGATGATGTCTTCCATGGCATGGGGCGGCGGTGGCGGAGGCACGGGCTGGGAATCAAAGAATGACGGAAGCGAGAAACCGCCCGCCTTCGGATCGGGCTCGCCGGGCATCTCCATATCCAAGCCCGCATTGATGAAGCTCACGCCATGTACGGCGCCCCAGTCGGAGGTCACAAAGCCCTTGAACCCGACTTCGTCGCGCAGGATTTTGGTAAGCGTTTTTTCGTTGCCGCAGGCGAACGTGCCATTCAGCCGGTTGTACGAACACATGATCGACGAGACTCCGGCTTGCACCGCGGCGTCAAACGGCGCCACGTATATCTCGTGGAGCGTCTGGTCGTCGATAAAGGTGTTCTCATTATCGGAGTCGTATCCGACGTAATGCTTTACCTGCGCCATCACGTGCTGCGACTGAATGCCCTTGATTTCCCCCACGCCCATCATCGCGCTCAGAAACGGATCCTCGCCGAAGGTGTTGTACCCGCGCCCGAATTCGAGATCGCGGTCGATATTTACAAAGGGCTGCAAGGAGACATCGATACCCAGCGCGCGATCTTCGCGGCCGATCACGATGCCGTTATCCTCGGCGTCCTTCAGGCTGAAGGTTGCGGCTACGCCCATGGTTGCGGTCTCGGCCTGCGACGGATGCCGCGTCAGAACGCCCGGAGGGCCGTCCGCGAAACGCAAACCTGGAATCCCCAGCCGCGGGATTCCGGCTAGATAGCCGGCCTGTCCCTGGTACACCCTGGGATCTTCATGCGTCCCGTGGATCAGCGTGAGCTTTTCCTGGAGCGTCATCTGGCTCAGCAGTTTGTCCACCCGCGCGTCGCCGGTAACCACCGGTACCGATTGCGGCACAGCGGTGAGGCTGATCGCCGCCGCCGCCAGTGCAAACAGGGTCCATGCGCCGGTCCTGAACTTTGATCCTTGAAATGAGTGCATCGCCTGTCCTCTCAGAGAGCAGTCTGAGCGGGGCCCGCTCGCCGGTCCTGAACGCTTGAAGATGCGCACTTCGGCCGCCACTTATAACGGTTGAGCGTGCTCCCGCTTTTCAGGCAAGCAGTGTAGAACACGAGGGGTCCGCTTGTAAGTTACAGCCGCCATGCTTACCGCGAAGGGTTCCCCGTGGATCCCGCCTGAATAGCAAGATTTGGTCCTGGCTCGTAACAGGTTACAGTGACTTCTGGTTTACGCCGCACCCAAGCGCGCAACTGTTAGCCCTTTGAATTGCAACAGGGAATTGGCGTGCAAACCCGGTGACTCTCAAAGTCGATCTTCGCCTCGGGCTTTTCGGCGGCTTCCACTTTTCGAATGCCTGCATGGTCCCCATCAATCCGGGCATCGACGTGATGAATGCCAGCATGGGTCTCACCTATCACCTGGACCGCGACCGCCACTAAGTCAGGGGCGGCTGAGGCAGCGGCAACTGCGAATCGAACCTGGCTGCAAGAAGGTCCTGGCGCAGGCGTTCGATGGTGGTGAATTCAACGGCCTTCATGCCCAGGGCCTGAGCTGCCTCTACGTTGACAAGTTTGTCATCGATGAACAGCGTCTCTTCCGGCCGGGAGCCCAGGCGCTCAAGGGCATGCTTGTAGATCGCCGGGTCGGGCTTCGCCATGTGCAACTGGTAGCTCCACACCAGCACGTCGAACTCGTCGATCCAGCGAAATTCGCGCCGGATATTTTCGAGCACCGAATCGCCCATATTGGAGAGGATAGCGGTGCGGATGCCGGCCGCTCGGAGCTCGCGCTGCCAGGCCAGCATGGCAGGATTCTGCGTGGTCCACATGCGCGCGTCCTGGCGATTGAGCTCGTCGATCTGCGCCGGATTCAGCGAAAGACCGGCGTCACTCGCGAACTTCCGCCAGAAGGTAACCCCATTCAGCTTGCCCTCGTCATAGGCGTGGCGGTCGGCCCAGTAGAACTTCTCGAACTGATCCACAGAGAGGCCGGAGATGCGAACCATCGCATCGTGCGCCCCGGCGTCCGGTTGGCCGGTCAATACCATTCCGTAATCGAAAATTACCGCGCGCAGAGCCAATACTCCTCCTCCGTGATCACCCGTGTATGGTGGAAAGGGCGCCTGTTCTTATTGTGCATGATGAAAGTGCGTGCCAAGGCGAAAGGAGTGAACCGGTGAATTAAAGAAAGAGCAATTGGCTCGGCCATTTATTCATTCCCTCGCACAAACGCGGCAAATGTTATGCAATTCTCCCAGCGCACAAACTGGAACACGCAAGAGAGCGAACTGGCGCGCGCGCATCGCCTGCGTCAAGATGCCGGGTTGCCCATTGCCGACCTGACTGCTTCCAATCCCACCCGATGCGCGTTTGCATATCCCGCCGATCTGCTCGACGCCTTACGCAACCCTCGCTCCCTCGACTATGACCCGCAGCCGCGTGGACTTCTTCCTGCACGCACGGCTGTTTCCGCGTACTACGCGAGTCACGGTGTCGACGTGGCGCCCCACCAGGTTGTTCTAACAACCAGCACCAGCGAGGCCTATAGCTACCTGTTCCGTCTGCTCTGCGATCCCGGGAGCGAGATCGTGGTGCCGCAGCCCGGATATCCGCTGTTTGATTTCCTGGCAGCGCTGGATGACGTACGTCTGCGGCCGGCATCCCTGGTCTATGACCACGGTTGGCAGATCGAGCCCGAGGGCTTCCGCCGCGCGATCACGCCGCAGTCCCGGGCCATTGTGCTCGTGCATCCCAACAATCCCACCGGCCACTTCACGAAGCGGTGGGAAGCGGAGGAACTGGGTCGCCTTTGCCGCGAATTTGATCTGTCCCTCATCGTCGACGAGGTGTTTCTGGACTACCCCATCGGTACGGCTCCCGAAAACCGGGTGCCGAGTTTTGCCGCGGGGCTGGAAGGAGTTCCCGTATTCGTCGTAAGCGGGCTGAGCAAAATTGCCGGACTGCCGCAGATGAAGTCCGCCTGGATCGTGGCCACCGGTCCGGAGCGCGCCGCCGCGCTTGACCGCCTGGAGGTCATTGCCGACACTTTCCTTTCCATGAACGCCCCCGTCCAATGGGCGCTCCCGGCCTGGCTTGCCGGAAGACATCAAATCGCAAGCCAGATCGGCCAGCGCGTTTCCGCCAACCTGGCTGCGCTGGACCGGCGCCTTGAAGTTTCGACGGCCGTGCGACGGCTCGAGGTTGAGGGCGGATGGTACAGGGTTCTGCGGATTCCCGCCCTTAGTCCCGATGAAGTCACCGTCCGGGAGCTGCTGGACCGGGGGGTATGGGTACACCCCGGTTACTTTTTCGGGATGCAGGAAGCCGGTTGGCTCGTCATCAGTCTGCTGTCTCCGGAGGAAGAATTCAGCACCGGAGTGACCAGGCTTTTTAAGTACTTGCGCGACCTTGCTTGAGGTAACAGTACGCGCAGCGTGGCTCAAGTATTGGTTGATGTATTCCGCTTATATTATTGAGATACATGAGTTTTACTGTTTACGATCCTTTTTGATTCAGCGCAAGTTTAGAAAAGGATTGCTATTACGTTCGGCACCGATTGTGGTTTCCTGTCCATGCCCGGGCAGTACCCGTGTTTCATCGGGCAAGACCAGCAAGCGGGACGCGATGGAGTCGATGATCTGCCTGGGATTTCCTCCGGGCAGGTCGGTGCGGCCGATGCTGCCGGCAAACAGGGTGTCCCCGGCTATGAGCATATTGAGCGGTGCGAAGTGGAGACACACCGAGCCCTGGGTGTGACCGGGAGTGTGGAGCACCCGGGCCGGGTAGCGGTCCAGCCCGACCTGCATGCCCTCGGCAAGACTGGCGTCAGGGGCGGTGACTTCGGGGGTGGGAACACCGATCCAGGCCGCCTGCGCCTCCATCATCTTCAGCAGAGGGAGGTCATTCTCGTTCAAGAGGATCGGCGCGCCGGTCAGCCGTTTCAGCTTGAGCGCCCCACCCACATGGTCGATGTGCGCATGGGTGACCAGGATCTGCTTCAGTTTGAGCCCGAGGTCGGCGATACGCCGGTAGATACGAGTGACCTCGTCGCCCGGGTCGATGACGATGGCTTCTCCGGCTTCCTCGTCGCCGAGCAGGGTGCAGTTGCATTGCAGCGGTCCGACCGGAAAGGTCTCCAGAACCATGCCATCATTCTAGCGGCGGAGCCCGGCCCCGCGGCGTGGCGTATTGCCCTTTTGCTCCCGCATCGCCACAGGCCACGGCTTTCAGTGCTGCCGAACGGGCAGCAAAATCGCAAATGAGCTGCTCACGTCCTTTCGGGGTATTTGTTTATTCAGCGCATCTCAAGCAAACTGCGCAGCCGTCAACTCCCTGGAACCGGAACCGCGCGGGGCGCGTATCATGTGCGCGAGAGGTACGATCATGAGATCCCTGCGTCTGTTCGCCGTCGCCATTTCCGCGCTCGGCCTGGCAGCGTTTGCCGCCGCACTTACCGCGCAATCCGACTGGCAGAAGTCCTACCCGGCTTCCGGCAAGCCTTCGCTCACCTTGAGCAGCGGCGATGCCTCCATGGAAGTGCATTCGTGCGGGTGCCGCGAAGTCCGCATCCGCGTGCAGTGGAACGATCGCCATGCCGACGATTACACCATCACCGAGTTCCAGTCGGGCGATCACGTGAACTTCGAATTGAAGGAGAAGCAGCGCTTCGGCTTCCATGTCACGATGGCGCGTCACGAGCCGCACGTCACGGTGGAGGCGCCTGCCGACCTGGATCTCGAGGCGCGTACTTCGGACGGCAGCCTGAAAGTGTTCGGCGTGAGCGGAACCTTCGCGCTGCGCACCAGCGATGGGTCGGTGGATGTGTCCGATGTCTCCGGTGCGGTGCGGCTGGTGGCCAGCGACGGATCCATTCGCATTCACAATGTGACGGGTACCCTCGAGTCCCGATCCTCCGACGGACATGTGAGCATCGACGGCAAATTGAGCGCCGTGCAGGTGCACACCAGCGACGGCGCACTCGAATTGACCCTGGACGAAGGCTCGCAACTGACGACGTCTTCGCGGATCGAGGCATCTGACGGCAGCGTAAAGATCCGGTTGCCCCGCACGCTGGCAGCCGACATTGATATCCACACCGGCGACGGCCACATCGATTGCCAGCTGCCCCTGACCATGAGCGGTTACAACTCCGGCGGCGGGCACAACATTCGCGGGCGCCTGAACGCGGGAGGAACGCCGCTGAGTATTCATACCAGCGACGGCAGCGTGACGATCGCAGCGCTCTAGAACGGCTGCGGAAATATGGGACGCAGCCTGTGAATTCAAGCGAATCAGCCGCCCACGTGTTCGGGAACCTGCAGGGCGCGGCTCGTAACCGGGCATGGCGTTAGTGCTTGCTCCATCAATCGGGGGTGCGGACTTCCATAACCGGCGCCGTCGTGCCGAAGGTGCCCCAAGATGAATGAGGGATTTGAGCCCTCACACGATGAAGCAGCGCCGTGCGAGGCCGGACGCACCGATATCAATGAGTACTATGCGTTGAAGGAGGCAATTGCCTGCCTTTCGTCATCGTACACATCGAAAACCGTGTACAGCTTTGTAATCTGCATCAGGTCATGGACGCGCTTGGTCAGATTCAGAAGCTTCAAATTCCCATTACGATTCCTGACCGATGTAAACGCGGATGTCAATTCGCCCAGCCCGGCGCTGTCGATATAGCTTACGTCGGCCAGGTTGAGGAGTATCTTCAGGGATCCGTGGCCGATCTCATCCTGGACCTCGGCGCGAAGCGATGCACTTGCCTCACCCATCGTGAGACGCCCGCTGAGATCGATCACCATAACGCCGTTCACTTCTCGCGTGCCCATCTTCAAACTCATAGCCGTTCTCCTTGGCCAATCGCAGGTCCAGCCGGCGACCGGCGTCCGGCTCTGCTGAAAGGTGCCCAAAGAGGGCGACGGCAGCCGCGGCCAGTCCATAGGTTGTTTCCGGCGAACGTTGATTGCGGACCCATCATAACCCACAAATCGGTTTTACGCCGGGTCGGCGCGGATAAGGCGGGATGCGTCTCCGCCCCGCCATCCATCGGCCCGATACCATGCCTCGCTGTGGTCCAGGAGATGAGGATGGGCGATTATCCTGAACTGTGCCAGCCTTGCCACATCTCAAGTTCCATGTTCGCAAGTTCTCTTTCCGCTGCCTTGCCGTATGCCTCCTGGCATGTGTGGTACTTGTCTGGTTGATGGCCGCGCTGACCCTTGTGGCCGCCCGGTGGATCGATCCACCAACAACCGCGGTGCACATGCAGCGCCGGTTTGAGGCCTGGCTCCATAACCGGCCCTATCACGAACGCTACCGGTTCGTTCCTCTCAACCAGATCTCGCCGGATCTCCAGCACGCTGTGGTCGCCGCGGAGGACGCGCGCTTCTATCAGCACCACGGGTTCGATTGGCATGAAATTCAGATCGCCGCGGAAGACGATCTTGAAGGCGGCCGCACTCGGGGAGCTTCCACCATCACTCAGCAACTCGTCAAGAACCTGCTTTTTGGAACGAGCCGATCGATACTGCGCAAGGGCGTGGAGGCCACACTGGTTCCGATCGCCGAATTCGCGCTGGGAAAGCGGCGCATTCTGGAGATCTACCTCAACGTGGTGGAATGGGGGCCCGGTATTTATGGCGCCGAACCGGCCTGCCGTTACTACTACGGAGCCGCGGCGGGGAATATCGGGCGGCAGCCGGCGGCAAGGCTGGCCGCCATTCTGCCGGCTCCGTTGAAGCGGCGGCCGGAGCGCATGAATCACTACAGCGAACTGATCCTCGAGCGGATGCGCCAGATGGGTTGGTAGTGGCAGCCCCGACGTGGCGGGTCTGCTGGAGGGACCGTTGTTCGTCTTGAAAATATGCACGTCCTCATGTTTAGCGGTTCGGCAGGGATGGTGGTCGATGTCATCCTGCCCGGTTCCTTGCTCCGCGTGACCTCCTTGTATGGGGAACAAATTGAAATCACACCAAGCCGCGAAACGAACTTCGTTCCCGCGAAACGGAATAACGCCGGGCCGCTCGCTGGGCGGCATCCCAGGCCTGCACCCAGCGGGGCGGTGCGTCCTCGCGCGATTGCATCGGGGAGAGTACCCGATGCGGCTGACCGAGATCCTGCCATTGCTGGGCGTTTAGCGGCATCGCCAGGAGCCGGAAGGCATTCGGCGAGAGGACCTGTCGGGAGAAGTCTGCTGCCGGTATGGCCGAGTAGAGCGAGGAGGGGACGTGAAGGTCCCCAGCCTCGTCGCAATCCAGTGAAGCGTTTGCCAGTTCAGCGAACAATTCAGGGACTCCGGCGAGGGATAACCAGAGGAAGGCGACGGCGCGTCCGACGGTTACGAAGGTGTTCCACAACGCGCCCGAGTTGAGGAGGCGTTGCGCCGCGTCCGGATCAGGCTTTTCCTCAAATGCGCGCACCCGATAAAGGTTCTTGCCTTGGGCGGGTCCGAGCTGAATCCAATCGAATTCGATTTCAGGACGGTCGGGTTTTGCTCCCAGCAGGACGAGGGACTCAGGATTGTTTCTTGCGGCCTGGAATGCTGACTCGAGCGAGCCGGTGAACGCCGCTTCATTGGAGTAATAGTGATCGCACGGCAACACCGCCACGATCGCATCCGGGTCCTGCTCCACGATATGAAAGAGGCTCAGAATGATTGCCGGAGCGGTGCCGCGATTGAATGGTTGGAGAAGCCTGCGGGGCGGGGAATACTCCAGGTTGCCTTGATAGTAGGCTGCATGCGTGGTGGTCAAAGCGACAATGATTCGCTCCTCGGGGATGCTTCGCCGCGCGCGAGATTCTGCCTGCTGCAGCAGCGTTTCAGGACCAAGTACCGGACAGAACTGCTTGGGCAGGTCATCGCCGGAGATAAGCCGGGTGAGAGGCCGGAGGCGAACGCCTTCGCCTCCCGCGAGAATGATTCCCCACCGCTCAGGTGGAGGTGCAACTGTTTGAAGCGGGATAGGCGCAGAGCTCGTGCGCTCATTTTCGGCAACCAGCATTTCGTTCGGACTCCTGGATTGGGATTTGAGATTTGGAGAGTGGCCCGCGGATGGAGTTTCAAGTTGTGGTGGTCAGACCTGGTTCAACGGACGCAGCGGAATCCGGATGTGAATTCGTCCTGGAGCGGCCAGGGTCGGTCGTGTGTATTGGATTAAGTGACGGATCTAGCGACCCTGACGCGCTCGCAGTAGAGCCATCATCCGCAAATATGTGGATCATTGAAAGCTGGCAAAACTACTAGCGGGATGCTGAAAAGGCCAAAACTCGACTTAAGGCCAGTCCAAAGATGAGCCGGGGCTAAATAGCCCGCCATTACTCGGAGGCGTTTGCGGCCCGACCGAAGTCATGCCCTGATAAAAAATACTCGTTGCCGCGAGTTTTTCCGCTGCCGCCAAAATAATCAAAAATTCAAGCCCGTGTCGTTATTCGTTGCGCAGCGCAACCATGGGATCGACGGCGGCGGCGCGGCGCGCAGGGGACCACGCAGCCAGCACGGCGAGTACCAGGAACAGCACCGGGACCAGCGAGTAAGTGAGCGGGTCGAGGGGACTGGTTTCAAACAGGAAGCGACCCATCAAGCGGGTGACGCCTATCGCGCCGGAAATGCCCAGCACCGATCCCAGAACAGCCAGGGAGAGGCTCTGCTTGAGGACCAGCTCGGCGATTTGCAGGCGGTTGGCGCCCAGGGCGAGGCGCAGGCCGATTTCGCGTGTCCGCCAACTCACCGTATAAGAGATCAGGCTATAGACGCCGATGCCGCCCACCAGGATTGCCAGAGCGCCGAAGGCGGAAAGCAACATCGTGAGGGAACGCGGCGCGGCGGTGGACGACGTAACCACGCTCCTGAGCGTGCGCACCCTGGTGACGGGCACGGATGGGTTCAGCTGCAGCACGAGATCGCGCAGACTGGCGGCCAGCGCGGCGGAGCCGAGATGCGAGCGCAGGAGGATGTTCATGACGGGTCTTTCATTACGGGGCGTAATGGGGAGATAGGTTTCCCAGCCCGATGCTTTTTCGAGGCTTTGGTGATGGGTATCGCTCACCACGCCAACTACGATGGAGGCGATCTTCATGTCCATAACCGCGGGAGAGGTCTCCTGCGTGCCGACATCTGCGAGATGCTTACCGAGGGGATTTTTGCCGGGCCAGAGCTGGTTGGCCTGGGTCTCGTTGACGAGGATGGCGCGGGTGGTGCCCGACTCGTCGTCATGGTTGAGCCAGCGGCCGCTCAGCAGGCGGATGCCCATTAGCTGGAAGTAGCTTGGCGACACGGTGCGGCTGGAGCCCTGAAGCGCGAGCTGGCGCGGGTTGCGCGGATGGTCTTCGGCATCGAAGACGTAAAAGGAGTCATAGCCGGTCAGGGGCAGCGCATCGACCAGCGCGGCAGCCTCCACGCCCGGCAGCGCCTGCGCCCGGTCCAGCAGCGTATCGAAGAACGCCAGGCAAGAGCCCTTCTGTGTGCAAGCGTTCCGGTCGAGGGAGATCTGCGCAGTGATGGTCTGCTGGGATTGGAAGCCGGGATCGGTATTGGCGAGGCGATAGAGGCTGCGCAGCATCACGCCGGCGGCGGTGATGACCACAACTGCGAGCGCAATCTGGCCCACGACCAGCATCTGCGATATCCGAAATCGGTGGGCATTGCCGAAGACATTCCCGGCATTGAGGCGAAGCGCACCCTGCAGGTCGCGCTTGCCGGATTGAAGCGCGGGTGCAAGTCCCGCGAGAATGCCGGTTGCGATAGATACGCCCGCGGCAAACAGGAACACGCCGCCGTGCAGTCCAAGGTTGGCCAGCCGGGGAGTGTCGGGGGGGAGTACGAGCTTGAGCGCGTTGAGGCTCATGGCGGCGAGCAACACGCCCAGCCCGCCGGAGATCACGGCCAGCACTGCGCTTTCGGTAAGCATTTGGCGGATGAGGCGGCGGGTGTCGGCTCCCAGTGCCGAGCGCAGGCTCATTTCCCGTTGCCGGGCAGCCGCGCGCGCCAGCATCAGGTTGGCCACATTGGCACAGGCGATAAGCAGGACAAGACCGACGGCACCGGAGAGCAGCAAGAGGCGCGGGCGCACATCGCCCACGATGGATTTCAGCAGGGGAGTCACCGCCACGTCGGCGGCCCAGTTGTCGGGCATGCGCCAGGGGAAAAGGGCCAGCATCTCGCGATGGAACGACCGCAGCTCGGCCTGCGCCAGGTTGGGCATCACGCCGTCCTGCAGCCGTCCGATCGCCTGGTAATCCATGGGCGCCCATGGGTCGAAGCGATCGCCGGCCTTGAACGAAATGGGAATCCAGAACTGGGTTTCGAAATCGGGGAAGCGGACCTGCGCCGGAGCCACGCCGATGATCTGGCGATTCATGCCGTCGAGCATCATGGTGTGTCCCACGATGTTGGGATCGCCGCCGAACTGTTCCTTCCAGAAGCCGTAGCTGAGAACGATGACGCGGTCCTGGCCCTGGGCTTCTTGCTCGGGGGAAAAGAAGCGGCCCAAGGCGGGGTGTACCCCGAGCGTGTCAAACAGGTTGGCGTTGACGGTGCTGCCGAAGGCGCGGCCGGTGGTGCCGCCCCCGGTGACGTTGTATTCCACATTCTGGGTATAGCCGGAGATGCCGGAGAAGGTGTGGGCGCGATGCTGGTACTCGCGGATCCACCCCTTGGGGAGGTTGTAGAACTCGGTCCCGGCAGAGAGTTGCATCAGCCGGTCCTGCTGCGGAAATGGCAGAGGCTCAAGCAGGATGGAATCGATGACGCTGAAGATGGCGGTGTTGGCGCCGATGCCCAGTGCGAGCGTGAGAATCGCCACCGCCGCAAACCCCTTGCTGCGGTTCAACTGGCGCAGTGCGTAACGGATGTCCTGCCTAAGTCTCTGCATGCCTGCTCCGTCCGATCAAGCGATCGGCCGGAATGGGAATGTGCATGTGGGCCGCCATTAGCGTCATCGCCAAACCTGAACGTTTGCTGAGGTTTAGGGCGCGAGGCTGCGCGCCGCTCCGGGCGGCCATGTCCGTTGGCGCAATGGGTCGTTCGGAAGCGGACAGTGGGAGTGGCCCGCATCCCCGCGGGACTGGTGATTTCTGATCGCGAACCGTTTTCCCACGCTGAACAGGCTGTCACGAAACCCGGATCGCGCTCGTGGACGTGTAACTTTTTGCGTGTTCTAATCGTCTCCGGTTTTTCGGGAGTCTGGGATGAGGTTCGTGAGGCGATCGTTGCTACCGACTGCAGGGACCGGGTTCGCGCTTGCGGCGTCGATGTTGACCGGGTGCGGTGGAGGAACCGGAAGCTTTTCGGGCTCTCCGATGGGGGCGCGGATCACCATTTCGCTCAGTAATTCTTCCGTGGTGGTGGCGAAAGCCGGCAAACCCACATTCGTTCAAATTACGATTATGTCCACCAGCGAGATGGCGGTGGTAAATCTCGACGGATTGCCGGGCGGCGTGCAAGTGAGTTATGCCGCGAGTGATACCAATCCTTCCGGAACGCTGACGTTTACTGCCAACTCGACCGCATCCGTCGGGACCTACATGCCCATCATCACCGTGAATTCTGCCGGCCAGACGGCCACGCTCACATTCACATTGATCGTGGCCGCGGCGATGAACGGCGGTTGAGCTACCAGCCGAGTACGTAGGCAAACACCAGAGGCGCCACGATGGAAGCGTCCGACTCAATGATGTACTTGGGCGTCTTCTCGCCCAGCTTGCCCCACGTGATCTTCTCGTTGGGCACGGCGCCGGAGTAGGAGCCGTAGCTGGTGGTGGAGTCGCTGATCTGGCAGAAGTAGGCCCACAGCGGCACGTTGTCCCGCTGCAGATCCTGGTGAAGCATGGGAACGACGCAGATGGGGAAATCGCCGGCGATGCCGCCGCCGATCTGGAAAAAGCCGAGGGGCGTCTGGGCGGTGGTGTTGGTGTACCACTCGGCGAGTTCCATCATGTACTCGATGCCGGTGCGTACGGTGTGCACTTTCTTGACATCGCCCGAGATGCAGTGGCCGGCATACATATTGCCGAGGGTGGCGTCTTCCCAGCCGGGAACGAACATGGGCAGGTTCTTTTGCGCGGCGGCGAGCAGCCAGCTGTTTTTGGGGTCGATCTGGTAGGACTTTTCAAGATCGCCCGAGAGAAGAATCTTGTACATGAACTCGTGGGGGAAGAAACGCTGGCCTGCCTGATCGGCCTTGACCCATTCCTTGAGCACTTCGTTCTCGATGCGGCGCATCGCTTCCATCTCGGGGATGCAGGTGTCAGTGACGCGATTCATGTGGCGGGCGAGGAGCTTCGCTTCATCACCGGGCGTGAGGTCGCGGTAATGGGGAACGCGCTCGTAGTAGTCGTGCGCGACCAGGTTGAATACGTCCTCTTCGAGATTCGCGCCCGTGCAGCAGATGCCGTGTACCTTGTCCTGGCGGATCATCTCTGCCAGGGAAAGACCGAGCTCGGCGGTGCTCATGGCGCCCGCGATTGTCACGAACATCCTGCCGCCCGCGGCCAGATGGTCGATGTAGCCCTGGGCCGCATCCACCAGCGCGGCGGCATTGAAATGACGATAGTGGTGCTTGATAAACGAGGTGATTGCAGACATGACAGTTTCCTCACTCCTCTGAGCGCGAATTTCCAAAGAATTTTGATCGGAAGTTCTCCCGCGGATTTTCCTTCCTCACGCGAGAGGCAGCGGGCGCTCCTGATGGGCACGCCGGTCGGAACTGCTCAACGTAGGTTACCATACCGCGAGCTCGAATCGCGGCTATTCACAATCACTTCACATGGGCAGCAAGAAGCTCATTCAGTTTGGAGATGACCTTGAATGCATCGGCGATGTAGACCACATCCGCCTTGCCGCGAGTCCAGCCGCAGTTGGGGTCCAGCGAGATGGCGCGACGCTCGCCGATAAAGCGCCATCCCACCACGTGCGGTTCTTCGCCGTGACAGCAGGTCGAAAGGCCCTTCGCGTGGCGCGGGGTGGCGCCGGTCTGGCCGATCTGGTTCATGTGGGTGAGGAAGGGAAGCACGGGCTGGCCGTCGCCGCCCTGGTCGACGAGTGACTTGCTGGAGCCGAGCGAGGCGCCCGATGCGCGCAGGAAACCGAGGATAAGTTGCGCGGCTTCTCCGCCGTGCACCTGGCCGTCTGGTTGTTTCTTGGTCCATCCGGCGCCAGCGACGAACAGCAGATTCGCGTCGGGACGGATGGTCTGCGCGTCTTTCGCGGGTACGCGGAATCCGGTGACGGTGGTGCGCGCGGGCGGAAGCTCGACAGCGATGCGCTCGACAGGAACCTGCTCGGCGGACGCTGCGGCTTCTGCGGCGTAAGGCGCGCATGTACCTGACTCGAGCAGCAGGAACCACGGCCGCTGGTCGCGTATGAGCATGGCTTCGACGCGCTGGCGATAGAACCAGCGTGTGGCCTGAACCGACCCGTCGCTGGCGATGGCGGTGATGTGGGTGTCGATGGCGCCGCCCAGCCGGTGCGCTACGCCCGCCGCGACGCGCGCAAACCGGGAACTGGACGGTCCGAGTACGAGGGTGGCCTGGGCGGCGCGGCAGAGAGCTTCGCATGCCGCGGAGTCGGTCGAGTAGCGGGCCTGCGCGAAGGCTTCGCCGGAGACGGCGAGAATGCGCGCTGCGGCGGAGACGACGGTCGCAGCGGCGGTCGCGGCATCGACGGCGATGATGCCGACGGTCAGCGGGGCGCCCAGCTTCGCAGCCAGTTCTTTGCCGGCCACGACGGCTTCCAGAGAGTTGCGCGTGAGAGTGGAGCCGGACTCGTCAACATGCGCAAGTACGAGTATGGATTCCATCATTCAGCTCCTATCCAAACGGCGAGCTCGGCGGCGATGTCTTCGGCCGGCAGGTCCTTCACCACGCGCGTGGTGCGCTGCTGCTTCGGCAAGCTCACGGATGCGTAATGGAGCCCATTGCTGTGGAGCTCGGCGGGCCTGGCCTTCTGCAGTGCAGGCATCAGGGTGCGCATATTGGCCATGCCGATTTGAGGATTATGGCGCGGCTCGGGCAAGCTCCCGGTGGCCCAGCCCAGAACGGCCGGCGTGCCGGCGCAGACAGAAACCTGGTGCTTGCCGCCTTCGACGCGTTCCAGCACTTCGAACGAACCATCGGCGCGCAATTCGATCTGATCCACGCCCTGGAACTGGTCCATGATGCCGAGGCGCTCGCCAATCAACTGAAGCGTGACTCCCGCGCCGCGCGTAGCCGATTCCCATCCTCCGAAGAGCAGCAGGTTCGCTTTGTCGAGGGTAGGAATGGCCTTGATAGCGTCCGCCAGCACGGCCGCGGCCGCACGCGCGTCTGTAAATCCGCCGCCGGGCCCGTCAACGGGCACTAGTTCAAACGGCACCTTCTGCGCAATGGTCATCATGACCTGTTGCAGCTTCGCCTTGGGGCCGAGGGAGACGAGCCAGAGCCTGCTGCCGGGATTCTTCGCAACGAGGTTGGCGGCTTCATAGAGCGCACTGGCCGCCCAGGAGTCGAGGACTGCGGGCAGGACCATCTCGTTCTTGAGGCCGGGGCCGTTGGGCCCCGTGATTGGTTCCAACGTCTGCAGCGGATCAGGCACGATGCCGGCGCAGACCACGATATGAAAGCTCGTACTCATCCGTTGTTCCTCTGTACTCTCAACTCGGTCGATTTGAAATGCGAAAGCAACTGCAGATCCTTCGACTCCCCTGAACGCCTTCAGGGTCACTCAGGATGACAAAGTGTTGTGGTTAGTCGTCGTCACTATTTTGTGCTATTTAGTGCTCTAGTTCTCCGCCGAATGCAACCCTCCCGCCCCGGCGCGAAACTCGAGGTTGTTGTGCACGCCATCGGCCGATTTGGCGCAGTTCCAGAGGCAGCCGCCGCAATGCACGCACTTCTCACGCTCGAACACGGGCAGTTGGTTTGCGCTCAGCGTGATGGCCTGACCGGAGCACATGGCGATGCAGGTCTTTTCGTCGCACGCGGCGCAGAGGCGCAGATCGCGGAAGAGAACGTGATCGGCGTAACCGGGCATGGCCTGCACCTTGCCGCCCATCAGCAGCGCGTCCTGTTGCGTGACCAGCAGGCGGCCGTCGAAAGGAATCTCGGGCCAACCGCGCACGCTCATCAGGGCGTCATGGAACGGGCGGCCGTCTTCGATGACCAGTTCCGTGGCGCGCTTGCGCTCGATATTCTGTATAGCGGCCTGGGCGCGTCTGATCTGCCGGTGCGACGGCTGGAGCCTGGGCTGGAGATGGAGGGCGCCGCCCGTCAGGCCCGTGAGCGCCATGCCGAGGAGCCCGCGAACCATGCCGCCATGGAACCCGTTGCGCGCATCTTCGGCGTCGCGCGCCGCCGTTTCCACCCAGCTGGCGCGGCGCCGCTCCACGTAGGTATCGGCCAGGTTCTGAGCGGTGAAAGATTTGCCGGTACGGAGCATTTCAACGACCGAATGGGCGAGCTGTGCACCCGTGGTCCACGCCTCGTCCACGCCCGAGCCTGTAAGCATGTTGGTGCTGCCCGAACCTTCGCCGATGCGCGCGTAGCCGTTTCCGGCGAGGAAGGGCTCGCCGCGCCGGCCGGATTCTTCCACTGACTTAGCTCCCCAGGAGCGGAGCGTGCCGTGCTTGAGATATCGCCACAATGCGGGGTGCTGAATGAAGTGCTGGAGATAGCGGTAGCATGTTCGCGCCGGATCGCCCATCCAGGAGGGAACAAAGATGCCCACCGAGACGAGACGGCCGGGATGCACGTAGAGGAATCCAAAGATCTCCGGCTCGGGATAGCCAAAAGTATGCAGCACCGTGCCGGGTTGAAGGGGCGGAACATCTTCGCCGTCGCCGGTGATTACGCCGTCGTGGGCCAGAGATTCCTTGTCGAGTGCCTCGGGATTGGAGTCATCGGGCGGCAATTCGATCACGAACTTCATGCCCATGGCCCAGTCGCGGCGGGCGTGGCCGTCAGGCATGCCGAGTACTTCGTCGATGGCCTGGCCGACTGCTCCCACGGGTCCATCGCCCACTACGGTGAGGCGCGCATGCACATCCATGCCGGGCATGTAGGCATCGGCGGGAAGGCCTTTCTTGTCCACGCCCTGGTCACAGAGGCGAAGGCCAACCACGGTGCGCTTGGCGAATAGCGGTCCTTTCACCGGCGTACCCGGCCAGATCTGCACCAGCCCGGTGCCCATCAGTTGCGATGCGACCCACTGGTTGAACTGGCCGATGGAGAGTACCAGGCCATCATGCTTGCGCAGGAATCCCGGCGTCCACGGCAGTTCGAATGCGTAATCTTTCAGCCACAGCTTTCGTCCCAGGCCAAGTAAAAAATCGCCAAAGCGCAAAGCCGCGGAGCGCCGGCTGGCACCGACCGGATCGACCAGGTAGAGAACCCGCTCGTGGGTCACCGGGGCCGCCATGGGAATCTCTTCGGGCTTCAGATTCGGAAGTGTGGCGCGAATCCCCCTGGCGCGCGTGACCACCCCGCTGACTCCGGCAGCCAGATCGTCGGCGCGCTCGTAGCAGAGCACCTGCAGAGGCATGCCCGGCATGGCCTTGCTCTCGAAGGCTGGGTCCTGGGGATTTTCAGACCATGCCTTGGTAAGCGAGGTGAGGAATCCTCCCATTGCAGGACCGAAACCGACGCACGCAATATCGACGTCCAGGCAGGCGCCGTCAATCGAAGGAGCAGGACATTCGGAAGGGATGGGCTCCCACGTCTCGGAATCGAGATGCAATGCACCCTGTCCTGTCGAAGTAGAGAGTGGGACTTGCACGCTCATTTCGCTCTCCTCCAGCACGTGGCTGGCCTACATTTTTGGTCTCCCGTCTTAGCGACAAAAACCAGGACATCGCGAAGGCGGGGCGCCCGGGACTGGTGCGGAAGCATCATGCGGGATAGTCCAAAGCTTCGGGGATCATGACCGTGCTCACGGTCTCTGCAGCGCGGTCCTTGGCCAGTCGCGAGCCGCTCAGGCAGCGCGAAAGCTTGTTCTGCAGGGTCAGGAATTCGCTGGCGCCGTCGCAGCCGGCGCATGGCCCCGCCTTTTGGGGATGATTTCCGTCGTCGCCGATCACGTCCACGGCGAACGCCGAGATGCCTGGCATAGTTTCTTCGAACTGGTCCAGCTCACACGCGGTGAAGCAGCGCTTGCGGCCCTCTTCGTTCCACGAAGGATGCTGGTTGTAGCCGAACACAAGCTCCGCGCAGATGCGGCTTACTTCCCCGGCGGCCTGCGCAGCCTGCACGTGGCAGAGATCGCTGAGGAACTCGACGGTGCCCGGCAGGCTTTCGGCCAGCACCGGGTCGGCCGCGCCGCGCTGTTCGAGCTCGATCACGTCGAGAATCTGCCAGCGCGACGCGAGCAACCAGCAAAGCGCGTCAGCCATAGGGAACGTCACGCCCTGGCGATTGCCGTGATAGAGCTTGTTTCCGGCGGCATCCGTGGCCTTCTGGAGATGATTGAGTGTCCATAGCCACATCTGCATGGCCGAGGCCAGGGTGCACGCCCCGGTTCCGGGGTGGGTCGAAGAGATTCTGCGCATCTGCCCGGTCCAGGCGCGGAACTGAGCGAGGAACACGTCGCTGGTCATGGTGATGGAAAGCTGGCGGCGTTGCACGGCCTCGGGGCCTTCGTATGTGGCTTCAAGCTGCGCATCCATCCATTTGCCGGCGAGGAAGCCGGGGCAATCCTCGGTGATGCCGTAGCCTCCCATCAGGCTGACGGCCTCGCGCATCACGTTGGCGCCATGGCCGGTGTTCCAGAGCTTGGTGGCGGGGCACAAGACGTTGGCCTCGGCGTCCATGAGCACGAATTGCACGAGTGGATCGACTTCCCAGGTCTCAAAATCGACACCTGGGGCACCCGGCGCCGGATCGTCGGGTCGCATAGCCGTGAGCGCGATGGCGCGCGCCTCGCTTTCGCGCAAGGCCTTCACCTCCGCGCGGCCGCGGGCGATGCCGCGCTCTTTCAGGATCGCGGTCTTGTGCTTTTCGATCGGATCGAGCTCGTCAAACAGGCGCGCTGTTGCGAAGCCGAGGGATGCCGCAGCCTCGCCGCAAGCCCATACGTCCACCAGGCGATGCAATGCATCCTCGCGCTGCTGAATGCCTTGTTCATAGCGAACGCTGCCGGGCTTCGCTCCTTCAGCTCCGCGAAACCGGCTACGCTGGTAGCGGATCACGGGCTCGACCGCGGACAGCATCTTGGCCGCGGTCATCAGGCCGACGGTGACGCGCGTACGGCGGAACACGGCATCGATCACTTCGCCGTGATTGAAATTGGGAATAATGACGCCGTCTTTCACGGTGTATCCGCCCACGATGCGGCTGGCAGGGACCTTCAGATTGAAGATGGGGTCGCCGGTGGACGAGAGCTGGTGCACAAGCTTTTTGGTAGGCGTGCCGTGATCGAAGATACCTTCATCCCCCTCCTCGAGAATCACGACGCAACTGCCCTTGATGCGCGGATCGTCGGAGCTGACCGCGGCGGTGACGAAGTTGGCGAATGCGATGTTGGTGATGAAGCGGCCGCGCTTGTCCACCTGCAGCCAGGGCTCCTCGCCGGCTTTCCAATCGACGACGCGCAGCTTGCCGCTCAGCATGCCGGTATCGACGCCCACGTATGGAATGGGCTCAGTGAGAGCGAATGCGCCACGCCAGGGCTTGCGGTCTTCGCTGGCCTGGGCGGGTGCGGCGAGCGACATGTAGTGATGCGCCTGTTCCGCCGTGCCGCGCTCGTGGATGGGCGCGAGAGCCAGAAACCCCGCCAGGCTGGCGGTGGCAGCTCCGCCATCTACCCAGGCCAGTTCGAAAGCCGCCAGCGCCAGGGCAAGGTTCTTCGGCCCGGCAAGGAAGCCGCCTTCTTCCGGATCCATGAAGATGGCGCTGATGCCGACATGATCGAACATCTCCATCATCTCTGCCTTGGCCGGGGTCCACTCATGGGTATTGCGCTGGCCTTCGGCGACCAGGCGCGCCACAGTGCCGCGGGCCACCCCTCGCGCCGACTGCACTAGCATCTGGAGGTCAAAGCGATCGGCGAATCGCCACTGAATCTGGCGGATGGCGTCGGCAGGCAGGGTGAGCATGGGATGGGTTTCGGGAAGGGCGGCAGTACTCATCGGGAATCCTCAATCAGCGCCCATATTGTTGCGTAAAAAGGACACGCTCGGTTGTGATTGGTGTCACTTTTGCAGAGGCGCAAGGATGGACTTTCCGTGTAAGCGAAACGTGTGCTGTATTGCGTGATGCAGCGCATAAGAACTGGTCGAAGGACGCGCATGCGAAGCTCTGGTTGTGATGCATCGCAGTGCCAAGTTAATGAAAGACATGGTTTCTTCCCGCATCGGTTGTGACTCCTATCACGGCAATATTTTTCACTTAGGCTTTTCCTCGTAAGAGCGAATCCCGTAAGTACAACTACTTCCCTGTACGGGCCAGCGCAGACGTACGCCCCGAGAGATCGGCAACGGACCGGTGCCGGGAGAAGGATGACGCCAGGATGAGCAGAGCTGCAAGTACAGCCTCCTCATTCGCTCCATGGGTCCCGACGCAGAAGAGCCCGGTGGAGCGAAACAGTCGAAGGAGCTCAGGCGAAATTGAGCGGGGAGTCCAACCAAGCCGAAATCATCGGACCTCTCTAATGTTTTGGACCGGTTGCCTTGCCTTGATGTGGATGGGGCTGGTTCCGGGCAGGCTGCTGGCGCAGGCGGACTGCCTGGCCTGTCATGCCGACAAGGGCCTGCAGGACGCCTCCGGCAAGAACATCAGCGTGGACGGCGACACCTTTGGGAAGAGCATTCACGGCAGCCTCGGTTGCAACGCCTGCCACGCCGACATCAAAGGGTATCCGCACCCCGACAAGATCGCCAAGGTGAAGTGCGATACCTGCCACGCTGGCCAGGCAGCGGAGCTGGCGGGCAGCGTGCATTCCAATTCGGTCGAGCATCCCTGCGCAAGTTGCCACGGGAGCCCGCACTCCATCTTCACCAAGGATGACAAGCGGTCGGCCGTGTACGCGCTTAATGTGCCCAAGACCTGCGGGACGTGCCACGGCCAGGACGGCATGGCGCAGAAGCACGGCCTGGCCACTGTGTTTGGGTCGTACATCGACTCCATTCACGGGGCGGCCCTGACCAAGGAAGGTTTGCTGGTGGCGGCCAATTGCAGGAGCTGCCATGGATCGCACCACATCCTCAGCCGCAAGGACGAGAAGAGCCCCACGTTCAAGGCGAATATTCCGCAGACCTGCGGCAACTGCCATGCCGGGATCACGGCGCACTACTTCGAAGGCGTGCACGGAAAGGCGATTGCGTCCGGCAAGATGAATGCGCCGGTCTGTTCGGACTGCCACACCGCCCACTCCATCGAGCAGCCCACGGCCGCGGGGTTCCGCATGCAGTCCACCCCCATCTGCGGCTCGTGCCACAAGGATAAATTCAGCACGTATCGCGACACGTTCCACTCGCAGCTGGGGGCGCTGGGCGGCTACGTGGAGACCGCGCGCTGCTGGGATTGCCACGAAGCCCACGACGTGAGGCCGAAATCGGATCCGCATTCTACCGTCAACTCGGCCAACCTGGTGGTCACCTGCAGCAAGTGCCACGCGGGCGCCAACCTCAGCTTTGTCCAGTACCAGCCTCATGCCAACGCGCGGGTGCGCAAGCTGAACCCGGCGCTTTACTTTGTGCGCCTGTTTATGAACCTGCTGCTGATCGGCGTGCTGACGTTCTTCGTAATCCACACGGCGTTGTGGCTGATCCGCTCGCGATACGACCTGAGCAAGAAGAACGCTAAAGGAGGACCGAATGCTTGAGGTCCAGGAGTCGGTAGTTCAAGAACCAGGAAAGACCAAGACCGACCGTTACTTCGTTCGCTTCACACGCGCGCAGCGCAGCATGCACGCGGTCCTGTTCACCACGTTTCTGGGGCTGGCGGCGACAGGGCTGCCGCTGCGCTTCAGCGGAAGCATCTGGGCGCGGCGGCTGGCCAGCGAAGTCGGCGGCTTCGGCGCCATTCTCTTCTTTCACAAGCTATGCGCCATTGTGCTGACCATAGCTTTTGCGCTGCATGTGAAAGAGATCTTTACCCGCGGCATCCTGAACCGCGACAAGGGCATCTTCTGGGGCGCCACCTCGATGGTCGCCAACTGGAAGGACGTGAAGGATCTGTTCGGGCATTTCCGCTGGTTCATCGGCCTCGGGCCCAAGCCGAAATTCGAGCGCTACGCCTACTGGGAGAAGTTCGATTACTGGGCCGTGTTCTGGGGCATGATGGTGATCGGCTTCTCAGGATACGCCATGTGGTTCGCGCCATTCTTCGCGCATTTCCTTCCCGGCTGGGCGCTGAACGCGGTGCTGGTGATCCACAGCGAAGAAGGCCTGCTGGCCATTCTGTTCATCTTCTCGATTCACTTCGTCAACACCCACCTGCGTCCGGACAGCTTCCCCATGGACATGGTGATCTTCACCGGGGTGGAAAGCGAAGAGGAATTCAAGCATAAGCGCACCATCGAATACGAACGCCTGGCGGCGGAGGGCAAGCTGGAATCGCGCCTGGGCGAGAAGCCGGCATCTTGGCTGGTGAACTTCGGTCGGGTCGTCGGAACCATCGCCATCACCATCGGCATCGTTCTGCTGGTGCTCACGTTGACGGCGTACCTGGGAGAGTAAGAATACCGGGAATCACGGAACGAACAGGGATCAGGAACGAGCGCGAGCGCGGGAAGGCATACGAGGGAATTGCAATGGCCGTGGGGATGAAAAGGAGCGCAAGACTCCTTGGAGCCTTTGCGTTTTTGACTTTGATCGGCTGGGGAGCGACCGCCTGGGGCGCGCAGAAGATCAAGGACGCCGACTGCCTGACCTGTCATGGCGATGCGTCTCTGGCGGCCGAAGAAAACGGCAAGCAGGTCAGCCTCTTCGTCGATCAGAACAAGCTGAAGCATTCGTTTCACGGCCGTCTCTTTGGCTGCGTAGATTGCCACGTGGACGTGAAGAGCCTGGAGCATGAAACACCGCCCAAAAAGATCACCTGCGAAGGCTGCCACGAATCTGCCCGGCAGGCCTATGCACGATCCATGCATGCCCGGCCCGCCCGGCCGGGGGCGGCTTCCGGGGCTACGTGCGTCGATTGCCACGGCGGCGCGCACCAGGTTCTCACTCCCGGCAATCCCGCTTCGCCCGTGAATCACGCCAATATCCCGGCTACGTGCGGCCGTTGTCACGGGCAGAAGTTCATCACCGCGGCCAACGGGGTGAGCGCGCAGACCTACGTCTCCTACCAGGAGAGCGTGCATGGCAAGGCCATCGAGAGCGGCTCGCAGAAAGCCGCGGTATGCACCGACTGCCATGGCGCGCATGAAATTCTCGCCGCCAACCAGGACCGTTCGCCCATCTACAAATTCAACGTGCCGGGCACCTGCGGCAAATGCCACGGCGAGATCACGCAGACGTTCATGGGCAGCATTCACGGGCAGGGAATTGCGCGCGGCAACGGCCTTTCCCCGGTATGCACCGATTGTCATGGCATCCACACCATCAAGAACATCAAGGACCCAAACTCGGCGGTAGCCGCGCAGAACCTGTCCCAGGACACGTGCGCGCGTTGCCACGAGGGCGTGAGGCTCTCGCAGGAATTCGGGTTGCCGGCGAATCGCGTTTCGACCTATCTCGATAGCTACCACGGCCTGGCCTCGCAGGGCGGGTCAGTGGTGGTAGCCAACTGCTCCAGTTGCCACGGCGTGCACAACATCTTGCCCTCCAGCGATCCGCGCTCTACCATCAATCACGCCAACCTGGGCGCTACCTGCGGCCAGTGCCACAAGGGCGTGACGCAAAAGTTCACGCTCACCCGCGTGCATCTCGGCGATGGAACCGGAAACCAAGCGAGGGACATCGATTCGGTCATCACGCGCTGGGTGCGCCGCATCTACGTGCCGCTGATCGTCATCGTCATTGGCGCCATGTTCCTCCACAACCTGATCATCTGGCGCCGCAAACTTGCCGATCGCCGCCGCGCACATCCGGCCATGGTGGTGCGCATGACGGGGAACCAGCGGTGGCAGCACGTAGTCCTGTTCACCAGCTTCATCATCCTGGTCATTACGGGCTTCGCGCTGAAGTTTCCCGAGTCCTGGTTTGCTCACGTCCTGGGCATGGGCGAGCAACTGCGCGGCATCATTCATCGCATCGCCGGAGTGGCGCTGATTTCGGCGGGGATCTATCACGTGTTTTACGTAATCAAGTCGCGGGAAGGACGGCGGCTTCTGCGCGACATTGCGCCCCAGCCTGCGGACGGCTTCGACGCGCTGAAGGCGATGCGCTACTATCTCGGCCTGAGCTCCGATAAACCGGAGTTCGGCCGGTTCAACTACGCCGAGAAAGCCGAGTACTGGGCCCTGGTGTGGGGCACGGCGCTGATGGGCGTGACCGGCGTGATGCTGTGGGCCAAGGTATGGGTGGGCAATTTGCTGGGACGTTGGGGCGTGGATGTAGCCACTGCAATCCACTACTACGAAGCGATCCTGGCCACCCTGGCTATCGTGGTGTGGCACTTCTACCAGGTATTCTTCGACCCCGACGTATACCCCATGAATGGCGCGTGGATGGACGGCAGGATGCCCCTCGATCACTACCGCGAAGAGCATGGGCTGGACGAGGAGACGCTGAGCGAATCCGGGAAGGATGATGCAGGACAGCATCCCTCCGGCGCGCCGGCCGATTAGGTGTAAGCCCGGGAGAATAGCTCTCGCTATCAGCTTAAGTGTGTCGTGTCCGGCGGACCGAAATGGAGACGAAGGGCCGGTTACTCTTCGTGGAATCAGTCCGGACGAGGCGTTGTGCCTGTCCTCGTCCGGCTTTGGTGCCTGGATAGCGCGCGATTTATTGCGTTTTGCCGGCCGCCGGAGTTTCAGGCGCGCTCGCCTTCGGCATGGCAAAGATGGCGGGATCGATGGTCTTGTTCAGCTCCACCTTCTTCACCGCAATGCTCAACTGAAATTGCCCGCCAAAATCCACGTCCATCACGTAAGGAAGGAGATAGCCGGTTTCGGTCTTTCTGTAATCGGAGAAGCTGGTCGTGATTTCGACATCCTGATCTTGCATCTTACCTTTCCCGGTGACGGATTTCACGAGGTAGGTCGCCGGGTCAATGGTGTACACGGACTCGACGTTATCCTTGGAGATCAACTTAATTTTGTATGCGTTGGGGTCTTTGCCGATCATCTCAATCTTGCCACCCTTGGTGGCGTAATCATAGAGCCCGCCGCCCACATAGATTTGCGCTTTGCCCATGTTGTACTGGTCTTCGGGCATGGGCACAGCGCCGGAAGCGCCGGCCATGGGATTGATGCTCCATCCACCCTTGTCGGTAAAGCACGACACAATCCTGGTGCCATTGAAGTCGGTGTCGCTGCGGTAACCGACTCCGTCCAGGATCACGGTTGTGGTGGGAGCCTCGGTCCCCATGACCAGCGCGGAACTCTCCATGGAGATCGACTTGACCTTGCTGATCGCCTCTTTCCCTCCCACGGCTGCCACGTACTTTTGCACAATCTGGTCGCCGGTTTGCGCCGTCGAGTCAGCAGTTTGGGCGCCCGAGGCAGGAGTTTGCGCACTCGGGTTAGCGGTTTGCGCGCTCAAGGAGAAAGCGTATGCCAGAGCAGAGAATACGACCATACCGCGGATAAGGTTTTTCATGTTGCGCCCTTCGTTTTCGAGTGCCTTGGAGGCCTCGTTGGCCCTGCGGGACCAGTGTAGCCCAGTTCCCGCCGGGTGGATCTGGAGAAGATTTCCGCTGGGGAATCCGGGGCGTTGCGATCGATCCCGTCGAGATGACGGGCCGCAGGAACTAAGAGCTAAAGGGTGGTGCCTCAAGCCGGCAGATGTCTTCACACCCGCCAGTCGTCTGAACGCCAGTTACCGATGCGCTGTTTGATCTGCTTGCGAGTGAGATTCTCCTCGAGCGCCAGCTTGGCCAGGGCCACGACCTCGTCATCTCCGGCAAAACGCAGGCCGATCAACTGGTCTTCGGTGAGGCGGTAGATCTGGGTGTGCCACTCGGCGGGCGCCAGGGACTGCAAGCGCAGCCGCTCTTCCAGGCGGATCACGCGGTCCTGCACCTTGAGTGGATAGGTGCGTACCCGGATGTAGAAAATGATGAAGGCCATAGACAGCACGACGAACCACGCGCTGGCGACGCCGAAGTGCCGCACCAGGTGGACGATGCTGTAGATCAGGTTGATGAGCAGCACAAGTGCGAGAACGATGTGATATGCGGGATCAAGCCGGGCGTGATTCTTCAGATTTTGCGTGCTGGTCTTACTCATTTATGTTAACGACCTCTTTCAAGCCGGTATCGATGAATGGGGTCGCAAGTACCGGTTCCACGGTGGCGGTGGCAGTGGGGTCCGGTTCCTGCACAACCGGGGTGACCGTTCTATGTACGCCCCCTGTGGGGAATTGTAATGTGGCCAGCTCGTCGGGCGACAGCACCAGCGCATGTTCCGGTAGGGGTGGGAAGCGACCGCGGGTGACGTAATCGACGAACAGCACGCCGAAAACCCACGGATTCATCACGAAGATGGGGACGGCATATTTGGGGGTCATCAGGGAAGCCGAAACGCTCTTATTGCGGCGGCTCATTCGCCGGTAGCCTGGGACCTGGGGGATCTCGAAAATGGCCAGATGGATATCTGGATGCTCGCGGCTGTAACGGGTCAGCTTGTAAGCGATCTGGGTTGGGGTGCTCATGCCGGCGTCGGGGAAGAACGCGCGCGGAAAAGTTTGCGGGAAATATATGTCGAGGACCATGCGCGCAAAATCGGCGCAGTTGTTATAGACCAGGTTGAAACGGGAACGGTTGGCGTGTGAGTTCAGGCGCTCGATGACAGCATCATCCTGGTCCTGGGTGGTCGCGAAGCGAAATACGTGGATGCGGCGATCAAAAGCGGCGCCGACCAGCTGCGTCCATCCTCCGCGCACCAGGTTGCCTTCGAACACGCCCTCGCCGAGGGAACCCAAGTGCTCTTCATGATAGCGATTCCGCAGTCGGTGCACAGTGGTGCGATCCACGCGTGCAGGCACGGAGGAAAGATCGTCCACCGAGTAGAGGTAGGGGATGAGGGGCATTGCCACCCAGTCGTATCCGGCGATGCCGGAGTAGCGCGCAATCACTGATCCGGATTCGCCCGGCCGGCAGCGGCGAACTTTGACCGGAGTCTCACGGCAGATTTGCGAGAAATAAATTGCGGTGTGGCCCGTGGGATTCAGCATGCCAAAAAATCCGTATGGTTCTTCCATCAACAGCGCCGCCTGTGCATGCGCGCGGAGAGCGCTGCAAGCGATCATGGCCATGAGGATCAGGGACAGTGCCGTGGTGCGTTGGGGTCGCATCGAAAGCATAGGAATCCCTTCGAGGTTTTGAACCGCGTTACTAACGCTCGGTTTTGCTATCTGGACTCAGTATGCCCCAATTCCACCGGGGGTGATCCTCCGCTTGAATTAATCAGCTTACGGTCTGGTATTTTTGCTATGCAGAACTGGTTTATCGCGTTGTGAAAACCGGATTTCGCTTCCACCAGAAAGACACGCGAAGCATGAAAATGTCGCGCGCTTGCCCGCTTATCACAATCGCCTGTGCGCTGACGCGGGATGGCGTTTTCTGATAACGTTCTCATTTCCGAGTGTCAGAGGCGTCGTCCAACAGGGACCAGCGCCTCCGGATAATTTCCATCCATAGGAGCTTTCATTGAACTGGCGATTGCTGCTGCTGGCGGGCTTGTTTTCATCCACCATCTCCTCGGCGCAGGTCACGCTGCCCAAAATCATTTCCGACCACATGGTGATCCAGCGCGACCTGCCGGTGCATGTGTGGGGGCGCGCTACTCCCGGAGAACAGGTCAGCGTTATTTTTCGGGACGAGACCCGGGTGGTGACTGCGAACGGGCTGGGAAGGTGGAATGCGTATCTCAAGCCCGGCTCGGCGGGTGGACCATTCGAGATGACGGTCAAGGCCTCCAATGGGAATGCGCCCTCCATCGTGATCCACGATGTCCTGGTGGGTGACCTGTGGGTAGCTTCCGGCCAATCCAATATGGAGTTCGAGATGCGCAAAGCCTCGACCGCGGCAACGGATCTGCCCAACGCCGGGAACCCGCGCATCCGCCTGCTGATGGTGAAGAAGCGGGCCGCGGATTATCCGCAGGACGATGTGGATACCGAGGGTTGGGGCCTGTCCACACCGGAAACGGCAAAGGACTTCTCCGCCGTGGCCTGGTACTTCGCGCGGGAGGTCGAGCAGAAGGAGCATGTGCCGGTGGGAGTGATCGACTCCACGTGGGGCGGGACGGTGGCAGAATCGTGGGTGCGCCTGACGGCACTGGGGGAAGACCCAGCACTGAACCCGCTTTTCGCGTCGCGGGGAAACATGTTGGACAAGGCCGCCGATAGTGAGGCCGAGATCAAGGACCAAAGACGGCAGCAGGATGAGGCCAAAGCCGCGGGCAGGCCGGTCCCGCAGTTTCCCTGGCATCCGCCGCTCGCGAGCTGGGGGCCGGGCCTGCTGTGGAACGGCATGATCGCTCCGCTGACGCCGCTGCCCATTCGTGGGGCTCTCTGGTACCAGGGCGAGAGCAACAGCGCGCTGGAACGCTTTCCAATTTACAACCGCATCATGCGCGCTCTGATCGAGGATTGGCGGCGGCAGTGGGGCGTGGGGGCATTTCCGTTCCTTTACGTGCAGATTTCCAATTTCAAGTCCACGCCCCGGGAGGACTGGGCCAGTCTTCGCCAGCAGCAGGTGGATACATTGGGTTTGCGGAATACTGCCATGGCGGTCACGATCGACATCGGCAACCCTGACGATGTGCACCCCACGAACAAGGTCGATGTGGGGCATCGGCTGGCGCTCGCCGCGCGTGCGCTGAGCTACGGCGAAGACGTGAACTTCTGGGGGCCCATGTTCCGCCAGGCTGCTCCGGAGGGCGGCTCCATCCGCGCCTGGTTCGATCACGGCAAAGGGATGACGGCCCGGGCCGGGGAAGCGACGGGGTTCGAAGTGGCCGGAGCGGACGGGAAATTCTCGCCCGCCGCCGCGAAGATCGAGGGGGAAACGGTGGTGGCCTCGAGCCCGGATGTGCCCAGCCCGTTGTATGTGCGTTACGGCTGGGCCAACAGCCCCCAGTGCAATCTTTTCAACCGCGAAGGTTTGCCGGCTTCGCCGTTCACGTCCTTCCGCCCCGAATAAGGGAAAACGGCCATTAGCTTTTAGCCTTTAGCTCGACCGGGTGCAGCCCTCGCTTGTGTTGATGGCTTTCACAGCAGAACGAAAAAGCAAACAACTAGCAGCTGAGAGCTGCTTATCTACCGGATCACCTCGAACTTTTCCCATAACAGGTTGCAGGTCGGGCAGCGCTCCGCTTCGGGTGTCTCCGACGTGTACCCGCACGCCGTGCAGACGTAAAATGTGCGCGCCGCGATCAGCCAGCCTGAGTCAATCACGGCTATCGCTTCACTGAACAGGCGGGCGTGCGTTCTTTCGGCTTCAAACGCCCATTCCAGGGTGCGAACCGCGGCCGTGTTGTTATGTCCCTTGGCTTCGCGAATGAACTCGGGATACATCGAGTCGATCTCGTATCGCTCTCCGGCGCGCGCGTCATTCAGGTTTTCGATGGTGGATCCTGTGCTTACTGGATGAATGACGGCGGCGGGCTCGGCACCGAACTGCCGGATCACGCGGGCGTGATTGTCGGCATGAATCTGCTCGGCGCGGGCGACGGCGCGAAACAGGCTGGCGGCGCCGTGCAGGCCCTCGCCATCAGCATTTACCGCGCACGCGGTGTACTTCGCATGGGCGTTCGATTCGCCATCGAACGCGGCCTGCAGATTTCGCAGGGTAACTTCATTTTCAATCGATATCTGGGTGGTGAGCATGGGGTCTTCCTCAATACTGCGCCCTCAAGACTAGGGGCACACCGGATGCCGCGCTGTGACGACGGCTACATCGGGAGTGAAAGGAGCACACCTTGCAGTGGGTTCGCCCGAGCCTGCGTGTCCTTACCCTCGGGGCGGCACGATGACATTCGTTTCCTGGACCTCGATCAGGCCGCAGCCGCACCGGGTTTGCAACTCGTCCATTATGGAGTCCACTTTCTCTTTGCTATCAATAAACTCGATGCGGATGGGCAGGTGATCCGACAGCTCGACAATATGGGCGGCATGGATACGGTGTCCGGCGCCGAATCCCGCCACCCCCTTCACGGCCGTGGCGCCGGCGATCCCCATGCGGAAGAGGAAGTCCAGAACGCTGGTGTAGACGGGAACGCCGTGATGCTTGGCGGTGTCGCTCATGTAGAGAGTCACTTTCACAGCCTTGCCACTGGAGAGCATGGCGTTCCTTTCGTGCGTGCCAACACTGGCAGCGCCGGCCGCCGGCGATCCGCGCAACGGGGATTCGATACCAAATCCCGGCGGATTGCAAGCGCTGCCGGTCTTTTGTTGGATGCTCAGAGTGCCTCGGCCAGGGCCGCGCCGCACCAGGTGGCGGCCAGACCCAGCCCCAGGCTGCCCAGCGCATAGAGAGATGCCAGCGCAAACGCTCCCGAACGAAGTGTGGAGAGCGTCTCCCACTCGAAGGTGGAGAACGTGCTGTACGCGCCGACGAATCCCACGGCGAACAGGTAGCGCCAGGCGGGACTGACTTCGGCCCGCTCGCCGAACCAGGTCAGAGCGAACCCGAGCACCAGGCAAGCCGTAATGTTCACCACCAGCGTCCCCAAGGGAAAGCGCACGCCCATGCGGCCCCCCACCGTGGACCCCACCCAGTAGCGGGCGATTGATCCCAGAGCCCCTCCCACCGCAATCAGAAAATATCTCTGCAAAGTGGCACTCCTTTCTGACCAGCGCCGAGCAGAGCACGGGTGTGAAGGACATGCGTGCGCACACGCCCGCGCTCAGCTCGATCTCAACTTGTGCAGGGAATTCGCGCCGGGACATGTCTCCGTAACAGGCTGCTTTCCCCGCGGCAGCGGGATTCCCTGTCAGGAGTCATCATCTGTCCGGCTATTGCCACCCCAACGACGAAGAGCTGTGGCTGGGGACCCCGGAGAGGGGACAGCGGTTAAGGGTGAACTCCATCACCACTAAGTCGATTACAACTGGGCGGCCAATGAGATGTCAATAAAGCCCGGACAGATGGCCTGGCGAGTGTAGATAACTGGTTTCCACCTCAGCGAAAAAAACAATACCCCGCAAAGGTGCGCACCCGGGTTCTTTGGGCTAGTTGTGTTTGCCCTTCCACTCCACATACGGTCCTTGGAAGTCCTCGATCTGGCCGTCCTTGAAGATCCACAGGCGGGTGGCGACTTCGTCGATCAGGTCATGATCGTGGGTCACCAGCAGCACCGTGCCTTCATACCTCTGCAGCGCGATGTTGAGCGCGTTGATGGCCTCCAGATCGAGATGGTTGGTGGGCTCATCGAAGATAAGGATGTTGGGCTTGGTGAGAATGAGCTTGCAGAAGACGAGCCGCGCCTGTTCGCCGCCCGAAAGAGCCTTGATGGGCTTTTCGCCTTCCTCGCCTGAGAAGAGCATCTGGCCGAGGATGCCGCGAATATCTTCCATGTGCGCGTCAGGCTTCCAGCGATGCAGCCATTCGGCTACCGAGAGATTGGGTTCTTTGCTGGAATCGATCACCGTGGCCACGTCTTGTGGGAAGTAGCCCACCTGCGCCTCGTGCCCCCAGAAGACGGTGCCGTTGTCGAGAGCGAACTCCGGATCGGAGAGCCCGGGATAATTCGCCAGCAGGGATTTCAGCAGCGTGGTTTTGCCGGCGCCGTTGCGGCCCAGCAGGCATACTTTTTCGCCGCGCAGAACGTTGGCGGAGAAGTTGTCGATCACCTTGAGTTCGCCGTAGCTCTTAGTCAAATGCTTGAACTCGAGCACATGTTTGCCGCTTGGCCGCACCTGGTCGAACTTGATGAAGGGGCGCTGAATGTTGGAGCGCGCCAGCTCATTGGTCTGGAGACGCTCGACTTCCTTGCGCCGGCTAGTCACCTGGCTGGAGCGCGTACCTGCCGCGAATCGCGCGATGAACTCGTTGAGCTGCGCGATTTTCTTTTCCCGCTGCGCGTTCTGCGATTCCAACGTGGAACGCACCTGCGTTTTAGCCATCACCATGTCGTCATAGCCGCCGGTATAGGTGATGATGGTCTGGTAATCGATATCGGCGGTATGCGTGGTGACGCTGTTCAGGAAGTGCCGGTCATGAGAAATGGCGATCAGCGTGCCGTCGTAATTGTTCAGGAAATCCTGCAGCCAGTGGATGGACTCGAGATCGAGGTAGTTCGTCGGCTCATCCAGCATCAGTGCTTCCGGCTTGCCGAACAGGGCCTGCGCGAGCAGGATGCGTACCTTTTGGCCGCCCTGCAACTCGCCCATTTTGCGCTCGTGCAGGGACTCAGGAATGTCGAGGCCGTCGAGGAGGATGGCCGCGTCAGATTCGGCGGTGTAGCCGTCCTCATCGCCGATGATGCCTTCGAGTTCGCCAAGGCGCATGCCGTCCTCATCGGTCATCTCGGGCTTCTCGTAAATGCGGTCCCGTTCCGAGAGCGCTGCCCACAGTGGGGCATTGCCCATGATGACCGTGTCGATCACGCGGTAGTTATCGAAAGCGAATTGGTCCTGGCGCAGGACGCCCATCTTGCGGGGGCGGACCACGATGCCCTTCTGTGGGTCCAACTCTCCGGTGAGGACCTTCATAAAGGTGGACTTGCCGGACCCGTTGGGGCCGGTGAGTCCATAGCGCCGTCCCGCGACAAAGGTCACGGTGACTTCCTCGAAGAGGATCTTCGAGCCATAGCGCATGGATACATTGCTGACACTGATCATTTCGAATCTGTTCCTGTTTGGTGGACCGCGGCGGAGATTGGAAAGCCGCAGCGTTCAAGGATGGGCGCGCACCCGCGCTGCCCTTATATTGCCGTTCGTCTCTTTCAGTTTCTCATGAACGGGGTCGATGCTGGCACTGGCCAATCGCTCCGCGGTCAGGGGAGCAGGTAGGCTCCGGGGATCCCCTGATCCAGGGTAGCCAGAACGGCGCCATGGGTAACCGCAAGCTGCAGCAGATGCCCATCAGTTACTTGTCCGGGCCTGTCGACCCAGCCGGGCAAGGCAAGAATGTCATTCGCATCTGCGATATGGCCGAGCGGCATGCTTGATTTCACGGAAGCGAGTATTGCCTTGGCGTGCACAACATCCAATGTGTAGTTCGGAAGTTGCGCAGCGATTCTCACGAAGCCGATTTCTGTAATCGAACTGGTCAAGAACTTCGCGCCGCGCTGTGAGTTGGTCCATAGTGCAACCCTGGAGTGAAACTGGTGCTGCGCAATACACAGCGCGACCAGGGCGTTGACGTCGAGCAGGTGTTTCATGGAAAGTCCGCGAGTAACTCACGCACCATTTCGCTGGTCAGGATGGGGGCATCGGGTCCCAGATCCAGGACCGGCAATCCGGTGATCGGATCCTTCACGATCTTCGGCTCAAAGCGCGGCTTGGTGCTCGGCGTGAGCACTATCCGCCCACCCTCCACGCTCGCTTCCAGCTTGTCGCCCGCCCGCAGACCCAGCTTGCGGCGAATCGGCCCCGGCAACACGACTTGACCTTTGGTGGAGACACGAGTCTGCATGGTAAGACAATCTTACCATCTGTCTAATGTGCTGGTGGGCGCTGGAAGTTACCCCAAAAATGCGGTCACAACATGGTTCACCGCAAAGGCCGCGCCGTAGGCCAGGACGAG
>DASXXV010000249.1:0-12489 GCA_036502905.1 Occallatibacter sp. | reverse complement strand
GGATGCGGAAGGCGCCCGGAGCGTCGCCCATCGTGGTGGCGTGCAACTTTACTGCCGATACGCAGACCGTGAACCTGACGGGCGCCAACTCGGGATTAAAGGCGGGCGCGGTGAAGACGCTGATGAAGTCGCCGGGCGGGAGCGATCCGGGTTCACTGGATCATATCGAGCTTCAGCCGTTCGGAGTGTTCATCGGGCAGGTGGAGTAAGGCAGCGGAGTTAGCGGAGCTGGCGGTGTAAGAGGAGTTGGGTCGCTGACCGTGTGAATTCGTTCCTGAACATGGGCATCCCAGGTCTCAGAATCGAGACCTGGGGCACCCAGGATTGGTATGAGATCTAGCTGTCAACGAGCCGCTAACACCGCACCTCCGCTGGGCCGCGCTAACTCCGCTGCTTTTCTTACGCCACCTTGGCGGGGCGGATGCCGGCCCGTTCGCAGCGATCGCAATTGCCGCAGGGACCCGAGTAGTCGTCGCCGAAGTAGCGCAGCAGGAATTCGCGGCGGCAGATGCGGCATTCGGCGTAGCCTTGCATGCTCTCCAGTCGCCGCTTGCGCACATCCTTCTGAATCTGCTGCTGCGATGCCGCCGCCTCGGCGATGGCATCGAGAGAACGCCCGCGCGCCAGCTGGATCTTGCCGGAATCAAGCTGGCGGGCGGCGCCCACTTCTTCCAGCTTGTGCACGATATTGCTCAGCTTGCGGCCGGAGAGCGCGGTTTCCTTGGCGAGATCATCGCGGCTGGTAGGCCGGCGGTGATGGGCCAGGGCGCTGGCTACCGTCTCGAGCGCGTGGGCATCCACGTTGCCGCCGCCGGTCTTGTATTGCTGGGCGTTGATGTCCTGGGGACGATAGAAGAGCACGGCTTCGGCGGGCATGCCGTCGCGGCCCGCGCGGCCGACTTCCTGGTAATAGCCATCCAGTGAGTCGCTCACGTCGGCGTGATAGACGAAGCGAATGTCGGGCTTGTCGACCCCCATGCCGAAGGCATTGGTCGCCACGATAACGGGCACATCGCCGTTCATGAATCGATTCTGAATCTCCTCGCGCTGCTTCGCCTTTAGCCCGCCGTGGTAGAAAACCGCGTCCACGCCGCATGCCTGCAGATCGGCAGCGATGCTCTCGGCGTTCTTATGGGTGGAGACGTAGATGATGCCCGGCTTGTCGGCGAACTCAACGCGGCGCAGAACCGCCTCGTGCTTCTCTCCCCGGGTGGAGAACGTGTCCACGCGGAGGGAGATGTTGGGGCGGTCGAATCCGTGCACCAGCACGCGCGGATTGCGCAATCCGAGGCGCGCAATGATCTCCTGGCGCACCTCGCTGGAGGCGGTCGCGGTCATGGCCAGGGTGGGCGGGTGACCGAGTTCCTCGATCACGTGTGCCAGGCCGAGATAGTCGGGACGGAAATCATGGCCCCACTGGCTGATGCAATGCGCCTCGTCGATGGCGATGAGCGAGACGCGGGCGGACCGCAGCCGCTGCATGGTTTCTTCCCTCCCGAGCTGCTCGGGGGCAAGAAAGATGTACTCCACCTTGCCTTCCTGAATGCGCTGGAGGGCTTCGCGCATCTGCGATGCGGAGAGAGTGGAGTTGATGATGGCGGTCTCGTCCAATCGGCTGGCGTCGATGGAGTCAGCCTGGTCCTTCTGCAGCGCAATCAGCGGCGAGACGACAATGGTGGAGCCGTCCCGCAGGGCGCCGGCAATCTGGTAGACGGCAGACTTTCCCGAGCCTGTGGGCTGCACGAGAAGGGTGTCGCGGCCCTCCAGCAAGGAACGGATAGCCTCTTCCTGTCCCGGCCGGAGTGAGGGGAACCTGAGCAGCTTGCGGGCTGCCTCAGCGATGTCGATGGTTTCGTGGGAATGGGAGGTCATAAGAACCAAGTGCAATCCTTTGCCGGGGTTAGAAAGAGGCGAGCAGTCGAGCTTCCGTTGTCCAGATGTGTGACGCAAAAGTACGCGCAGATGCTGCTTTGGGTTCGGAAATGAAGTTTGCGAGGGTGCGAGGTTCGCGGAACGCGTCGGATGGCGAGTGCATATTCTGCACTCGCAAAGATGGGCAGCCGCCTACAGTACACTGATCCGGAAAGTTCACCTCGGCAATCAAGACCTGTTGCCGGGGCCCGGAAAGCAGAGCCGAACGTATGAGCTACATTCTGGCCCTTGACCAGGGAACCACGAGTTCCCGCGCCATCCTGTTCGACGAGGCGGGCGCCATTGTCGCCGTGTCGCAGCACGAATTCCAGCAGTTCTATCCCCAGCAGGGCTGGGTGGAGCACGATCCCAACGAAATCCTGATCACCCAAATCTCCTGCGCCGTGGAGGCGCTGGGAAAGGCGGGCGCACGGCCGCGGGACGTGGCCGCGGTGGGCATCACCAACCAGCGCGAGACAGTAGTGGTGTGGGAGCGCTCCACAGGCAAGCCGATCTATCCGGCCATTGTGTGGCAGGACCGTCGCACCGCCGCCCAGTGCCAGGCGCTGGAAGAGAGCGGGGCGGGCGAGGCCATTGCCAGCCGCACCGGCCTGGTGATCGATCCGTACTTCTCGGCTACAAAGCTGAAATGGATTCTGGACAACGTGCCGGGAGCGCGGGCCCGGGCGGAACGGGGCGAACTGGCTTTCGGCACCATCGATACGTGGCTCATCTCGCGGCTCACCGGCGGCAAGTACCACGTGACGGACATGACCAACGCCTCGCGCACCATGCTGTTCAACATCGTGCAGGGCGACTGGGATCCGGAGTTGCTGCGGATCTTCGATATTCCCGACAGCCTGTTGCCGCGGGTGGCGTGGTCGAGCGAGCGCATAGGCGAAGTGACGACCAGCCTGGGGCTGGGCGGGGCGTCCATTGCCGGAATTGCCGGCGACCAGCAGGCGGCCCTATTCGGGCAGTTGTGCTGGAACGCGGGCGAGGCCAAGAACACCTATGGAACGGGTTGCTTCCTGCTGCAGCACATCGGGACACAGTTCATCCGCTCCAGGCACCGCCTGATCACGACCCTTGCGGCGAGCACGCAGCGGCGGCTGGAATACGCGCTCGAGGGCAGCATCTTCATCGGCGGCGCGGTGGTGCAGTGGCTGCGGGACAACATGCGGTTCATCGGCTCCTCAGCAGACGTGGAGATGATGGCGGAAAGCGTGCAGGACTCGGGCGGCGTGGTGTTCGTGCCGGCATTCGTGGGCCTGGGCGCGCCCCACTGGGACCCGCATGCGGGCGCCATGATCATCGGGCTGCGGCGCGACACCAAACCCAGCCACATTGCGCGGGCTGCCCTGGAGAGTATCGCTTTCCAGGTGGCTGACGTGCTGGAGGCGGTGCACAGCGAGACCAACACGCCGCTGGCCGAATTGCGGGTGGATGGCGGGGCGGCGGTCAACAACCTGCTGATGCAATTCCAGGCGGACGTGCTGGGGGTTCCGGTGCTCCGGCCGCGGGTAACGGAAACAACCGCACTGGGTGCGGCTTACCTGGCGGGACTGGCAGTGGGGTTCTGGTCCGGGCCGGAGGATCTGCGCGCCAAGCGAAAGGGCGACAACCGCTTCGAGCCGACCATGGAAGCGGAGGAGGCAGGGGAGCGAAGAAAGCGCTGGAAGCGGGCGGTGGAGCGTTCGCGCGGCTGGACGGAGTAAGAGCCGCACGGCCGAGGCACAGCACCTGGGTTTTGTTTGAGAAAGGAAAGAACCATGCGGCGGGAAGCAATGCTGCGCAATATCCGCGAGCGCAGGGAGCCCTGGGATATCGCGGTGATCGGTGGAGGAGCCACGGGAATGGGCGTCGCGGTAGACGCCGCCTCGCGGGGACTGGAGGTCGTGCTGGTGGAGGCGCACGACTTCGGCAAAGGCACCAGCAGCCGTAGCACCAAGCTGGTGCACGGGGGGGTGCGCTACCTCGAACAGGGCAACGTACCGCTGGTGATGTCGGCGCTGAAGGAGCGCGGGCTGCTGCGCCAGAACGCGCCGCACCTCGTGCATGACCTTGCGTTCGTGGTGCCGAATTACTCGTGGTGGGAAGCGCCGTTTTACGGCATCGGGTTGAAGCTCTACGACCTGCTCGCGGGAAAGTACGGGTTCGGGCCGTCGAAGCTGCTGAGCAAGGAGGAGACGCTGGAGCGCCTGCCGGCGCTGGAGCCGGAAGAACTGCGCGGCGGCGTCGTATATTACGACGGCCAATTTGATGATTCGCGCCTGCTCATTCACCTGGCCATGACTGCCGCCGATCACCGCGCGACGGTGGTGAACTACTGCCCGGCGGCTAGTCTTCTGCGGGACGAGGAAGGATATGTGAACGGGCTGATGGCGCGCGATGGGGAGACGGGCGAGGAGTTTGCGATCCCGGCGCGCATCGTGGTGAACGCGACGGGCGTATTCACGGATTCCATCCGCCGGATGGCGGACGCGGACGCCGATCCTCTGCTGGTGACCAGCCAGGGAATCCACCTGGTGTTCGATCGCTCGTTTCTGAAGAGCGATACGGCGCTGATGGTTCCGCGTACCAGCGATGGGCGCGTACTGTTCGTGATTCCATGGCACGGCCACGCAGTGGCCGGGACGACGGACACGCCGCTGGAAGCGCCCTGCCTGGAGCCGCGGCCGCTGGAGGAGGAGATCGAGTTCATCCTGGAGACCGCGGCGCGGTACCTGACGCGACCGCCAACGCGCGCCGATGTGCTGAGCGTGTACGTGGGCCTGCGCCCGCTGGTGAAGGGCGACGGCAAAACTTCGGCGCTCTCGCGCGATCACGTAATTCACGTGGATACCTCGGGACTGCTGACGATCACCGGTGGCAAGTGGACGACCTACCGACATATGGCCGAGGACTGCGTAGACCACTGCATCACGCTGGGAAGGCTGCGGGATTTGCCCTGCCGGACGCGCGACTTGCGGATTCACGGCTACTTGGACAGCCGGACAGAACGGAGCGGCGCGGAAATCGAGGGCTGGCGCAGTGCCTTCGATGCTCTGGGAGTCTACGGGGCCGATGCCGACGCGATTCGGGGGCTGGCGCAGAGCGATGCCGCGCTGGGCGAGAGACTGGATGCGGATCTGCCTTACATCGGGGCGGAAGTGGTGTGGGCGGCACGGGAGGAGATGGCGCGAAGCGTGGAAGACGCGCTGGCGCGCAGAACCCGGGCGCTGTTTCTGAATGCGAAATCCGCAATGGCCATGGCGCCTGCGGCCGCGCGGCTGCTGGCAGTGGAATTGGGGCGAGGCCAGGACTGGGTAGATGCGCAGGTAAACGAGTTCCTCACACTGGCCGAGCAGTACCGGGTGGCGTAATTAAGATAATGAATTCGATGGAGGTCACGGATGGCGTCGGCGTGCACACATGTAAAAGACCATATGAAGAAGGTGAAACCGGCCACGAAAGGCTGTGAGGAATGCCTGAAGATGGGCGACGCGTGGGTACACCTGCGCATGTGCCTGGAGTGCGGGCACGTAGGCTGCTGCGACTCCTCGAAGAATCGACATGCGCGGGCGCACTATCACTCCACGCAACATCCGCTGATCCAATCGGCGGAGCGGGGCGAAGACTGGAAGTGGTGCTACGTGGACGAAACCTACCTCTGAGCCAGCACTGCAGCTGTGCCCCCAGGCTGCTGTGCCAACTGGCTGCCGCGTTATGCCTCCCGCGTAACGATTCCCACCTCATCGATTCGAATCGGTGAAGCTGGGGCGCGCGGGATCGTCAGGACACTTCCACTTCGATGGATTTCGCGTCAGGCTCCAGCTTCACGATCCTGAAGGTGCGGATCTGCCCCGCTTGCAGCGGTTCAGGTCCTGACGCGGGGGCGGGATTATTTCCTTTCCAGCGCGCCTGCAACAAGGAAGAGAGCGAGGAAAGATCGGCCTTCGCAGGCTGCACCGCGGCCTGCGGGTCCGGCTTGGCGGCGGGACCGGATGGACGGCAGGCCGCGCGAATGCCTTCGCCCAGTTCCACCAGCGCGGGCGACACCTCCACCACGCGCCCCGACACCTGGTCGCCTACCTTGTGCTCGGCGATGTACTCATCAATGCTGGTGGGCACCAGCTGCTTCATGCTGAGCCTCATCTGGCGCTTTTCGGTGTCGATGGCCAGCACCATCGCTTTCACCACCTGCCCGGCGCGCAGCATGTCGGAAGGATGATTGAGGCGACGGTCGGGCACGATCTCGCTGATGTGGACCAGACCTTCGACGCCTTCCATCACCTGAACGAACGCGCCGAAGTTCATGATCTTGGTCACCGGCCCTTCCACCTGCGAGCCGGCGGGATAGCGGCGCGTGACCTCGGTCCACGGATCGGCGAGAGTCTGCTTCAGACCGAGAGAGATGCGGCGCTCTTCGGGCTTGATGCCCAGAATTACCGCCTCCACGACCTCTCCCGGCTTTACGATGTCGCCGGCGATGCGGAGCTTTTTGCTCCAGGACATCTCGGAAATATGAATGAGGCCTTCGATGCCGGGCTCGAGTTCGACGAACGCCCCGAACTCGGCGATGCGGGTCACGTGACCGCGCACCCGCTGGTTGAGTTGATAGCGCTGCGGCACGGTCTCCCAGGGCTCCGGCTGAAGCTGTTTGAGGCCGAGTGAAATCTTTTTCGTGTCGGGATCGATCTTGAGGATCTTGACCTGCAGTTGCTGGCCGGCCGTGAGCACATCGTCGGGCTTGTTGATGCGATTCCAGGCCATGTCGCTGATGTGCAGCAGGCCATCCACGCCGCCAATGTCGACAAAAGCGCCGTAGCTCATGAGGCTGCGCACCGTCCCGTTCACAACCTCGCCTTCCTTCAGCGAGCCGAAGTGCGCTTCCACCGCGGTCCGTGCCTGCTCTTCGAGAACCACGCGGCGGTCCACAACCACGTCTTCATCGGTGACGTCGAGCTTGGTGATGCGGCAATTGATCTGCTGGCCGACCAGGGCTTCCATTTCCGCGGCCTCGCGCACTCCGCTGCGGCTGGCGGGCATGAAAGCGCGCACGCCCACGTCGACGTTGAAGCCGCCCTTGACCACGCCGGTCACGGTTCCCACGACTGCCAGTTTCTGCTCGAATGCCTGCTCGAGCGCGGACCAGTCACGCGGCTGGGCCACCTTGAAGCGGGAGAGGGTATAGTAGCCTTCTTCGTTGCGGCCGGTGACCGAGACGGGTACCGTGTCGCCGGGCCTGACATCCGCGGCGTTGTTCTCGAATACAGAAAGCGGCAGAACACCTTCAATCTTGAATCCGATGTCGACGAACACGTGCTCGGCGGAAACCGAAATAACCGTTCCCTGCACCTGCTGCCCGGGCTTGGGCGTGCGGGCATGCGTCTTCTCGAATTCTGCGAGCAGTTCTCCGAAGTCTTCGGAGGGCTCGGGCGCACGGTCTGCGGCTGGTGTAACCGGAACCGGCTCGGCAGCCGGTGCGGGAACCGGCTCAGCGCTCGCGGACGGCGGCGCCGCGGCGAGGTTCGAATCGTCTTCGGAGGTGGGTGGCGTTTCGGGTATTTCGTTCGTCATGGCCTGTGTACATCTATTGTTTCATGGCGGAAAGAAAGGAGGGGGCATTACGGATTGGTTGGTTGGCGCGGACCTCAGGGGAAAGTCGTGAGGCGGGGGGTGACGCGCGGGTTGATGGAGGTGGGGCCGCCGGCGTCGTCAATGATGTTGGAGATTTCGCCTTTATCATCCAGCGCCACCGTGATCATGCTGTGGAAGCGAACGCCGGAACGTTTCGGCACTTCGATAGCGCGCGTGAGAACCACCTTGGGATGGCGAAACACGCTATAAATGCCCAAGCCCCACGCTTCGTGATGCATGACGTGGTCGGCGACCTTGTAGGACGCCCAGCCGTCGACGCCCGGCGCGCTGGTGAAGCTGGGCTGGTCGGGAGGATCGTAGGGAATCTCGGATTGATAAAAGTAGGTACGGCCGTTCTCGCCGTTCCACACCACCTGGTACTCCTGGTGATGCTCGACGAAGAGGCCGTATGCCGTGACGTTATCGCCGTTGACGACGACGCCATTGGCACTGACGTTCGAACTCCAACCCACCCCGGTGCCGTGATCGGCGCGCCAGATCCAGGTGTGGTCGATGATGGTGTCGTAGGAGTTGATGCGGAGGTTCACCTGGGCCCGGCCCACGCCCGCGCCGCCAACCCGGAAAAAGATGTCGTGCAGGGAAATGGGATTCTGGGCATGGCTGGCCTTGCTTCCCTCCGCGCCTACCTCCATGAGGACGGGCGAGCGGATTTCACCGGCGTCGATCAGCAGGCCGGCGAGGATGATTCCGTCGACATCGGCGGTGGTGATGGCCGCCGTGCCGCTGACCGGCTTCAAGCTTGCGAAGCCGAGGCCAAGCACAATAGCGCCGGGTTGCGTAACGCGGATGGGCTCCGTGAGCTCGTAAATTCCGGGGGTCAAAAGCAGGTGCTTGCCCTGGGCCAGTTGCGCATTGATGGTGGCGGCGCTATCGGTGCCGGCATGGGCGATATAAAAACGCGACAGCGGGATGGAGCGACCCGGCGTGGCGCCATTGCGCCAGGTGATGCCCACGCTGTCGGTGCGGAGCGAGGGTACGCGAACGCTCCAGTTTCCCTCGGCGTCGACCATCAGGAAAGGCTTCTCGCGAACCACCGGGGTCGCCGCGATCGTAGTGAACGGGGGCTTGGGCCACTCGCCTTCCGGTGGGTGCACCATTCCCACAAACATCATGTTCCAGTTGGAGCCGGTCCAACTGCGCCACTCGCTGTTGCGCGAGATCCACTGCTGCTGCGAGCCGGAATCGGTGTTGCCATCGATCAGTGAGTCGGACATCCATCCCCCGCTGGCCCAGCCATGCTGCTGATGCAGAACCAGGTCGCCGATAACGTGCATGCGGCGAAAGGGCACCGCCTGCGAGACGGCCCATTGCATTGTGCCGCCGGTAGGCGTCACTGCAAGTCCTTCGACCCCGCGCCAGAAAGTGCAGGTCGCGTTGTTGCGGGGCAGGCTGGCGTCGGAGTGAACGTTGCCGATGATGTGCACGGCCTCTGGGATATTGCCCAGGCCGAGGACTTGCGTGTAGAAACCGACGGGGATGTCCACGTGATATTCGCCGGGCAGGAAGAGCAGCGCGTTGCGCTGGGAGCCGAATTCGCTGTGCTGCTGCACGGCGTAGACCTTGTCGATCTGCTGCTGGATCTGCGCCGCGGGCATATCCGCCTTGAAGAGCAGCACGTTGGGACCGAAATCAGGAGTTGGAGCGCGGTGCAAGCGGCCCTGGGCTGACAGAGCAGAGGGCGCAGAGACGGCCACCAGCAGCGCACATGCAAATTGACGACGAAGACCTTCACGGCAAGGTGCAGGTCGTATGGAATGCATAGGTGAAGAATTCATTCTAGGAACCGTGATGCCTGATTCGATGACCGCTGCTAATGGTACTGCCCAGGGGGCCAGGCAGCAAGCCGGAGCCGGCAGCGGATACCGGGAAAAACGTTTGAGCAGCATTCCTTTACATGATGACGTTCGGAGAGCGAGAATTGCGCTGCTGTAGAGAGGGTGCCAATGAAGTCAGCCTGGACACGCCGCGAATTTGTGCGCATCGGCGCCGGAGCCCTGGCCGCAGGCGCGACCGCCAACGCGACGATTCTTAAACCTCCAACGCTCTCCGCGCAGACCCCGGCCGCCAATGGCCGCAAGATACGATTCGTCTCCATTGGAACCGGAATCCGCGGGTGCGACCTGCTGCGGTCCGCGCGCCAGGTGCCCACCGGCGAATGCGTGGGCACGGCAGACCTGTACACCATGCACCAGAAGGCCGGGCAGGAGGCGTGGGGCGCCGACGTTCCCACGACGCGCGATTACCGTTCCCTGCTGGACCGCAAGGATGTGGAGGCGGTCATCGTTGCGGTAGCGGATTTTCAGCATCGCCACGTGGTTCTCGACTGCCTGGATGCAGGCAAGGACGTGTACTGCGAGAAGCCGATGTCGCACAACGTTCGCGACGGGCTGGCCATGGTGGAAGCCGTGCAGAAGGGCAAGCGCATTTTCCAGGTGGGCAGCCAGCGGGTGAGCAACATCGCATTCAAGAAGGCCGCGGAGATTTACAAGTCGGGGCGCCTGGGCGAAGTGACGTTCATCGAGGCGCACACCGATCGCAACGGGCCTTCGGGAGCGTGGGTCTATCCCATTGCATCCGATGCAAGTCCGGAGACGATCGACTGGAAGACGTGGCTGCGCGATGCGCCCGAGCGGCCTTTCGATGCGGCCCGGTTCTTCCGCTGGCGGTGTTTTGCGGATTATGGCGAGGGGCTGGCGGGCGATTTGTTCGTGCATCTGCTTTCGGGGATTCAGTGCGTCAGCGGAATCAATACTGCTCCCGCCCGCGCCTATTCGTCGGGCAGCTTGACGCACTTCAAGGACGGGCGCGATTATCCCGACCTGCTCGCCACGCTGTACGATTATCCGGGCGCGACCGTGAGCATGCACTGCAACCAGAACAATTCCAACGTCGAGTCCACTGTTTTCTATGGGCGGGAGGCCACGCTGACCATCGTCGGCAATACCATTACCGTGGCTCCGCAGGATACCAGCCCGCAGCCGGAAGGCTATTCGCTGGACGGGTGGACGGCGGAAGAGAAAAAGAAATATCTCGATGAATGGCACGCCGCGCATCCCGCGAAGCAGGAAAAGCTGGGCGAGGTGGAGGCTTTTTCCGCTCCCCACGGCTACGATGACACGGCCGATCATCTGGCCGCGTTCTTTCACGGCGTGGAGACGCGCGAGCATGTTGTGGAGGACGAGGTCTTCGGCAATAACGCGGCGATTGCGTGCCACATGGCGAATCACTCGTACTTTCATCGCAACGTGGCCACGTGGGATGCGGCGGAACAGACTATTAAGGGTGCATAGGAATTTTGAGGAGATGCTTTCGATGAGTGACGTATCACGCAGAAATTTTGTGAAGGCCACCGGCGCTGCGGCGGCTGCCGCGGCATTGGGTCAGCGGCTTGCGCCGGCGCAGGTAAAGCACGTGCCGGTGGGTCTGCAACTGTATTCGGTGCGCGAACAGTTGCCCAAGGACTTCGACGGTACCCTGCATCAACTGGGCGCAATCGGCATCAAGCAGGTGGAAGCTGCGGGATATTTCCATAAGACTGCGGCCGAGTTCCGCCACTCCATGGATGCCGCGGGCCTGCGCTGCGTGAGCACGCACCATGCGCTGCTGGAACTGAAACCGAAGCTCGCTGAGTGGATCGATTACGGGCACACTCTGGGCCTGGAGTACATCATCTGCTCGTGGGCGGGGGTGCACCGCGACCCGTCGCGCAAAGGCGAAATGACGCTGGACGACTGGCGCTACGCAGCCGATGAGTTCAACAAGATCGGCGAGAAGGTCAAGGCCGCGGGGATCACCTTCGGATACCACAATCACTGGGTGGAATTCGGGACCGAGAACGGGGTGGTGTTCTACGACGAACTGCTGAAGCAGACCGATCCCAAGTACGTGGTGTTCGAAATGGATTGCGGATGGGTGGTGGCCGGCGGACACAATCCTATCGATTACTTGAGCAAGACCCCGGAACGCTTTCCCCTGCTGCATGTGAAGGACCTGGTCAAGCAGCCGGACGGCAAGTTCAAGAACGTGGTGATGGGGCATGGACCGATCGACTACAAGCCGATCATGCGGGCGGCCACGGGCCTGAAGCACTATTTCATCGAGCAGGAAGAATTCCAGGGCGATCCCATGTCCGACTTGCGCGAGGACGTTGAGTACATGCGCAAGATCATGGGGTAACGGGGCAAGGCTGCCGCTAAAGGATGTCGTTCTGAGTGGATGGCAGGCCTGGTGCGCCCGGAGAGATTCGAACTCCCGACCTAACGCTCCGGAGGCGTTCGCTCTATCCAGCTGAGCTACGGGCGCACGTTACCAGCATATCGCAATTTCGGGAAAAGGCAGTTCCGCGGGGGGAGGGGGTCTCTTTTTTCCCCCACTCGCTGGCGCGGAAGTCTCTGCATTTGATACCGGTTATCGCGAATGACGCGGGCTTGAAAATGGGCGTTTAATGGCGTTTTCGGGCGCTTAAACGGCTCCCAACGGCGCCAATGCAGATTTCCCGGTCCGGCCTGGCTCGCGCCGATACTCGGCCATTGCTTCGATTGTGGCACCCGGCTCCTTAATTTCATGCAATCAAGTTGCGAGCCCCGGCCATCCGGAGCGGCGATTCCAAAAACGCTGATGAGGAATTAGAGAAAGATGATTATGATGGCTTTCAAACCTCGGAAACGGAGCCGGAGATGGGGAAGAAACTGCAGTTCGTGCACCGAGCCAAGCGATATGAGTTGACCAGGGAAGATTTTATCCGGGCGGTCAAAGGGGTTCCGCCGAGCCGGGTGCAGAGATATTCGGTCACCATCGGAAAGATTGAATATCCCACCCGGCAGGTGGTGGCCCTGGCCACGGGACGCCCCTCGATCGAATTTACCTCGGCCGCCGCCTATCGCATCCTGCAGAAGTTCGGATTCGATATCGACGTCTGGGAGTAGCGGCCGTCGG
>DASXXV010000248.1:0-28729 GCA_036502905.1 Occallatibacter sp. | reverse complement strand
TGCTGAGGGCAATCTTAACGTTTTCGGTCACAACACCATCGCCATTGAGACTGAAGGCGAACACGCGGCCCAGGGCGGCGCCATCGCTCACTCCGTTTGCGGCAAGCGCGTGGTCAACTTCACCTCCGGCCAGGGCATCGTCTACGGCGTCGAGCAGTATTACCACGCCCCCGGCAAGGGCAGCACCATGGTCCTCGAAGTCGGCGCCCGCGCCCTCACCAAGCACGCCCTCAACGTGCACTGCGGACACGACGACATCTATGGCGCGCTCGACACCGGCTGGATCATGCTCTTCGGCAAGGACTCGCAGCAGACCGCCGACCAGGCGCTGATCCTGCGCCGCGTCACCGAGCTTAGCCTGACGCCGGGCATGAACATCATGGACGGCTTCCTCACCTCGCACCTCGAGCGCACCTTCTACAAGCACGAGTCCGAGCTGATCCGCGAATACCTCGGCTCCCCCGCCGACATCATCGACTGCCCCACGGAAGCCCAGCGGACCCTCTTCGGACCCACGCGCCGCCGCGTGCCCAAGATGATCGACCTCGCCAACCCCATCCTCATCGGCCCGGTCCAAAATCAAGAGCACTACATGCAGGGCATCGTCGCCCGCCGGAACAACTTCTCCGAGCCGATTCTCGAATTCCTTGAAGCCGCTTACAAAGACTTCGGCGAGCTCACCGGCCGCACCTACGGCCTGGTCACGAAGTACAAGACCGACGACGCCGAGACTGTCTTCGTCTCCCTCGGCTCCGCCGCTGAAAACATCGAGGCCGCGGTCGACTACCTCCGCCAGACCCGCAATGCCTCCGTGGGCTCCCTGCATATCAACGTCATCCGTCCATTCCCTGAGGCGGCCGTTGTCGAAGCCCTCCGCGGCAAGAAGAATGTCATCATCCTTGAGCGCACTGACGAGTCCCTGAGCCCTGACAACCCGCTCGGCCGCGACATTCGTACCGCGCTGTCGAAAGCCGTACAGGGCGCACCGGGCCTCCCCAAAATGTCCCTCGAAGAAGTGCCCCACATCATCGGCGGCACCTACGGCCTCGGCTCCCGCGATTTCCGCCCTGAGCACATCATCGGCGCATTCGAGTTCGCCACTGCCGGCCGCGCCCGTCAGGACGGACACACCGCCGCCGACGGCACCAGCTTCATCGTTCTCGGCATCGACCACCCGTACTCGGTCATCGCCGACCCCAGCGAGATGCCCTCGCTCCTCCCCAAAGGCGCCGCTGCCGTCCGCTTCCACTCCATCGGCGGATGGGGCGCCGTCACCACCGGCAAGAACCTCGGCGCCATCATCGGCGACCTCAATGACCTGCTCTACGAGCGCGACAAGGTCGTGGACGAGTACGGCAACCCCGCCGAAATCATCCACGTCAGCGCCAACCCCAAGTACGGCTCCGAAAAGAAAGGCGCGCCCACCAGCTACTTTATGGTGGCCGCCAAGGACCGCATCCGGGTCAACTGTGACCTACGCCACGTAACTACCGTTCTATGCTGCGATCCCAAGGCCTTTACCCACACCAACCCCCTCGACGGTATCCAGCAAGGCGGCAGCCTGCTGTGGGAGTCCGACGCCGAAGGCGAGCGAGCTTGGGAGAACCTTCCCATCTGGGCGCGCAAGCAGATCATCGATAAGAAAATTCGCGTCTTCACCCTGCCCGGCTTCGACATCGCCCGCAAGGCCACCGACCGCGGCGACCTCCAGCTCCGTATGCAGGGCAATGCTTTCCTCGGCGGCTTCTTCGCCGTCTCCGGCTTGCTCGACGAATTCGGCATTACCCAGGAGCAGTACCGCGACGTCGTGTACAAGCAGTACGTGAAGAAGTTCGGCAAGCAAGGCGATGCCGTGGTCCAGTCCAACATGGAAGTGATGCTCCAGGGCCTGGAACGCGTAAAGGAAATCAAAATCGGCGAGCTCGCCGCGGCCGACCACTCCAGCCTCCGCGGACACGCCCTCCTGCCGGTGCTGGAGCCGGTTACGGCTGCCGCCGAGTCCTGCACCGTGGGCGGATGCCGCTCCACGCCGCCGCCGCCCAACCAGGCCGCCCGCGCGCCCATCGCTTCCATTGCCGCCTTCGACGCCGAGTTCCGTTCGGCCTTCGGCTACAACCAGCCCGCCACCCCGCTGTCCGCCATGGGCGTGATCGCTGCGGCCACCGGCGACACGGCATCCAAGTACGTCGCGCGCCGCGAGACCCCGCTCTACATCCCCGAGAACTGCACCCAGTGCATGGAGTGCATCTCGGTCTGCCCTGACACCGCTCTGCCCAACACCTCGCAGGACCTCGGCACCATGCTTGGCACCGCGGTCACGCGCTACGTCTCCGATCCCGCCCAGCGCCGCAAGATGATCGACAAGCTCCCCGAGATCGAGAAGCAGACCCGCCAGCGCATGCTGGCCGAAATCAAGCAGGGCACGCCCCTGCAGAAGATCATTCGCGAAGTCACCGAGTCCGTCGACGGCTTCTCGGCCGAAGCCAAGTCCCAGTTCTACACCATCATCGACAAGGTGCCGATGGCCTACCAGAAGACCAACGCCATCTTCTCCTCGCCGGAGCGCAAGACGCCCGGCTCGGGCGGCATCTTCTCCATATTCGTCAGCGACCTGTGCAAGGGCTGCGCGGCCTGTGTCACCGCCTGCGGCGATCACAACGCGCTCAGAATGGTGCAGGAAACCGAGGACGTCAATGCCGAGCACGAAACCGGCACTGCCTTCCTCAACCTGCTGCCCGACACCTCGCAGAAATACCTTGGCCTCTTCAACGCCGCCAACCCCGCGGATTCGAAGACCGCCACCCTGCGCAACATGCTCATGGTGCGCCGCAACTATGACGCCCTCGTGTCCGGCGACGGCGCCTGCGCCGGCTGCGGCGAGAAATCGGTCCTCCGCTCCATCGCCGCCGTCACCGAGGCCTACATGCGCCCCGTCTTCCATAGCAAAGCGGATCGCTTCGTCGCCAAGGCGGGCGACCTCGAGAAGAACGGCGTAGCCAAACTGGAAGCCCTGAAAGCAGCCGATGCCAAGGCCTATGAGCTTCTCCGCCAGGGCGTCGCGCACATGATCCTCGGCCTCGGCGGCGAAGACGATGCCGACACCCGCGCGCGCATCAAGGCCCACGAAGAAAAGAACGGCCCCATCACCGACGCCCAGCTGGTCGAAGCTCTGGCCGCTGTGCTCCTCACTGAAGCCTTCAACCACAAGTCGCTGCAGCCCATCGACGGCCGCCTGGCCAACGGCATGTCCGTGATGGCCATGGCCGCCCACACCGGCTGCAACACCGTGTACGGCTCCACTTCGCCCAACAACCCCCACCCCTATCCGTGGATGAACTCGCTCTTCCAGGACGGCATCACCGTGGGCTGGCTCATGGGCGAGAGCTTCATCGTCGACCACGCGCGCCGCTCCGTGATCCCTGAGCGCATCACCGACATCATCATGGGCGAAAAAGGATTGAACGATCGCCAGTACTACGAGCTCACCCACTTCACCGATGCCCTGATGACCGATCAGGAAATCGTCGAACTGCCCAAGGTCTGGGTGGTCGGCGGCGACGGCGGCATGGGCGACATCGGGTACCAGAACATGTCCAAGGTCATCCTGCAGAACCGGCCCAACGTGAAGGCGTTGATGCTGGATACGCAGGTCTACTCCAACACCGGCGGCCAGAACTCCGACTCCACCCCCATGCTGGGCGGCAACGATATGAACTCGTTCGGCTCCGCCACCCAGGGGAAGAACACCGAGAAGAAGACCGTCGCGGAAACCTTCCTCGCCGGACACGGCTCGCCGTTTATCGCCCAGGTCTCGATGGCCAACGCTCCCAAGCTCTACCGCGCCATTCTCGACGGCCTCGAGTACCGCGGCACCATGTTCCTGCAGGCCTTCACCACCTGCCAGCCGGAACACGGCGTGCCCGACGACATGGCTCTCCACCAGGCGCAGCGCGTACGCGACTCGCGCGGCGTCCCCGAGTTTGTCTTCGATCCGCGCAAGGGCGAAAGCTACCAGGAAGCTCTCGATGTCACCGGCAACCCCAGCAAGGATCTCGACTGGTACGAGACCAAGGACAAGGTGACCGGCGAAGCCCGCCGCTACACCGTGGCCCACTGGTGCACCACCGAAGCCCGCTTCCGCAACCACCTGCGCAAGGTCAAGCCCGAGCAGGCTGAAAAGCTCATCCCGCTCGATAACATGCTGGTCCGCATCACCCAGCAGGACGTGGTCTATCGCCGCTACCTCACGCCGTCGCACCGCTCGTTCATTCCGGATTTCGGCGTCTACATCACGCTGGAGGAAAACGGCAAGACCGAGTACCGCGCTCTCTCTCGCCAGCTGGTCATGTTCTGCGTGGAGCGCCGCAAGGCATGGCGCATGCTGCAGTCCAAGGCCGGCATCAAGAACCGCGACTACGAAGCCCAGAAAGCCATCCTCGCCGACGTCGACGCCGGCAAGATCTCCAAGGATGACTTCTTCGCCCACGCACAGGAGATGGTGCAGGAGAAGCTGGGGAACCTGGTGCCCGCGAAAGCATAGAGGTCTGGCTTGAAAGGGCACGGCCTGAGCCGCGCCGCACAGCGATCACAACCAACTAGAAAGGCCGAACGCGGACCGCAAAGGTCCGCGTTCGGCATTTGGCCTATACTGTCTCAATCCGCAGGGGCGTATGTGCAGGAACGGCGATCCGATGATGACTGGGCAGTTCCGTTTGCAGGATCACATGGCTACCAACTTGATGCACTCGCTGGTATTCCCAATGCTTGCACAAATGCTTGATCAGGTCTTCCCCGCTCAGATCTCGCGGTAGCTTCATGCGACGGCCAGCACCTCGTCACGCACGAGGCGCAGACGGATGGACGCCGGAGGAGCGGAGTCAAAGTAGAAGGCCTGCACCGCTTCGCGCACGTTGGCCCGCAGTTCCTCCCAGGTATTGGCCTGGGTGAAGATACTCTCGCCAATCGCCTCCGCGATGTAACCGCCATCGGCCTCCTGTGTTACCTCGAACACGATTTCTTTCATTCGGGCACCTCGGCAAACATCTCCATCTTAACCCGGGAAGACTCCAAGGGTCCCTGGGGTGCCTCAGGTCTCGCTTTTGAGACTTGGGAAATGACAACCCTCACCTGCCTCCCCGTTCGTTTTCTTGATGCGTGAGGCGCTACGCGCTACAGTCGTTTCATGATCGGTCATTCCGGCAAGACTATGGAGAGGATGATGTACAACCCGGCGCACCCGGCGAGATTCTGCGCGAATATATCGGTTCAACGCCGGTTGGCAGGGCGGCCAAGCATCTGCGTGTCGCGCGTTCTACGCTCTCGCGCCTGCTCAACGGCCGCGCGGCGTTCACCGCCTCGATGGCTCTTCGCCTCTCGGATGCGTTCGGCACCGAGCCGGGCCTTTGGCTGGATCTGCAACAGCAATACGATCTGTGGCATGCCTCACGGCGGAGGCGCCCCAAAATTCAAAAGTTCCCACGGGCGGCGTGACCGATTGCGGAGGGCAGTGACGCACCACGCATCCGCGCTATTCCCCCCACCTCTTCAGGCTCCACCCGATCGGGAGCCCCACCAGCACCATGTGCACGATGATCCCCTGCAGCAGCCCGCTCAGCGTATACGGCCCCTTGTAGTGGAACGCGCACAGCGGCATCACCACGAGGTACATCGTCAGGAACACCGCGATCCCATAAAACATCCCGCAGACCACGAAGTGTTCCTTCAGAAACGGCAGCATCCGGCTCGCCAGGCAGTAAATCGCCGCCGCCGAGAACGCAATGAAGAAATGAAGCGCGAAACCGAGAATCCAGATTCCAATCCCGGTGCTCTTGATTACCGAGGGACCAAGGAGTCCTGCGGCATCCACGCGCGGAACCTTCCAGCCCATGGTAGCGAGTGCGCAGATCTCATCGAGCGTTCCTGCAATCGCGCCGCCAATCAGAATCGGTTTCAGCAGACTCGTTGCGCGCACGCTCGCGATCGAAACAGTCGCACTCATCGCATCCTCTTTTCAACACTGAACTCATCGGCCAGAACGAAAACGCCGAACGCCCGCCCGGCGAAGTCCGCCTCTGAGCAGCGATTCTAGCCGTGCATGCGTGGAGGATTGATGCGAACTGATGCAACGCGGACCGCGTTCGTGCAGAGCGGTTCGTTCCGAATTCAGAACGGCGCACACTGACTCGCTCTGATTCCTATCAGGAGAAATGGATTGGTCTTTCCGTGGGCGCAGCGCGAAGATCGGCGCGAAACCGGTTTCGCGCTCACTGAGAATCAGCGCGGCGGCGGGCGTCGTTCACATCCGGGCAGGATGAGTCCGGCGCCCCGCCTGTCGACCCCATGTAAGAGGATATTCATCGTGCCTGCGAGCGGGCCGGCACGACGCCGGGCTGCCTACTGCCCTTCCTGAATCACCAGGTCGCTCGCCAGCTTGAAGTGCACGATCGACTCCGCGGGAATGTCGAGGTCGCGATTGCCGGTAAGTCCTGCCGCCGCCGTGCCCGCGCCACCGCCAGCCAGCCCGCCGATCAGGAGTCCCGTGCCACCGCCCGCCAGTCCGCCTACCAGCATCCCCAGTCCCGACCCTCCACCGATGAATGCGGCGGAACGCTTGCCCTTCCCTTTCTTGCGCTGGGTCAGGTCGCTGGTCCGCACCGGGTACTCGGTTCCATCCAGGGAAATGGCTGTAAGCCGCAACTCGAGCAAGGATGCGCCCTTGAACCGTCCGCGCCGGTGCGCAGCATCGATAACCCCGCGTACCTGCGATCCCTTCGGCACCAGCAAGTTGCCGTCGCTGGCCATGACAGGCTGCACGATTTCACCGGTGAACGTTTCGCCTGCATGGCTGGTCTTAACGCTGATACGCTGATCAACCCGGACCGCCAGCGATGTCCCCGCGGGAATCGTCACTTCCGCCGGAGCGGCCGGGTGCGGAGGAGCTTGCGGCACCGCTGTTACTACCGGCCCCGAAGCGGATGGCTTCGCGGCGCCCGCAGCTGGCGGCGCGCTGGTGGTCACGATGGTCGCATCCTTCTGCCCTGACGCCGGAGGCTGCACGACAGACGTAGTGGTAATGCCATTGTTGTCGACGCTTACGACCTGCTGAGGCTGGCCGGTCGCCACCGCCTGTTTCTTCGCTTGCTCGAGCGCCTTCTCCTGCTTGGAAGCGCATCCGAACATGCCGAGCGTTAGTATCAATAGGAGTGTGGGGACACTCGCCCTGTGAATCCACCAGGTTGACTGGAACATTTTCGTCTATCCTTCTCTATTTAAAATTGTGAATGCGGGAATCTTCTCCCATTTTAAGCGATGTCGTCTGCAAAAGCCTCACAAAAACGTCTGTTCTGTAGCGGGGCACGACTCTACAGGCTTCGGAAAAACTCGGGGGAACGAGTGTTCTGTAGCAGGGGTACGACTCCCGTCGTGGCGTAACCTGTTCAAACTGAAGCTGAGTTTTTCAGCAAGCCTCTGGACAAGCACATTCGATGAAGCCCAAAACCCAGCTCCCATTAGCGCGCCAGATCGCATCCGATATGGCGATTTGGCTGCTGTCCGTGGCGTGTGCCATCGCGGTTTTCGCGATGTCCATTTTCATCCAATGGCTGGTCTACGATGACTGGCTGCATGACAAGGGACCCATGCGCATCGTGGGAAGCCTGCTGGCAGGCGGCTTGAGTTTCGCCGTGGTCCTTCGATGGCAATTCGCGGTTCGCTGGCGGAAGCTGGAACTACTGCACCGTTTCGAATCCATCAAGTGGATGACCGACCGCATCCGCAACTCGCTGCAGGCCATCGAGTGCATCACCTATGCGGCCGATCCGGGCGCCACCGAATCCGTAAGAACTGCGGTGGACGCAATCGAGGAAGTTCTGCACGAGGTGTTGGCCGACTCGCATCCCGCCGCGCCGCCAGCAGCCGCAAAGAGCCGGGCTGACGAAACCTCCTTTGAGGTCCCGCGCTGATCCGCGATGCAGATTCGAAACGCTCCCCGGCCTCGCCAGCCAGGGAGCGGAACTCGCCTACTTGCTCAACGTGACATACCGCCGGCCGGCATACAGCCTGAAACCGCCGCCCGGGTCCGCAGTCACTTGCAGCGGCATCGGCCGCTTCATCTCTTCATCGGTCGAGGAACTCGCGGTGAGTACATCGTGACCGCCAACATCGGTTACAACGAACTTATTGTCGGTGATGAATCCCACGCCATAAACCCCGGCAGGCAGGCTCTGGCCGCCGATCTTGATAGCTAGCTCGGTTACGAAGTAGGCCTGGTACTTGGCCGCCACGTCGCTCGCGTATCCGCTGTTATCCACCAGCGTGGCCAGCACGAAGGAGCCATCGGCAAACTTCACGCCGCCGGAGTTGCGCTTCTGCGCGGGCGCGGACTGCCCCTTGTACCACACCGCATCGGGAAGAAGCTTTTGCACCTCGGCAGCCTTGACAACGGTATCGCCCTGGGCCAGCGCCGGCGGTGCCGTCACCATTCCCAGCAGCATCACCGCTCCCGCCCCAAACATACCCAATCCATGCCAACGCATAGTTGAAGCCTCCAGTTTTTTTCTTAGCTGCGTCCGGAGTATAACGCATGGGGCGCGATGAGCGTGCGGCCACCGTTGGCGGCAGGAATTTCCCGCTCCGGCTTCGCCTGAACTCGCCACCGCGAGCGACTCCCTCGATGCGCGCAGTTCACGGGACGTACAAGTCCACGTATTCATTCACCGGCATCCGGGCGAGTCGTTCAGGATCGAGTGACGCGTCGATGATGCGCTGCTGCTGCGCCTCCGGAAAACGCCGCTGCAGGTTTCTCTTGAACTTCTCAATCAGCAGCGGCATTCCTTCCTGCCGACGGCGGCGATGCCCGATGGGATATTCCACCGTTTCTTCGAGAACGGTTCCATCCGTCAGCTCGATCCGCAGCCAATTCGCAATCGACCGTTTTTCCGGATCGTGATAATCGGCGGTGAAGCGCGACTCCTCCACGCACGTTACCTTGGCGCGTAAGGCATCGATTCGGGCATCGGCCGCGATGCCGTCTTCGTAATCGGCGGCCGTCAGACGTCCAAAAATCAGCGGAATGGCAATCATGTACTGGATGCAGTGATCGCGATCGGCGGGATTGGCCAGCGGGCCCGGCTTGTCGATAATTCGGAGGCACGCCTCGTGCGTGCGAATCAGGATTGAACGGACATCGCCTTCCGTTTTGCCCAGCTGCTCCAGCCGGTGGCGCAGCGTCATGGCCGCTTCCACCGCCGTCTGGGCGTGGAACTCCGCCGGGTAGCTGATCTTGAAAAGAACATTCTCCATGACGTACGAGCCGAACGGCCGCTGGAACTTGAATTCCTGCCCGCGGAAGGAAACATCGTAAAAGCCCCAGGTCTTCGCCGTCAGGACCGAGGGGTAACCCATCTCCCCGGCGCGCGCCATCAGCGCCAGGCGCACGCCGCGGCTGGTGGCGTCGCCCGCCGCCCAGCTCTTGCGCGACCCGGTGTTGGGTGCGTGGCGATAGGTGCGCAGGCTCTGGCCGTCAACCCATGCCAGCGAGAGCGCGTTCGTCGTCTGCTCGCGGCTCAGACCAAGCAATTCGCTGACCACGGCCGTGGTCGCCACCTTTACCAGCACCACGTGATCCAGGCCAACCTTGTTGAACGAATTCTCCAGGGCAATGCAGCCCTGGATCTCGTGTGCCTTGATCATCGCGGTGAGCACCCGGCGCATGGGGAGCGAAGGCTTGCCCTGAGAAAGAGCGGTGCGGGAAAGCCAGTCGGCCGTGGCCAGAATTCCGCCCAGGTTATCGGACGGATGACCCCACTCCGCGGCCAGCCATGTGTCATTGAAATCGAGCCAGCGGATCATCGCCCCGATGTTGAACGCGGCCTGGACCGGATCCAGTTGATAGCTGGTGCCCGGCACGCGCGCGCCGCTGGGAACAACCGTGCACGGCACCACCGGCCCCAGCAACCTGGTACAGGCGGGGTACTCCAGCGCCTCCAGCCCGCAGCCCAGCGTGTCGATGAGACAGGCGCGCGCGGTGCTGTAGGCGAGGTCGCTTTTCACCTCGTAGCCCAATGCGTAGTCGGCGATATCTATGAGGACCTTGTCGGGCGCGGGGCGTTCGTTCCTGATGTGAGCGGACACACGTTCTCCTGAAGCATGCGCAATTCCTCGGGGATTGACCCCCCTTTGGATATTTTGCTTCAGTTAAACCTACTGGCTGAAGCCCGCACCTTTCAAGCCGAACATTTGTCGTTGATTGGAGAACGAATTCGCTATTCCCGCCGCTCGATGGGCACAAACTCCAGTGGCTCCGGCCCGACATAATTGGCCGAGGGCCGGATGATCTTGCCATCGCTGCGCTGTTCCAGAACGTGCGCGCACCACCCCGCTGTCCGCGCCATCACGAACAGCGGGGTAAACAGGTCGATGGGTATCCCCATGGCGTGATACGCGACGGCGCTGTACCAGTCTAGATTCGGGAACATGCGCTTGCTGTCCATCATCACCTGCTCGATGCGCTCGGCCACCGCGAAATGCACGCTGCCGCCGGCGTTGTCCGCCAGGCCGCGCGACACTTCCTTAATGATGTCGCTGCGCGGATCGCTGATGGTGTACACCGGGTGGCCAAAGCCGATGATCACTTCGCGCTCTTCCATGCGGCGGCGAATATCGGCCTCCGCATGGGCCGGCGAACTGTAGCGGTTCTGGATCTCCAGCGCCACTTCGTTGGCCCCGCCGTGCTTCGGCCCTTTCAGCGCGCCTATTGCACCCGTAATGCAGGAATGGAGATCCGATCCGGTCCCAGCGATCACCCGGGCCGTAAACGTCGACGCGTTGAATTCGTGCTCCGCATACAGGATCAGTGAAGTTTGCATCGCGGCCACCCACTCCCGCGGTGGCACCTCGCCGTGCAGCAGATAAAGAAAATGCTCCGCGATAGAATCCCCGCCCGGCTCCACTTCGATGCGCCTCCCGTTGCGCGCGTAGTGATGCCAATACAGCAGCATTGAACCCATCGACGCCAGCAGCGCGTCGGCTATGGCCCGCGCCCCGGCTTCGCTGTGGTCCGCGCTTTCAGGCCGCGCGCACCCCAGCACCGAAACTCCGGTGCGCAACACGTCCATCGGATGGGTGGCGGGCGGCAGCAGTTCCAGCGCCTGTTTTACGGACGCGGGAAGGCTGCGCAGCGGTGCGAGGCTGGTCTTATACGCCGTCAATTCGATGTTGTTGGGAAGCTTTCCGTGCACCAGGAGATAGGCCACCTCCTCGTACTCGCAGTCGGCGGCAAGGTCCCGGATATCGTATCCGCGGTAATGCAGATCATTACCGCTGTACCCCACCGTACAGAGGGCGGTGTTGCCGGCTGGCGTGCCGGAGAGTGCTACGGATTTCTTCGGCTTGAAAACCGCCGGGGAAGACGCGACCTCAGTCTTGCTCATGACACACTCCGACTCCGTGTAGAGAGCCTCAACCTAATAGATGCAATCGAGAAGTGTCCAGTCAGAATTCAGATTTTGCTCTTCATGAATAGTTCATCGAGTTTGGTTTCGTAAGCGTGATAATCAAGGTACCTGTATAGATCTGCGCGCGATTGCATAAGTGCAATGACATTGCGCTGGGTGCCTTCCGCGCGGATGGTCTCGTACACCTTCAGCGCGGCGGCGTTCATCGCCCGGTAGGCCGCGCAGCAATAAAGAATAATGTCCACGCCGGCCGACGCCAGTTCCTCGCGGGTGAACAGCGGCGTATTGCCGAATTCCGTAATGTTGGCCAGGATGGGCACGCCGACCGCCTGCCGGAATTGCTTGTACATGGCCAATTCTGTCACCGCCTCCGCGAAAATCATGTCGGCGCCCGCTGCCACATAAGCCTGGGCTCGCTCGATGGCGGCTGCCAAGCCCTCATTGGCCAGCGCGTCGGTCCGCGCCATGATCACAAACTGCGCGTCGCTGCGCGCATCCACTGCGGATTTCACCCGGTCCACCATTTCCGCCACGGGAACCAGTTCCTTGCCCGGCCGGTGCCCGCATCGCTTGGCCCCCACCTGGTCCTCGATGTGCACCGCCGCCGCTCCGGCCTTGATCATCGATCTGATGGTACGGGCGATGTTGAATGCGCTGCCCCAGCCGGTATCGATGTCCACCAGCAGCGGAAGCTGGCTTGCATCGGTTATGCGCCGCACATCGGTAAGCACGTCTTCCATGGTGCTGATCCCCAGGTCCGGCATACCCAGGGAGTTGGCCGCCAGCCCTCCGCCCGATAGATACAGCGCGCGGAAACCCGCGGCCTCCGCCAGGCGCGCGGTGTACGCATTGATAGCGCCGGCCACTTGCAGCGGTTTTTCCATTCCCAGCGCCGCGCGAAAACGCGCTCCCGGCGATCGGTTCTCTTCAAGCTCTGTCATGGCTTTCCTGCGACGCATCATAGCAGCCGGACGGTGCGGCGGGCCTTATCATTAGGCCTGAGGGAGTACGCGCAAGACCGCGGCGCCCGACGATCGCGCAGCTAAAGATCGAAACCAGGAGATTTGGCGATGGCACTGACGGAGTCGACCATGCAACTTGAGTTGGGCACGGGAGCGCCCGATTTTGCGCTCCGCGACGTGGTAGCCGGCAAGACCGTACGGCGGGACGACTTCCTCGGCCGGAAAGGCTTGCTGGTGATGTTCATCTGCACCCATTGCCCTTACGTGAAGCACGTCGAAAAGGGCCTGGCCGCGCTGGGGATGGACTACGATGGCCAGCCGGTCGGCATCGTCGCCATCAGCAGTAACGATGCGGATACCTATCCCGACGACGCGCCGGACGGGCTCAAAGCGCAGGCCCAGCGCCTGGGCTTCCGCTTTCCATACCTGTATGACCAAACCCAGGACGTGGCCCGCGCCTATCACGCCGCATGCACGCCCGATTTCTTCCTCTTCGACGGCGATATGAAACTCGCCTATCGCGGCCAGTTCGACTCGAGCCGCCCTGGCAGCGGGGTTCCCGTCACCGGCCAGGACCTGCGCGCCGCGATGGACGCCCTGCTCGCAGACCAGCCGGTGCCCAAGGACCAGAAGCCTTCCATCGGCTGCAACATCAAGTGGAAGGGCGGCTACTGAACGCATGGCGGAGCTACAGTTGCGTGCCTCTGCCGCTCCGCAAGTGTCCTGCCCCTTGAGTTCGCACCCATACACAAATTTGTCATCCTGAGCGAAATTTGGCGCGTTTCCGGGGCCCCCAGCGACAGGTCTTGGTCGCTGGGGTGGTTGAGCGACAAATGGAGTCGAAGGATCTGCAGGTGTCGTTCAAGTACTTCGGGGGACACCACACCACCTCCGCCAACTCCGCCAACTCCGCTTTCAGGTCTACAGTGCCGGCGAATTATCCCCCAGCATCGCTTGGCGCACAATCTTGATCGGCGGGAATCCCTGCTTCAGAAACTCGTCGTGAAACTTCTCCAGCGAGAAGGACGCCCCCTCCTTCGCTTTCAGATCCTCCCGCAGCTTCATGATCTCCAGCTTGCCCAGCGTGTAATAGAGATAGGTCGGGTCCCCGGTTCCGCGCTTGGTTTCCACCACCGCCGTTTCCTTTGACTGGTAACCCTCCTTCTGGAAGAACTCGATAGCCTCGTCGGTGGTCATCTTCCCCGTGTGCATCTGGATTCCGACAACGAATCGCGCATCGCGCAGCAGCGCGTCCTGGATCTGACCCAGGCGAAGAAACTTCGCTTCCCGCTCGTCCTTTGCGCCTGCTCCGGGTTGGCCGTAGCCCGCGTCCAGCATCATCTGCTCGCAGTAATGCGCCCAGCCCTCCACATTGGTGTTGGCGCCCAGCAGTTTGCGCACGCGGCTGGGCGCCTGCGGCACCCAGAGGAACTGCACGTAATGGCCCGGATAAGCCTCGTGCACCGCCGTCGAAATGATCGTCCCCTTGTTGAAAGAGTGCATGTACCCATCTACTTCTTTCGGCGTCATGGTCTTCTCCGGCAGCGTGACGTTGAAGTAGGCCTCTGTGGCGTGCTTTTCGAACGGGCCCGGCGTATCCATGGATGCAAACGTCGTGGCCCGCATGAATGGCGGGGTCTCTTCGACGATCGGGCGCACATCCGAGGGAATCGTGACGATGTGGTGCGACTGGATAAACGCGATCAGGTTGTCGAACGTCGAGCGGAAGGCGTTGAGCAGTTGGTCCGGCGCGGGGTGATCGGATCCCAGTTCTTCCAGAACAGCGCGCGCTTCCTTGCCGGGCTCGAGTTCCCTGGCGACCTGCTTGAAATGCTGCTGATTTTTGTGCAGGTCGGCAAAACCGATCTCCAGCAGTTTGTCCAGCGGAATGTCCACCATCTCGTCATACTGGAGCTTCTTCGAGAACGTCTCGGCTCCTATGCGAAACTCGCCATTCGACTTGGGCAGGAGGTCCGTCTTCAGCCAGTCCTGATAGCTCTTCAAAGCGGCGATTACCGCCGCGTTGGTCTGCTTGAACTCCGCGTTCAGCGCCGGGTCCTTGGCTTCCACGAATGCCGAGGGCACTTCCTTCTCGAAGAAGCTGATGATTCCGGGTAACTGCTCGATGGCGATCTGGGTGGAGATGTTCGGCGGGTTCTTGAGATTCACGCGCGCCTGCTCCAGCCGCGACGGCATCAGCTTTTCCCGCGCAATCAGAGAGCGCAGGCGCTCGTTGGGCGGAGCGAATTTGCGCTCCATCAGCGAAAATGCGCCATTCGAAATGCCACCCGAATACATGTCGGGGTTCTTCTCCCAGGGCCGAATGGTCTCCAGCGTAAGCAGCGTGGTGCGGATGTTAGCCAGCACCATTTCGCGGTCGCCGCGCGTGGTCTCGTCCAGGCCCGCCGCCGGAATCGTCTCGAAGCGCCGTTCAAAAAACACCAGATCCGCAACCCAGGCATCCACCTTCTTGTGCGAGTAGTCCTCCAGCTGCGTATCGTACTGGTGATATCCGGTCAGCGTGCCAATGGTGGGCTGGTTGGGAAAATAAAGCTTGTCAAAGTATTCGTCGGACACGTGCTGGAATTGCTGCTGGATGGCGGGGTTGGCGGCCGGGGATGAGATCGCGGTGGACATGCTGACTCCAAGGGCAAGCAGGGCGAGAAGCTTATTCATTGTTCGTGTCTCATTTCACGCGTGAGCGACATTGGGAAGCGGTCCTTCTCTTTCAACGCCGCTCACCGTCAGGATGACAAGCACGTTCGCTAATGGTTCAGGCATTCACCGCCGTGGGCGCGAGAGTGCTGATCAGGTCGCGAATTTCCAGCAAAACTTCGTCCGGGCGCGTGGCTGCCAAAGGATACTTGAGTACGCCCTGGGGTGTGAACTGGGCGCCGCGCCGGGCGTTGCGGGCCACCAGGCGCATCAGGTGCTGCGGATCGATCGCGGCGTTCTCGGTGAAACGGATGTGCAGCTCGCCGCGCTTGCGGTCAATCTGAGCAACGCCGATGCGCTCGCATTCCAGGCGCAACGACGCGGCTTCCAGCAGATACACGGTGGCGTCGGGCAGCGGCCCGTAGCGGTCTTCCATCTCCGCGCGAAGATCGGCAATCCCCTTCTCGTCGGCCGCGCCGGCAATCTTCTTGTACAGCCGCAGGCGCTGGTTCTCTTCGGGTACGTACGCTTCGTCGATACGCAACGCGATGCCCAGGTTGAGTTGCGTCGCGGGCCGTTCCTCCGTGCTCTCGCCCTTCATCTCTTTCACCGCCTGCTCCAGCATCGAGGTGTAGAGTTCGAAACCCACAGCTTCGATATGGCCGCTCTGCTCGCCCCCCAGCATGTTGCCGGCGCCGCGCAGTTCGAGATCGAGGGCGGCGATTTTGAACCCCGCGCCCAAGTCGCTGAATTCCTTCAGAGCGGCCAGCCGGCGCCGCGCAATTTCATTCAGGTCTTTCTCATTGGGAATCAGCAGGTACGCATAGGCCCGGCGATTCGAGCGCCCTACGCGCCCGCGCAGCTGATACAGTTCGCTCAACCCGTGGCGATCGGCGCGGTTGATCAGGATGGTGTTGGCCAATGGGATGTCCAGCCCATTTTCGATAATCGTCGTCGCCACCAGCACGTCGTACTCGTGATGCATGAACGCCAGCATCACTCTTTCCAGTTCGCCCTCGCTCATCTGCCCGTGACCCACGGCAACGCGCGCCGCCGGAACCAGTTCCTGGATGCGCGAAGCGATTTCGTAGATCGATTCCACGCGGTTGTGCACGAAGTAAACCTGCCCGCCACGCTCCAGTTCCAGCTCGATCCCCGAGCGGATGATTTTCTCATCGAATTTTGCCACCACCGTCTGGATGGCCATGCGATCTTTGGGCGGCGTTTCAATTACCGACATGTCGCGCAGGCCCACCAGCGACATGTGCAGGGTCCGCGGAATAGGCGTGGCCGACATGGCCAGCACGTCGATTTCCTTGCGCAGCTGCTTCAGGCGTTCCTTGTGGCGCACGCCGAAGCGCTGTTCTTCGTCCACCACCAGCAGCCCGAGATCCTGGAACTTGATGTCTTTCGAAAGCAGCCGGTGCGTTCCGATCAGGATATCGACCTTGCCGGTTTCAACTTTCTCCACGATCAGCTTCTGCTCCTTGGCCGTGCGGAAGCGCGAGATCATCTCGATGTTGATGGGGAATTGCGAAAACCGCCGCTTGAACGTTTCGAAGTGCTGGAAGCTGAGCACCGTGGTGGGCGTCAGAACCGCCACCTGCTTGCCGTCCTGCACGGCCTTGAAAGCGGCGCGCATCGCCACTTCGGTCTTGCCATAGCCAACATCACCGCACAGCAGCCGGTCCATCGGCGTGGTCGATTCCATGTCGTACTTGATGGCGCGGATGGCAGAAATCTGGTCGTCTGTTTCGTTGTAGTCGAAAGCGTCTTCAAACTCTTTCTGAAACTCGTTATCAGCCGCGAACGCGGTGCCGTGCGCAGTGTGGCGCTCGGCATAGAGCTTCAGCAGTTCGGCGCTCATGTCCTGCATGGCCTTGCGTACGCGCGCCTTGGTCTTCTGCCACTGCTGCGACCCAAGCCGGTTGAGCACCGGCGCGGGGCCGGTGTCGGTGGAGCGATATTTCTGGATCAGGTCCAGCCGGGTGAGCGGAACGTAAAGCTTGGCCTGCTCGGCGAACTCCAGAATCATGAATTCGACAGCCAGCCCGTCCTGCACGATTTCTTTGAGGCCCTGGTATTGCGCGATCCCGTGCTCCACGTGAACTACATAGTCGCCAATCGTCAGGTCGCGGAAATCGGAGACAAAGGCCGCCGTCTTGGACCGCTTGGGCTCGGGGCGCGCCGCGATATCGGCTTCGTCGGAAAGATCGTTGGCCCCGAAGACGATCAGGTTGGCGTCGGGCAAACTGACGCCGGAGGAAATCTGCGTGCGCACAATCACCGGAACGCGCAGGTCCCCGGCCATGTAGCTGGCTTCCTCCAGGATCGTCTCGCTGCTGGCGTGCACCGCGCGGCTCCCGAAGCGGTAAGAGATCTGGTACTCGCGCAGCACCGTGGCCAGGCGCTCCACATCGCCCTGGTTGGAGGCCGCCAACACCACGTGGGTCTCCGCTTCCATCAGCTTGCGAAGCTGCTCCGTCAGGGCCGGAATCGAACCGTGAAAGCGCAGCGTGGGACGCGTGTTGAGGGCAATCTCGCCCAGGGTGGTGTCCTCTTCGAGAACGTCCACCGCGCCCAGTTGATCCAGATCCAGTCCGAAATGCGATTCCAGCAGGCCCTGCAAAATTTCCGGGCGAAGATAAATGTCCTCCGGGCGTATCAGGTTCCCCATGGCGGAGCGTTCGTGGCGCTGCTCCACCTTGTTCCACCACCGGTCGATCTGGTTGCGCACCATGCCCGGCTCATCCACAAAGAGCACCGCCTTGGGCAACAGTTTGAGAAGGTGGCTCTCCGCGCCCGCTACCGGCGAGAAGAATTCCCATCCGGGAAAGACGCTCACTCCACCAGCCGCAGCCGCCTCGATGGCCAGTTCCTCCGCCTCGGGCTCCGTGCCTTCCCCGTCGATGTGGATGCGCTCGCGGCTCAGTCGCGCGTTCACCGCGGCCAGAAGGCGCTCGGTCACCGGCGTTTCGGTCAGCGGCAGCAGCCACGCTTCGTCCAGCCCCGATTGCGAACGCTGCGTCTCGGGATCGAAGCGGCGGATGGATTCGATTTCGTCGCCGAAAAATTCGATGCGCAACGGCCGGTCCGACTCCGGCGAGTAGACGTCCAGAATGCCGCCCCGGCGCGTGAACTGGCCCTGCATTTCCACCAGGTCCATCTGCGTATAGCCAACGCTGCCCAGGTGGGACGTGAGCACTTCGATGTCTATCTCTTCGCCGCGCCGCAGATTGACCGCCAGCGACGCGTAATAGTCGCGATTGAAGAGGCGCAGAGCGGCCGCCTCCACCGGCGCGATGAGAATCGAGACGGCCCCGGTGGCCAGTTTCCATAAGGCGGCCGCGCGCTGTTCCTGCACGTCCGGGTGGGGAGACAGGTTTTCGAACGGAAGAACGTCGTGCGCGGGAAGGCGCACCACCCGGCCCGGATCGATCGCCCCGGTGAGCTCGCAACCCGCCCGCAGCAACGGCTCCAGGGCCTCGGCAACCTTGTTGTCGGCCACCACCACAATCACCGGCTGCTGGGCGGCCCGGGCCATCAGCGGAATGTAAAGGCAGCGCGCGGTCGCCGTCAGTCCGGACACACGGCGACGCCCCGAAGCAAGGCTGAGATGCCTGCGAACGCGATCAAATGCGGGGGTGTGCTCCAGGTCCGCAAAAATTTCGCGGACAAACGGGAGGATCATCACTCTTGAGTTTATCAGCGCGGCGAGCGCTCCTGCCGCGTCTCAAATACTGAACCGTGGGTGCGCCTGGCTTCGAGCAGATCAGCGCTTGCGCAGCCGCACGGAATCCCAGCTTCCGTCGGAAGCCCAGCCGCCGTCCACCGAAAGGCAGTGGCCGTTGACGAAGCCGCTCTCTTTTTCGTCCGCCAGGAATGCGATGGCCCGGGCCACATCGTCCGCGGTCGCGAAACGGGCCATGGGGATTCGCCCGGTAATATCGCCATCCGAATAGCTGCCGCCGGCCTGGTCGGCTGCATCCATTTCGGTTTTCACCCATCCCGGACAAACGGCGTTGACCCGCACTCCGCGGCCGCCCCATTCCGCGGCCAGCGTTCGTGTCAGGCCGATGAGGCCGTGCTTCGAAGCGTTGTAGGCCGCGCGATCGGAGACGGCGAGCAGGCCGGCCACCGACGCCACGTTGATAATGGACCCGCGGCCCGCTTCCAGCATCTTCTTCCCAAACGTGCGGGCCAGCACGAAAGGCGCAACCAGGTTGACGTCCATCACCCGCCGGTAGTCGGCAAAGGAAGTTTCCTCGGCTGGACAAATGAGACTGATCCCGGCGTTGTTTACCAGCACGTCTACCCGGCCGAATCGGGCAAACACCTGGCGAGCGAATTCGCCCACCGTTTCTTCGCGGGTAATGTCGCCGGCATACCCCATGATCTGGCTGCGGTTTTCGATGCCGCGGACCGTCGAAGCCGGCTTGTGCAGATCGATGATGGCCAGCGAGTAGCCGCGTTCGGACAGGACTTCGGCTGTGCGGCGGCCGATCCCCTGGGCTCCTCCGGTGATCACCGCCACGCGTTCATCCATTTCCATTCCCCGCTTCCTGTTGCTTTGTTCCCCGGCTCTTCAGCATGCTGAGCTTCCTCAGCTCCTCAGTCCGTCCTGACCAGCGTGGCAAGGAGGGTTTCCCGGCGTCGCGCGGCGATCCCGTCTATGCTGTTCAGCACCCGCATCCAGGCAATGAACGCTCCCGCCGCCAGCACCAGGAACACGGGAACCGCCAGCCACAGCCTGTGGAAGTACGCGCAAACTACCAGAATCCCCACCCCGATTCCCAGTACGCCCAGTTGGATCAGCATGCTGAGCAAGGCGCTCACCTGGGAGCCCCGCTGCCGCGTGATGCGGCCAAGGTTCATGCGATAAGGCATGTTGAGCGAAAAAAGATTGCCGGCAGCCAGGTGCACCGGCAACGCAAACAGCAGCCAGGCGAAGGTTGCGGCAATGGCTGCGGGAGCCGGCCAGCCGCCGATGCGCAGGCTGGCGAGAAAGCACACCAGCACCGCATCCACACTGAACAGGAGCATGTGAAAAAGATTCTTCGCCATCATCACGGTGCGCATCGGAGTGGGACTCAGAAACAGCAACTGGATACCCGGGCCTTCCGGGCCGAGGTTGTTGTAGAACAGTTGCGTGAATCCCACCAGGGCGTATGCCAGGGCGACCATCAGGCTGAACGAGCTGATACTTCCCTGCCCGCCGCCCCGGTTGGCAAACAGCCCGGACAGCAGGAATACCATCAGCAGCGGGGCCGCCAGCGCGTAGATAAGCGGCATGGCCCGCGTCAGTACGCGGGCTTCTTTTTCCAACACTGCGGCCATGGGCCCCGACCCGTCGAGTAGCCAGGAGCGGGTGCGGCGCTCCGCTCTTCGTCGCGCCGGAGCGTCCCCGAAATTCTCGCCGTGGTATTCGCCGCGCAGGCGCATGCCCAGCACGCCGCCCACGCCAAGAACATAGATGCCGAGCAACGAGGCTGCTTCCATGGCAGCCAGCGGGCGGGCGGCGGCGCTCCGCTGTAAGTCGAGAGCCGCCAGCCCCGGGGGCAGCCAGTGCTGGACGGAGTTAGCTTTGTTGAGCCAGCGCAGACCCTCGGCGCGCGTCCGGCTGCTCATGTGCGGGTGTTTTTGCGACGACCAGTATGCCGGGTTGAGGAGTTGCAAAAAGAGCAGGCCGACGAAGAACAGCGCGCCCACGATCTCCCGGGTGCGGCGCTGCGCCAGCCACCGATCCATCCACGCGGCGATGGCCCGCACCAGCAGGATGTTGAACGCCGCGAATATCGCCACCACCACCGCGGTCGATGCGAACAGATCGGGCCGCGCGAACATCATGCCCACCCAGATCCCCACACAACACAGCCCGCCCATCATGGTGGAAGCGTCCACCAGCCCGAATATGAGGTGAAGCAGAAAAAACGTCCCAAAGCCTATAGGAAATCGCAGCAGGCCTCCCATATCGAAGTGTTCCTGGAACGAGGCGAGCGTTACAGGAACCACCTGCCACATGACGAAGAGCGCCCAAAACAACCCGGAGAGTAATTCCCATTTTCCGCTGGCGGCGATGGCGTATGTCCCACCGCCGAAGCCGGCACCCAATGCAAGCCCGAACAGAAAGTAGAACGCAAATGCCACCGTGCGGGCGCCCAGTTCCATGGCTCCCCGCGTGGTGCGCTGGCTGTTGCGAAACATGCTCCATCGCATCGAGGCCAGCGCCGCGTATTGCGCTCGCGCCATGGAACCGAACGGCCCCCATCGCAGGTCCGCCCGCGATTCTATGCCAGCCATGAGAGCTCCTGGGCCGCATCCTGTCCGACCGCCCCCACGATGGAAAGAAAAATCTCCTCCAGCGTGAGACGCTGGCTGGCTTCCGACCCCGGCAAGGAGCTGGCCACCCCCGCGCGCAGTTCTTCAATCGATCCGTTCGCCACCAGGCGTCCCTGGCTGATGATGGCCACATGGCTGCACAGCCGCTCCACGATCTCCAGCACGTGGGTGGTGAGAAAAATGGTTGCGCCCCGGCTGATCATGCGCTGCAGCATCGACTTCAGCATTCCCGCGGCAATGGCGTCCACTCCCTCGAACGGCTCATCCAGGAACAGCACCTTCGGACCGTGAATGACCGCCGCCGCCAGCGCCAGTTTCTTCTGCATGCCGTGGGAAAAGTCGGTGATCAGCTTGCGAGTCTCATCGGAGAGTTGCATGAAATCGAGCAGCTCGTCGGTCCGCTGATTGGTCGTCTCCCGGTCCAGACCATACATGCGGCCAACAAAGCGCAGGTACTCCGGCGCGGTGAGCCGGCCGAATAACGCCATGCCCTCAGGCACCACCCCGATCTGTCGTTTCAGATCGAGCGAAGCGGCGGTAAATGCCTTACCCAGGATCTCGACGGTTCCAGCGGAGGGCTCCAACAACCCGGTGAGCATCTTGATAGTGGTGGACTTTCCCGCGCCGTTGGGCCCCAGGAAACCAAAGAACTGACCTTGCGCCACGCTGAAGGTGACGGCGTCCACCGCGGTCAGCTCGCCGAAGAGCCGCGTCAGGCCGCGGGTTTGAATCGCCGCAATTTCCATGCGCGGCCAGAATAACAAACACCCGGACACCGGTCAGAGGACTGCGATCACAGCAGCCGGGATTCGTCGGCCATCACCCGGCCACGCCCATCACTTCTTTGCCGTGGGCGCAGGCGCCGGGGCCGGCTTGATCCACTCGGGATGCTCTTTTTCGATCTCCTTGCCAACCTCAGAACCCAACCGCCCGCCTATGATCGTGGTCTGCGTATTGATGTCGCGCTGAATGAACGGCGAGTTGGTTTTCAGCTTTTCCGCCAGTCCCGGCGGCAGGGTGTGAATCTCGCCCTTCTTCAGCGCCAGCTGACCCTGCGCCAGTTCTTCCAGTTCGTCGCTGCTGAAATACTTCTCGTACACCTGCGCCGTGGCCACCACAATCTGATCAAGGCTCACACGAGTCCGCATCCGCTTCACCCATTCCTCGCCGAATCGCGGATCCAGGCCGGGGTTGGTGTGCATCATGGACTGCTTCCCGTCCTCCAGCAATTTGTCCAGGCTCTGGGCCAATCTACGCCGGGCGTCGGCCGCCTCCACAAACTTCATCGCGCTTTCATGCAGCTTCTGCCGTCCCGCCTCATCCGCCGGGCCGGATTGCACATGCGCCGCGGGCTTCGCCGCGGCAGGAGTGGTGGGCTGTTTTGCAGAAGAAGCGGTCGTAAAGGCAGCCAAAATCAGGACGAATTCTATGGATCGCATGGCAACTGTCTCTTTTATGGCCGGTCCGGCTTGGAACCGAACCCGCCTGATCGTCAGGAGTGATCTACGAGGCACAGTAGCACAAACCGGCGTCTTTTTCCTTGAGCTGATCCACTGTCCTTGAACGCAATGCTGTCGGAAGTAATGCTCTTCTCCACCCGCCGCATTCTTTCGCTGGGCGCAACACTCGCTCAGCCCTCCAATTCCTCTTCCTTTTCCGCCTCCCCCAACGGGTCATTGTCCCGGTCCGTAACCTCCGCGATGGCGGCAAGCCGGCCGGCCAGCCCCGACGTCCACCCGCCCTCCGGCGCGCGCCAGCTCCAGTTGCCCTGCGGCACGGAGGGAGTGTTCATACGCGCTTCCGCACCCAGTTCGAACAGGTCCTGCGCCGGAACGATGGCCAGTTGCGCCACGCTACCCGCCGTCGCCCGCATCAGCGGCCACACCGGACTGGCGACCCCGTCCCGCACCGGGAATGGGCCCGCAAGCGCCTCGGCCGCCGCCCGCACCTGCTCCCCCGCCTGCTCCCACCAGCCCATCGTGGTGTCGTTGTCGTGGGTCCCGGTATACGCCACTGTCCGCGGCTCGTAGCGGTGCGGCAAATGGATATGCGCCCCCTTGTCGCTGAAGCCGAACTGGATGACGCGCATGCCCGGCATGCCCAGCTCGACGCGCAGCTGATCGACGGCCTTGGTGATCATGCCCAGGTCCTCCGCCACCAGCGGAAGAGGCCCGAGCTTGGCCTCCAGAGAACGAAACAACTCCAGGCCGGGCGCCTTCTTCCATTTCCCGTGGATGGCCGTCTCTTCCTTCGCGGGAATCGACCAATAGGACTCGAACCCGCGAAAGTGATCGAGGCGAACAATATCGTAAAGCATGCAGGAGCGCGCGATCCGCTGCACCCACCAGTCGAAGCCCTGCTTGCGGAGCGCGTCCCAGCGATACAGCGGATTGCCCCAGCGCTGGCCGGTGGCGGAAAAATAATCCGGCGGAACCCCCGCAACGTTCACCGGGTTGAGGTCCTTGTCGAGCTCGAAGATCTCGGGATGGGTCCAGACGTCCGACGAATCCATGTTGACGAAAATGGCAATGTCGCCCAGGATGCGAATTCCGGCGCGAGTCGCGGCCTGCCGCAGATCGCTCCACTGCCGGTCGAACGCGAACTGCAGAACCCGCTCCAGCGCAAGCGCGCGGGCGTGCCTGGTTCCCGCCTCGGCCAGGGCGGCCGCTTCGCGCTTCCGTATCGGCTCCGGCCACGCCGTCCACGCGCCCGTGTTGTACTCCCGCCGCAATACCGCATACATGGCGTAGTCGTCCAGCCAGTTGCCCTCCGCGCGGCAGAATTCGCTGAACTGTTTCCAATGCGCCGCCAATCGGGGTTCGCGCGCGCCACGATCGAGGAAACGCGCGGCGGCTTCGTAGAGCAGCGGAAGCTTTCGCTGTTCTATCTCTTCAAAGTTGACCGCGCCGCTCCGTCCCGCGAGCCCCGCGATGCGATCTCCGTCGATCCAACCCCAGTCGGACAGAAATTCCAGGCTGATCAGGTAGGGGTTGCCGGCGAACGCCGACGATCCCGCATAGGGCGAGTTGCCGTAGCCCGTGGGGCAAAGAGGAAGAACCTGCCACACGTGCTGCCGGGCTTCCCCCAGAAAGCCCAGAAAATCGTAGGCCGCCGGCCCAAGGTCGCCGATACCGCCGTAAGAAGGCAGAGAACTGACGTGGAGGAGAACTCCGGAAGAGCGCTGGAAATCCATGGTCCTATTATCCGATGCAGAAAGCGGCCCGCACAGGAATGAGACGCCAGGGACCGGGCAGTACCAAGGGCTTTCACGTGGTGAATTCCGGCACTCCGAGACTTTGTCCTTCGCGGCTACAATGTGAGGTGATTCAAAACCCCCAATCCTGCTTCTGCGAGGTACACCCGGTGCTTAGACGGGCATTCTTTTTCGCTTTGTTATCGATTCCCGCAGCGATGTTCGCGATTCCGCCCGCGGGCCCGGCTCAGCCCATCCAGATTTCCACTGGATGGCGGTTGCAGGAGGTTTCCAAAGTGCCGCAAGCGGGGGCGATTGTGGCCTCGCCTCACTTCAAGACAAAAGGCTGGTACGAAGCCGTCGTGCCCGGAACAGCGCTGACCACCCTGGTCAATAATCGCGTTTATCCGGAGCCCTTGTACGGCGAGAACAATCGCCCCGAGACCATTCCCGATAGCCTGTGCCGCACTTCCTACTGGTACAGGACCGAGATCAATATCCCCAGGGAATTCGCAGGCCGGCACATCTGGCTCAATTTCGATGGGATCAATTACTCGTCGGCCATTTGGGTGAACGGCAAGCAGGCGGGAACCACGCGCGGCGCCTTCATTCGCGGCAAGTTCGACATTTCGACCTACGTCACTCCAGGCAAAAAAGCGGTGATCGCGGCGCTGGTGGCGCCTCAGCCGCATCCCGGAGAACCCCACGAACACACCCTGCGCGCCGGCATGGGACAAAACGGCGGCATTACCGCCATCGATGGGCCCACCTTCCTTTCCACCATCGGCTGGGATTGGCTGCCCGCCATTCGCGATCGCGACACCGGCATCTGGCAGAAGGTCTATCTCTCCGCCACCGGGCCGGTGCTGGTAAAGGAGCCACTGGTCACCACCGATCTGCCCCTGCCGCGGATCGATTCCTCCGATGTTGCCGTGCAGGCCACCCTGGACAACGTGAGCGATCAGCCCCAGAAGGGCGTGCTCAAGGGCACCATCAACCTCACCGACGAAGGCCTTTCCACGGGGACCCCGGGGACCATCGCGTTCGAGCAGCCCGTCGAGATTCCCGCGCACAGTTCTCAGAAGGTCGCCTTCGACAAGGCGGCTACTCCGGCGCTGCACATCGAGAATCCCCGCCTCTGGTGGCCCAACGGCTACGGGCCGCAGAACCTGTACACGTTGCACCTCAGCTTCGAGCAGGACGGCGCCCCATCCGATACGCAGGACGTGACCTTCGGGATTCGCAAAATCAGCTATTCGGTGCCCGATTCGGAAAACCTCACGATCTCGGTCAACGGCGCGCGCGTCTTCATTCGCGGCGGCAACTGGGGTCTCGACGAGGGCTTGAAACGCATCCCGCGGACGCGCCTCGATGCCGAAATTAACATGCACCAGGTCGCCCATCTGAACCTTATCCGCAACTGGGTGGGACAAAGCACCGGCGAGGATTTCTACGCACTGTGCGACAAGTACGGCATCCTCATCTGGGATGAGTTCTTCCAGCCCAATCCCAACGATGGGCCTGATCCCACCGATCTCGATACCTACATGGCCAACGTGCGCGACAAGATTCTGCACTACCGCAACCATCCTTCGATTGCGGTGTGGTGCGCGCGCAACGAGGGCTTTCCGCCCAAAGAGATCGACGACCGGCTCCGCGTCCTGATGGCCGAGTTGGAGCCCACCCGCCGCTACCAGCCCAGTTCAACCTCGGGCGCCGGCGTGCGCTCCCACGGGCCCTACAACTGGCGCACCCCGCGCGAGTTCTACAAGGTTACCGACGACTTCTTCAAAACCGAGACCGGCAGTATGTCCGTGCCCACGCTCGAATCCATCCACGGCATGATGCCGAAGAAGGATTGGGAGATGATCACTGACGACTGGGCCGAGCATGACTTCGCCCGCGGCGCGCAGCACGGCGACGAGTACCCCGCCATCGTGGCCAGCCGTTACGGAAAGATCGCCAACCTCGCCGATTTTGTGCGCAAGGCCCAGTTGATGAATTACGAAGCCTTCCGGGCAATGTACGAGGGGCGCAATGCCCAGCTGTTTCACCCCACCACCGCCATCATCACCTGGATGAGCCATCCCGCCCAGCCCAGCTTCGTGTGGCAGCTCTACCACTACGATATGGAGCCGAACGCTTCCCTCTTCGCGGTGCGGAGTGCCGGAGAGATGGTCCACATCCAGTTCAACGAGTCCAACTCCGAGCTGCAGGTGATCAACAATTTGCCCGATGCGTTCAGCGCCGGTACCGCCCACCTGGCCGTCTACAACCTCGACGGTTCGGTGGCCTTTGAACATGACTTCCCGGTGGAGGCGCCCGCGGCCTCGGCGGTCAGTCTTGGCCCCGTCGAGTTCCCTGCCCGCCTCTCCGATGTCCACTTCATCAAGGCGGATCTGAAAGACTCCACCGGAAAACTGGTATCCACAAACTTTTACTGGCGGGCGGCGCCCGAGCACCAGGACGACCTCACCGATCTCAACAAGCTTCCCGCGGTCACGCTCCAATCCCAGCTCGCGCGCAAGGACGCCGACGGCAAGTGCCAGGTCACCGTCACTCTGAAGAACACCTCGTCGAATATCGCCCTTATGACCCACCTGCAGTTGCGCCGCAAGAAGTCGGGCGATCGCGTCTTGCCGGTGTTTTACGACAGCAACTACGTATCGCTGGTTCCCAATGAACAGCGGACCATCACTATCGAAGCCGACGGCAGCGAGCTCAACGGCGAGGATGCCCTGGTGATGGTGGACGGCTGGAACACCACCGTCGCGCCTGCATCTTCGAAGGGCGTTGCCATTGCACCCAACCTGGATGCCCAGCCGGCCCACTCGCCGGAAACCGGTCTGCCCTTCCAGACCGAGGGGCTGAGATAACCAACCTGCGAAAACCGGGAAGGACCGTGCGCACGTCGCGGTCCTTCCCGAAACACCATTTTGGTTGCAGAAAATTACCCCTCGTTGCAGCACTATGAGTAGATGACTCGGGACTTAGCGTGCCCGCTGCGCTGTGCAAACACGCAAAAACGGTACCGCCCAGAATGGTCATTGTGGCCATGGAAACCTCCGATTTCGACCGCAAACTAGCAGCCATTCCAAATCATGCGGGTGCTAAAGACCTCTTGGCTGAATGTTGCCTCTTTCGGAACAATTCAGCGTCGAGCATTCCCTCTACGGTTCGGTCCTCTAAATTCCAGCACAATCAATCTTGTTGTCAGAGATGGAAACCGTTCTCGCTGCCAACTGGTTGAGTGCTTCACGGGGTGGAAATTCTGATGTCAACTTTCGTTCTGGTCCACGGCGCGTGGCAAACATCATCCACCTGGGACCTAATTGTTCCTCTGTTAGAGAAAGCTGGGCACGCGGTGGTGGTCCCTCAATTGAGCGGTCTGGAAATCGACGGGATTGCCCTATCGCCTTCGATTTCCCTATCGACACATATCGAGAATGTGGTTGAAGTTCTGAACCGGGAGAATCTTGATGATGTCATTCTGGTCGGCCACAGCTATGCAGGAATGATCATCACTGGCGTAGCCGAACAGGTTCCACATCGTCTGAACCGTCTTGTCTACGTCGATGCCTTCATACCGGACGATGGGCAGTCTGTCCTTGATCTTCTGCCCGTGCCTCTCGTTGAGATGTTCCAGCAAGTGGCAGACGGCAACGGAGAAGGGTGGAGACTTCGCGCAGGAGAAGCGCAACTTGATATGTGGGGTTTGAAACCTGGCCCGGAGCGCGATTTTGTGCAGTTGCGCCTTTCGGATTTCAGCCTCCGCTGTTTTGAGGAAGCGGTCAGCCTCCCGACCGATGCGGCAACGAGGGTGCCTCGGACCTTCATTGGGTGCGTGGCCGAAGAATACCCCGCACGATCTGTCTTTAAACGGTTCAGCGATCGAGCCAAAAACGAAGGATGGACGTGCTATGAGTTACCAACCGGTCATGAATGCCACGTTGAAATGCCGGACGCATTCGTCTCGAAGCTGCTTCTGCCTTTGCGCTAATCCCAGGACCTTCCTCTCCGTACAGTGATCGAAATAACTTCCTGCCGCATCCACTTGTTCTGGTCGGTTGGTCGCCTATGCGTCAGGTACCACCCGGCCGACAGATTGGCTCCTGAACCTGCAAAAA
>DASXXV010000247.1:0-11945 GCA_036502905.1 Occallatibacter sp. | reverse complement strand
CTGGGTGAAGGGTTAAATACGGCGTTTCAGAAGATGATGGAATGGAAACTCAGAAGGCCAGAGATTTGCGAAGATGGTAATTATGTGAGGGTCGTGATTCCACACACGCCGCTCGCCACCCCCGCGGAGGCGATCCTTGAATTCCTCTCTCACAACCCGATGATCACGAACAGGCAAGCGCGCGAGATTACCGGTATTCGGTCTGAAAACACCATGAAGCGGGAGTTTTACGCTCTGCGCGACGCTGGGGTTATCGAAATGATTCCAGAACTCAAGGGCTCGTCGGCAGCTTGGCGTCTGAAGTAGAGCGGTAGGTGGGAAGCTACGCAGAGGTCACACGGCGTCGCTTCGCAAGTGCTCCGATCCTAATGGGTGAGAAGAACGGCCGGGCCTGCTGCTTTGCCCGGAAGTTCTACAGCAAAATTCGCTCTGAAGGAGACAGATCAAACTTTTGTACTCAGTTGTTGACTTCAGGGCGAGTCGCTCATTGAGGTGAGTCTCGGACCCGGGGAATATTTGCGTCCGCACTTGGGGGGCGCTTGTCATCAGGGATCCGGGTGCATATGCGGGAGACAGAAAGTGATTTTCGGGTACGGCCGCGGTACACGCATCAGCTTTTGTCCCTTGCCATAAAATTCGCTAAATTACGGTCGCTCAACTACTTAGACCTACGCCTCTTTACGGTATCATTGCCTGTATTTTCAATGATTTACACCGTTGTTGTAGAACTCATAATCCGGTTGGGGGTTCAAATCCCTCCGGGCCCACCAGAATAAGCTTCCAGCGCTGCCTGCCGTTCGATTCGCCCCATGATTCACCGTCTTTAACAAGCGGAGCCCTCCGAGCTGGTAGCAGGCGAACGTCGAGCTTACCTCCGCCATTGAGACCCTCGACGGCCTCTGGCGGAGCCCTCGACTCCTTCCAAATCAGCGATGTGCCGCACGCGCGTGAATACTGGCAGATTTTGCAGTATCCAATCCAGCGTGAAGATCCGAAACTATGCGGGAAGATGGTGCGGCTACCGCTGAACGCTTTCTCAATTTCGAGCACTGGTGGGGTCTCCCCAGGCTTTCGCCGGAACAGATGCGCGTGATTCGCGGCCAGCAGGAGTTGATCTGTCGCAATCAGCCCGAACCAGCACTGGACCCGTTACCGGTGCTGTTATCGGACCCATCCGATCGCGAAAAATTCCTCACTATTCTGAAGGTTAGCTTGAACGACTAATCGAAGACGTTCGGCTTGACCAGAGAACAAAATGCGATGCTGGCGCGAATTCGGAAAGCGTTATCCGCCGACCCACTTCCTGTCGCAAGCTGGTTCCACGAGAAAGGTTTTGGTGATCAAAAATGGCCGAATTTAAGAATCGCACTTTTGCAGAAATTGAGATTGGGACAACCATCACCATCCCCCATCGGCTTACCAGGATGGATGTTGACGCGCTTTCTCTGGTCTCGGGAGAAGTCGACCCCTTTCATGTGGATTCGGAGGACCGGCCAAGGAAGGAAATTGTCGCCGAAGCGGTTGCTGCTGAGGCCCTGCTCACGGCGCTGCTGAAGCGGCGTTTGCCCGGCCCAGGCACCACCATCGTCTCCCAGGACCTCAGATTCTCAGGCAGTTTGTCAGTGGGAGACGAAGTGAAAGGCACGGTCACTGCAAGGGACAAGCGCGAACAAGGAAACCTGGTTGTGTTTGATTGCCGGGTGAGCCGCGGGGAGGAAGATATCGTCTGGGGCATGGTCACCGTTGCTGCCCCTACCGAGCACATCAGCTACTCCCAGGTGGCCACTCCTCAAGTGATCCTGCGCCGCAACGATGCGTTTGCCGCGCTGTTCAGGCAATGCAAGGACACGCCTCCCGTCACTTGCGCCGTCGTCCATCCCTGCGATCGCAACTCTCTGCTGGGAGCTTTGGAGGCAGCCCAGCGAGGAATCATTGAGCCTACTCTCGTCGGACCGGAAACAAAAATCCGAACCGTCGCAGATGCCGAAGGTGTGGATCTGACCGGGTATCGGATCGTCTCCACGGAACACAGCCTCGCGGCCGCGGAAAAAGCTGTGGCCATGGTACGTTCCGGTGAAATTGAATCCTTGATGAAAGGCAGCCTTCATACCGACGAGTTGTTGGCAGCAGTGGTCCCTTCTGCCACTGGATTGCGCACCGCGCGCCGAATCAGCCACGTTTTCCTGATGGATGTCCCCGCCTATCCAAGAATGCTTCTGGTAACAGATGCGGCCATTAACATCGCACCCACAGCCAAAGATAAGGTCGATATCGTTCAAAACGCCATTGATCTCGCGCACGTGCTGGGGATCGAGCAACCTAAAGTTGCCATCCTCGCCGCAATCGAAACCGTCAATCCCGGAATGCAGGCCACCATCGATGCCGCCATCCTGTGCAAGATGGCTGATCGAGGCCAGATCACCGGAGGCGTCCTCGACGGACCGTTGGCATTTGACAACGCGATCAGCGAAGAAGCGGCCCGCATCAAGAAAATAATCTCGCCGGTAGCCGGGAGGGCCGACATCTTGCTGGTTCCGGATCTCGAGGCGGGAAACATCCTGGCCAAGCAGTTGGAATATCTCGCCGGTGCCAATGCCGCCGGCATCGTGCTCGGAACCAGGGTGCCCATTGTGCTCACCAGTCGCGCCGACACGCCACGCACCCGGCTCACATCGGCAGCGGTCATGAAAATCATCGCTCAGGCAAGGCGAAACCCAATTGCTGCGCAACTGGAAGTGGCCCATGTCTGATTGCATATGGAGTCGAAGGATCTGTAGTTGCTCTTCAAAGTACTTCGGGACCACCCCACTACCAGTTCATGAGAAGAATGCCATGCTTCCCCTTGTACGCAAGGGGAAGCGGCAGGCGGGGCACTGTGCCCCCACTCGCAAGGCTTTCCAGAGGCGCGCCAACCCCATCAAATCACTCGGATCCAATAGGCCAGCACCAGCACCTCCAGCCCCACCAGCGTGGCCAGAAACAGGCTGTGCTTCAGCGTGAAGCGCATCAATTGCGACTGCTGCCGCACCGTGATGCCCGTGGCCGCCGCGGCCACCGCGATGGATTGCAGGCTGATCATCTTGCCCAGTACCCCGCCCGCGGAATTCGACGCCGCAATCAGCACCGGACTGAATCCCAGCCGCTCCGCGGTAATCGCCTGCAGGCTCCCGAACAGCGCATTGGAGGAAGTATCAGATCCGGTGAGGAACACGCCCAGCCAGCCCAGGAACGAGCTGAAGAATGGAAACGCGGCGCCGGTGGCCGCAAACGCCAGTCCCAAGGTGCCCGTGGCCCCCGAGTAGTTCATGACAAACGCAATTGAAAGCACCGTGGCGATGGTCAGAATGGGTACGGCGAGTTGCCGCGCAGACGCCGCGATGGTCCGCAAAAATATCGCCGGAGGCATCCTGAGAAAAATGGCGGAGAAAATGCTCGCAAACATGCACGACGTTCCCCCCGCCGAAATCAGGTTCAGGTTGAACATCGCGGGGTAGGGAGAGCTCTTCTGCAAAACCGGCGGCGTGCGCAGGATCAGGTTATGCAGCGCCGGCCAGTGCACCGCAATGGTGCCCAGGTTCAGGATATTCTGGAACGGCTTGTAGCCCCACAGCAAAACCAGGATGACTACGAATACATACGGCATCCAGGCGGAGACAATCTGCCCCGCGCTGTGCCTGGGCCGGTCCGCCTGCGTGTCAAATCCGCTGGCAAGTTCGAACGGCCCCTGCTCGCCGCCAATGCCGTTGCTCCGCGCCATCGCCGCACGCGGACGCGGCTGCCAGAATCGCAGCAGCAACACCACTGCGGCCATGGACGAAGTGGAGCTGAGGATATCGCTCAGTTGCACGCCCACGAAATTCGAAACCAGGTATTCGACTGTGCCGAACGTCAGCCCCGCCGTCAGCAGTGCCGGCCACACCTCCAGGGCCGTGCCCAATCCGCCCATGACGGAGATCATGTACGCGGGAAGGATCATTGCAATCGGCGCGCACAGGGTGCCGACCGCGCCGCTCAGTTTATCGACGGGCAGCCCCGTGATCCCCGCCAGCGTTATCACCGGCACGCCGATCGCCCCAAATGCCACCGGCGCCGTATTCGCAAGCAGGCAAAGAGCGGAGGCATAGTAGGGCGAGAAGCCCAGGCCCACCATCATCGCTCCGGCCACGGCCACCGGGGTTCCAAACCCCGCCGCCCCTTCCAGGAACCCGCCAAAACCGAACGCGATGATCACCGCCTGGATGCGAAGATCCGGGGTGAGCGATCCGATGGAGTCCTTGATGATACTGAACTTGCCGGTCGACACCGTCACGTTGTACAGGACGATGGCCCAGAACACGATCCAGGAAATCGGAAACAGGCCAAACGCCGCTCCGTAGGCCGCCGAACTAAGCGTAAGTCCCACCGGCATGCGATAGCCCGCCAGGGCAACCGCCAGCGTGGCCGCCAATCCCCACAGGCCGGCTACCCACGCCGGCTTGCGCACGATTCCCAGCAGGAAAAGCAGCACGGCCATGGGTAAGGCCGCCACTATAGCGGAGATCACCAGGCCTTGTCCCCAGATGTAATAGTTCTGGGACCACACTGTGTTCATGCATTCCTTTCCCGCGGTATTCGTTCGATAGTGGATTCGAAGGGGAAATTCTGAACTGGCGCGGGCGCTTCTAACATAGCCGAAGCCGCGCGCCCCGCGCTACACCAGCCGGATGAATCCCGCCGCCACCGTCTCTCCCAGATTGTGCAGCCAATCCGGCCGCATCTGGCTTAAGCTGTTCGGGAGTGCTGTCCGCAAACCAACTCGACCAGCTTCGCGGCGCCGTCGGCGACGACTCGTTAATCACCGCGAAAACCCAGTTGCAAACCTACGAGTGCGACGGCCTGACCAATTTCCGCGTCGTTCCCGATGCCGTGGTGCTGCCGCGCACCGCAAAGCAGGTGCAGGCGGTGGTCCGTCTCTGCGCGCGCGACCGGATCCCCTTCGTGAGCCGCGGCGCCGGCACCGGCCTTAGCGGCGGCGCCTTGCCGGCCGCGGGCGGCATCGTCATCAGCCTGGCGCGCATGAACCGCATCCTCGCCGTCGATATACCCAACCGGCAGGTCGTGGTCGAACCCGGAGTCATCAATGCGCACGTTACCCAGCGCGTGGCTCCTTATGGATATTTCTACGCGCCCGATCCTTCCTCGCAATCCGTGTGCACCATCGGCGGGAACGTTGCCGAGAATTCCGGCGGCGCGCACTGCCTCAAGTACGGCTTCACCACCACCCATGTGCTCGCCCTCGACGTGGTATTGCCCTCCGGCGAACTGGTGCAGATGGGCTCGGCGGCCCCCGACTCCCCCGGCTACGATCTGCCCGGCGTCTTCGTCGGTTCCGAAGGCACCCTTGGAGTCGCGACGAAGATCACGCTGCGCGTCGTCAAGCGGCCCGAAGTCGTGCAGACGCTGTTGGCCGCATTTCATTCCATACCCGCCGCCGGACAGACAGTAAGCGACATCATCGCCGCGCGCATGCTGCCCTCGGCCATGGAAATTATGGACGCGCTCGCCATTAAGGCTGCCGAAGCCGCGGTGCATGCCCACTATCCCGAGTGCGGCGGGCTCCTGCTGGTTGAACTCGATGGCCCCCGCAGCGAAGTGGACGCGCTCATGGTCGCCGTCCAGGACCTGTGCCGGAAGAACGGCGCGTGGGAAATTCGCGTCGCCCAGTCGGAACACGAGCGCGCCCTGGTGTGGAAAGGGCGCAAGGCTGCCTTCGCTGCGGTGGGGCGCATATCGCCCAACTACATCGTGCAGGACGGCGTGATCCCGCGGACGGCGTTGCCCCTTCTGCTCGAGCAGATTGAGCGGCTCGCCAAGTCCGCCGGGCTGCGCGTGGCCAACGTCTTCCACGCCGGCGACGGCAATCTGCATCCCCTGGTTCTCTACGACCAGTCCGTCCCCGGGCAGGAAGAAAGGGCCCTCGAACTCTCCTATCGCATCCTTCGCCTGTGCGTGGATCATGGCGGCTCCATCACCGGGGAGCACGGCGTCGGCAAGGAAAAGCAGGAAGCCATGGGCTACATGTTTGCCGAGCCCGATCTCGCCACCATGCAGTTAGTGCGCTGCGCGTTTGATCCCGCCAACATCGCCAATCCCGACAAGGTATTCCCGCGGCCCCGATTGTGCGCGGAGAAGCCCGGCCCCTACACGCCTCATCCCCTGGAATCGGCCGGCATCGCGGAGATTTTCTGATGAGCGCGCCGGCCGCATTGACGCTCCAACAAGGCCTCGCGCAACTCGCTTCGATCGTCGGCCGCGACCACGTCGCCATGCGCGATAGTGCCGCTCAGACCATCCTCGCCGCTCCTGCCGATGTCCCCCAGATCGCCGAAGTATTGCGCTTCGCCAACGCCAACGGACTCACCGTGATGCCCAGCGGCGCCGGCACTAAGTCCGAATGGGGCAATGCGGTCGTCCCCGATATCGAACTCAGCATGAAGCGCCTCAATGAACTGCGCGAACACGCGTGGCAGGACATGACCTGCACCGTGCAGGCCGGATGCGCGTGGGCCGACATGCAGAAGCAGCTTCGCCTTCACGGGCAAATGGTCGCTCTCGATCCGCTTTGGCCTCACGCCGCCACCGTGGGCGGCATCGTCGCCTGCAATGACAGCGGCGGCCTGCGCCTGAAGTACGGCAGCCTGCGCGATCTCATCATTGGCATGACCATTGTGCTGGCCGACGGCACCATCGCGCGCAGCGGCGGCAAAGTGGTCAAGAATGTCGCCGGATACGACATTCACAAGCTGATGACGGGCAGCTTTGGAACCCTGGGCGTAATTGTCGATGTGAACTTCCGCCTTCACCCCTTCGAAGAGCACGTGCGCACCTGGACCGCGTCGCTGCCGCGGCGCTCGTCGCGCGTCGAGCCATTTCGGGAGCCCCTGCGCGCTCTCCTCGACTCGCACATCGTTCCATCCCGCGTGCAGCTGCGGGTATCGGAGCAGGAGTGCGCCATCGACGTCTGCGTCGCCGGCTTGCCCCCATGCTTCCAGGAGTACGGCGCGCGCATAAGAGAGATCTTCACCGGTTTCACTCTCTCCGAATCGGCCGCGGACATCTGGACGGCGCGGCAGCATCTCTTCGAGGAACCCGAAGCGCTGATCCTCAAGCTGTCCGTGCTTCCCGATGAAATCTGCCCGGTCAGCGCGGAGTTGCAGCAGTTGAGGTCGGGCACCACCTCCCTCGGCATCGTTGCCCAGGCCATCGGCTTGATGATGGTGTCGGTTACGTCTTCTCCTGAAACCGCTCGCGGGATCATGGACCGCCTCCGCGAACGCGTCGATCCATTCGGAGGCAGTGTGGTCGTGCTCCGGGCGCCCCATCTGTTGCGTGGAAAAATCGATGTATGGGGACCGGATCGCGGAACCTTGCCGTTGATGGGCGAAATAAAACGCCGTTTTGATCCCAACCGCATTCTCAACCCCGGCCGCTTCGTGGGAGACATCTGACTCGTATGTCGCAGATCGCCAGCCCGAATCCGGAGAAAAAGCCGGAGAAGAAATATCTCGACGATTGCGTGCACTGCGGCTTCTGCCTGCCGGCATGCCCCACCTACGTGCTGTGGGGCGAAGAGATGGATTCGCCGCGCGGGCGCATTTACATGATGCGCAAAGCCGCCGACGGCCAGCCGCTCGATGCGCAGTTCCGCACCCACATGGACAACTGCCTGGGCTGCATGGCGTGCATGACCGCCTGCCCCTCCGGCGTCGAGTACGACAAGCTCATCGAGCCCACGCGCGCGCAGATCGAGCGCTACATTCCCCGCAGCCGCGGCGAGCGCCTGTTCCGGATGCTTATCTTCGCCACCTTTCCGCATCCGCTGCGTTTGCGGATGCTGGCGCTGCCCTTGCTCGTGTACCAAAAGAGCGGGCTGCAGACTCTGGTCCGCAGAATCGGCGTCCTGCGACGGCTTCCGCCCCAACTCGCGGCCATGGAGGCTCTGCTACCCGAGGTGCCGCCCGGCGCGTTCCAATGGACGCCCTCAGTAGTGAGCCCCAAAACGCCGCCCCGCCGCCGCGTAGGCATGCTCAGCGGATGCGTGCAGCGCGTGTTCTTCTCCCGCGTGAACTTGGCCACGGCACGCGTCCTCAGCGCCGAAGGATGCGAAGTCATCATCCCCCGCTTCCAGCCATGCTGCGGAGCGCTCATGCTCCACTCCGGCCTCGATGACCAGGCCGCGGCCCTGGCGCGCAAAATGATCGCGGCATTTGAAGCCGCCTGCGTCGACACCGTTGTCATCAATTCCGCCGGCTGCGGATCCACCATGAAGGAGTACGGCTACCTGCTCCGCAACGATCCCAAGTGGGCCGCGCGCGCCGCAGCTTTCTCTGCCAAATGCAGAGACATCTCCGAAATATTGAGCGAACTCGAACCTCGCGCCGAACGGCATCCGCTCAAAATGCGCGTGGCCTATCACGATGCCTGTCATCTGCAGCACGCCCAGGGTATTCGCGAACAACCGCGCTGTTTGCTGGGCGACATTCCCGAACTCGATATCGCCGAAATACCCGAAGCCTCGCTCTGCTGCGGTTCGGCGGGCGTCTTCAACCTGCTGCAGCCGGATACCGCCCAGCAACTCGGCGCCCGCAAGGTAGACAATCTGCTCACCACGCAAGCCGACGCTGTCGCCTCCGCGAATCCCGGCTGCCTTCTGCAACTGATGTACGGCCTTCGCGCCCGCGGCCTGAAGTCCATGGCCGCATTTCATATGGTTGAGTTGCTGGATGCATCCATACGCGGTGTGCCCGTCACAGAACTGCTGAAGCAATGACCTGTCGCTTTTAACAACGCGACGTTACAGCTGCCGAAAAAACCGGCAACGAGTGCTTCGTAACACGGCACGACTTTTACAGCCTGCCAACAAACAAAATCGGGCGCGCACTCTGTAACAGGGCCCGATTTGAAGTCCCACCCGGCACTACCCGCCAGCGATGCGATGACTCTGCTAAATTTTCCTGCACTCTAAGGCTGTCCATTCCCATCCAAAATGGCATGGCGACTGCTTCCGATATCCGCTACCAGTCCACGGCCCCGGCGCAATTCCCCTTCCCGATCCGCTACCTCCTGCGCATGGAAGGGCTGGCTGTGGCCGCGGTGTCGGCCATTCTCTACGCTCGCACCGGCGCGAGCTGGTGGCTCTTTGCGGCGCTCTGGCTGGCGCCCGACCTGTCAATGCTTGGCTACCTGGCGAGTCCCTGCCGCGGCGCCCGCGTGTACAACGCATTCCATACCTACACCGTGCCCATCGTGCTGGGCTTATCGGGATGGTTCCTGCATGCCCGCGGTCTGCTGCCTTTCGCGCTCATCTGGGTCAATCACATTGGCGTCGATCGGATGCTGGGGTACGGCCTGAAATATTCGAACGGATTTGGCTGGACGCATTTGGGCATCAAGGGAAAGGGCGCTGCCGGCGTCTGATGTTTTGTGCCTGCGCAGTCGGACACCGATGATTTTCTGCAAACGAAAAGGGAGGAGCGTGCGCTTCCTCCCTTCCCGCCAGTCCGACAATCAAGAAAACTACTTCTTGGGCGGAGCGATGGTGTCCTTGGCGGACTTGGCCACGCGGAACTTCACCACGGTCTTGGCCTTGATCTTGATGGCCTGGCCGGTCTGCGGGTTGCGGCCCATGCGGGCTTTGCGCTCTGCCTTCACCAGGCGGCCGATGCCGGGAATCACAAACACGCCGTTCTTCTTGGTTTCCTTGATGGCGGTTTCCGCCAGCAGGTCCAGGAATCCGGCTGCTTGCTTGTTGGTCATCTCGAGTTTCTCGGCCATCTGCCGCGTGAGAGCGGTCTTGGTCAATCCTGTTGCCATGTATTTTTCTCCTTATGGGCGCCCGTGGGGCGGCCGGGTGTTGCCGGGGTTTCCCCGCCGCCCCAACGCTTCCCGGTGGAAGCGCTCTGGAAGCGGAACCGCATGGCGGAGTGTGCGACCCTGCCGGGTCCGGGCGAGTGGATCCGGGATCCCCGCGAAGGTCTTTGTCCGTGGGGTGAAGATCTTCCTCGCCAGGGCGGCCTCCAGCAACATCTGCACAAAACCCTGTATTCATGCGGGTTTCGAGAACCCTGTCGTTGCTAACAATGCGACTTCCGAGGGCGTAAAGTCAATGAAAAAAGGCTGATTTCCACAGGATTTGTGCTGTTTTTTTAGGTTTTTAGCCGTTTTTGCCTATTTTTGTGGGCTTTTATAGGATCTAAGTCTGTTTTTGCGGCCATTCCGGGGCTCCGCGGCCGATATCAATGCAGCCCGAACAGCACCTTCTTTTTGGGCGCGAGCGCCTCCGCAACGGGCGTATTGAGCGCGTCCACGATGGGGGCGGCCAGCTTGAAATGGCGGAGGATCACGGCGGCGATGTCCGGCTTGAGGGCCGCCTCGGCGGGCAGCGTCGCGCTCAACCCCCATTGCCGGCACTGGATCAGATCCAGTCCGGGGTGATCGCACGGAAAGCCCTTGGGCGGACGGGTGAGCGCATTGCCTTCGAATTCCGTAAACGTCTTTCGCACCGCCGGCTTCTTCAGCAGTTTCCTGAACTCCTCGTGGTGATCCAGCAGCCAGTGGCGGATCGCGGCGAGCTGTTCTTTCTCCGGCATGTAGGCCCCGGCGGCGACAATCAATTCCTTAGGGCTGACGTGAAAGTAGTAACCCGCTCCGGAAGTCTTCCCAAAGCCCTGGTGCGACCACCACGCCGCCACGTGAGTTTTATAGGGCCGCTTGTCGTTGGAGAAACGCGTATCGCGATAGATCCGGAACAGGCTCTTCTCCGCCGGCCGTACGTGGTGGGGCGCGAAGTCCGTCATCGCATCGGTGATTTTGCGCACGATGGCCAGCATCGGCTGCCGCAGCTCCGCTTCGAAGGTCTCCTTGCGCGGCTGGAACCACGCGCGATCGTTGTGGCGCGCCAGATTGCGGAGGAATGTCAGCGCTTCGGGGCGGAAATACGGCTGTACAGGGGCAGGCGCGGGCTTTGCGGTGCGGGGCATACGAAGGCCAGTTTACTGGATCAGGCGAGAGGGTTCATCAATGCACCCGACTCACCGGATCACCTTCAGCGCTCCCCGGAACAACCCGTCGAAATCTCCCGCGAGCGCCTTGTCTTTGGCGATGGCGTTCTCGATGGCCTTCTCGGCCGCTGGTCGCTGATACCCGAGATTCACAAGGGCGGAAAGAACATCGTCTACGGCCGGGCCCTGAACGGCCGTGGGCGCCGGAGCCACCGCGAAGTCATCCAGCTTGTCTTTCAGCTCCACTACCAGGCGCTCCGCCAGCTTCTTGCCCACCCCGGGAATGCGCGTCAGTTGCGCATGATCCTGCCCGCGAATGGCCTGCACGGTGCGCTCCGGCGACAGCCCGCTCAGCATCTTGATCGCCAGCTTCGGCCCCACGCCGCTCACCGTGATCAGCCTCTCGAACAGCCGCTTCTCTTCGCGTTCCTGAAACCCGAACAGCGCGATTTGATCTTCGCTGACCTGGGTGTAAATGTGCAATGACGTCTCGGCGCCCGCCACCGGCAATGCCGTAAATGTCGGCACGGAGATGGTGACGTCGTACCCCACGCCGCCGGCTTCAATGATGGCCTCCCCCGGCTGTTTATAAATAAGCTTGCCGCGGAGATGAGCGATCATAGGCTGGTTTCCACCACTGCCGGCGTGAGAAAAGATATGGGACAGCGTGTTTCCTATATTACAAGTTCGCGCGGCCCTGATTTCGACCCGCACGTTCCCCACGCAGATTCCTGCTTGACAATACCCTGCTCTGCGATAAGCTGTTTCCTATTTCCCAATTGAAGTCCCGCGTGCAGTGTTGAAAAAAGCCGCGCCACGAAGGGCGATCTTCTCCGCTGTCGTTTATCAACTCAGGCGGGGGCGTCGAAGCCAGCAGCGAACACGGCCTTGCACAGGAAGTAAAAG
>DASXXV010000246.1:0-29481 GCA_036502905.1 Occallatibacter sp. | reverse complement strand
GAGATTCGCGAATACCGTAGGCGCTGAGTTGCCACCTTTGCAGGCGGTCCGGTTACTTGTCCGCCAAAGTGGACGCCTCGAGCCTTGACTTGCCGGGCTTTTCATCCATCTGATTGGCGCCGCTCTCGCCAATCACCCTTCTCTCCGTGTACTGTAGATGCCGATCGGAACTAGAATCGATCGGAACTAGAATCGACCGATCGCGTGAGGAGCCGTGGGTTCTGCGCTTCCGCGAATTGTTTTGGGGTTGCGCGGAGTCTCACTCATTGCCGGGTTTCATCAATTATCGCTACATCGCCTTTCTCGCCTGCACCGCCGCGCTCGGCGGGCTGCTGTTCGGATTCGACATCGCCATCATTACCGGCGCCGGTCCCTTCCTCCTGCGAGCATTTGCGCTGGGAGATCTCGGCCTGGGATGGGCTTTCAGCTCTCTCCTGTTCGGTTGCGTGCTGGGTTCATTTATCGCGGGGAGACTGACGGATCGGTATGGCCGGAGGCCAATGCTGATTTGGGTCGCCGTGCTGTTTGCCCTGACCTCGATGGGCACGGCCGCGGCCGGCGCGTTTACCACGTTTGTAATTGCGCGTTTCCTCGGCGGACTGGCGGTGGGCGCGGTGTCGCTCCTGTCGCCAATGTATATTTCCGAGGTTTCGCCACCGTCCATTCGCGGGCGTCTGGGCGCCATGTACCAGATGTCGATCGTGCTGGGAATCATCGTCTCTTACGGCATCAACTACCTCTTGCGCAATACCGGCCCCGGCAACTGGAGATGGATGTTTTTAACCGGCGTTGTGCCCTCGGCGATTTTTCTTGTGTTTGTTCTGCTGGCGCCGGAATCTCCGCGTTTCCTGGCCTTGGCGGGCAAACGAGAAGATGCTTTCCGGGTGCTGGAGCGCATCGCCGGAACCGCCACGGCGCGCACTCAACTTGACCAGATTATTGCTACCGCGCACAGCGGCGAAAAGAACTGGAAAGGACGGATGCGGCCCGGCGTGCGCCGCGCTCTCGTCGTAAGCGCGTTCCTTGCCGTGCTGATTCATGTATCGGGGATCAACACCATCATCGACTATGCGCCGGCCATTTTTCAGTCCGCGGGTTGGAAGATCGACGCCGCGCTGGCTTCCACATTTCTGGTCGGCATCACCGAGCTCCTGTTCACCATCGCTTCTCTGTGGATGATCGACCGCTTCGGGCGCAAGCCGCTTTACGTCGGCGGTTCCATGGGAATGGCGATCTGCCTGGCCCTGCTGGTTGTCGCGGTCATGGCTGGCCGCTTTCAGGGCGCCCTGGTTCTCGCCCTGATTCTCGGATACCTTGCATTCTTCTGCGCCTGCATTGGGCCGGTATTCTGGACGCTGGTTCCGGAGATTTTTCCCAATGATGTGCGCGGCGCAGCCATGACTTTCCCGGTGCTGATCCAGTGGGTGGCGAACGCCCTGGTGGTGCTCCTGTTTCCTTATGCATTTCACGTGATCGGCAAGTCGTTCACGTTCGGCTTTCTGGCTTTGATGTGTTTATGCCAGGGGCTGTTCACATGGTTCTGGGTGCCGGAGACAAAGAACAAGGGCCTGGAGGAGATCGAATCTCACTGGTTGAGCGGGAGACTGCCGGTGATGAAATAGTGCCGCCAGAATTGTGAAAGACGAGACCGATGGCGGGTCGCCGGTGATCGTTTCTGCGTAAGCTTTCAGAATCAGCGACAACTTGATGATGCGCATTGGATTGCCTGCTTCCGCGTGCGAGACTCATGGTTGGGCCTTTGTCCCGCTCCAATGCGCGTTCTGATCATTTCCGATATTCATTCCAATCTCCAAGCCCTGGAGGCAGTGCTGGCCGCGGCGCCCGAACATGACGTGCTCTGGAACCTCGGCGATACGGTGGGCTATGCCGCCAACCCCAACGAGGTGATTGAAAAGCTGCAGCACGCCAAAGCGGTGAGCATCCGCGGCAATCACGACCGCGCCTGCACCAGCCTTTCCGAGAATGACGATTTCAGTCCCATGGCCGATCGCGCTGTGCAGTGGACCCGCGGTGCCCTTACGCAGGAACATTCGGGGTGGCTGCTGCGTTTGCCTCCGGGCCCGCTTTCGTTCAATGGTTCCGACGTGATGTGCGTGCACGGCTCGCCGATCGATGAAGATGAATACCTCATGTCGACCGATGATGCGCTCGTCGCCTTTCAGGCCGGCACTGCGCGGATTACGTTTTTTGGACATACCCATCAGCAGGTGGGCTTCGCCACCGATGGGGAAGACGTGTACGCGCTGGAGCCGCTTTACAGCACGGACAACGAACAAGACGAATACGAGTTGCCCATACGCCGCGGGTTCCGCTACCTGTTGAATCCCGGTTCCGCCGGTCAGCCGCGCGACGGCGACTGGCGTGCAGCCTTCGCCATTTACGACGAAGATCGCGGGGTGTTCACATGGCACCGCGCTCCCTACGAGGTGTCGAGAACGCAGGAGAGTATTCGGAGGGCGGGACTGCCCGACTTCCTGGCGGATCGACTGCGTGCGGGGCGGTAGGCGGCAATCGATCCCCGCTCTCCGACACAGGGAGGCCGGTGGCACGCGGCAAATTGATCCCTGCGTCTCAGTAGCGCAGCCCCAGCCGCATCGGAAACTCCTCTTCATCGTCTTCCAATTCGATCTGTTCGGAGTGCAGCCGCACCGCGTCCCGGTGACGCTTGCGCAGCCAGACATGCACGACCACGATGACCGCCGCAGCAATGCCGAAGTTTCTGCCGCTGCGTTCGATCCAGAACTGCGCTCCAATCGACAATGGCGCTATAAACGGAAAAGTAGAGAAATACTTCAGGACGGTGAAGGCCAGGTTTGACTGCTCCCGGGCGGCCCCGGTGAAGGGAACTGCGGTTACATTGAGAAAAAAAGCGTCGGTCAGCAGAAGGCACATCGCCATGGCGACCAGCAACTGGGAGCAGGTTGTGCGCCAGCCGAGCAGTTCCGGTGGAGCCAGCAGGCGAAGAAGTCCGAAGGACAGCAGCGTCACCGTGGCCGCGCATAGGGCTACCCAGACTTTTGCCGCCAGCAGCCGCTCGATGGCGGCTTCGAAGTGGGGCGGCTGGCCATGCACGATGCCCATCGCCCAGCTGCCCTGGCGGTTTCCCGAGGAGACGAAGGCGGCGCGCATGCCCGCAATCACCCAGAAGGCCACGATGCCGATGGCAACGCGGATGCCGTCCGCGGAGAAGCTTACCTGCAGATGCGCTCCCACGATCGAGAACCGCAGTACCGACGCGGCCACCACCGACAACCCCACTCCCCCATACAGCACGAGATAGATGCGATAGCGCGGCACCCGAAACAAGGTTTGCCCGATGAAGTGAAACACTGCGCGCCGCACCGTCGGACGCACGAGCGTTGCATGCAAGATCCCATACAACGGCCCGGCGATGGGGTTGCGCATGGAACGCGCGGAGGCTCCTTCCACGAGGGCGCGCGCGCGCCGCATGTAAGCGATCGGATATGACATGAGCGCAACCAGCATCGTAATCAGCGTCGCTGCGGCGCCGGTCCGCGCCAGTTCGGCAAACACGGGCAATGCCGCCGGCCCTTCCAGGATGCGCTGATCCATGCCCAGGAACCAGAACGGCGGAAACCATTGCACCATCCGATTTCCCGATTGCAGCAATCCCGGAGTCACGCCCGACAGTACCGGAAACAACAGCATCAGAACGACCAGCACGGTCACGGAGAGACCCTGGATGCTGAGCGAAATGCGTCGGAAGAGCCGCTCTCCCAACAACGCCAGCAACACGGCCTGCAACGCCAGGACGAAGGCCGCCGCGAACAGCCCGCCGGCTGCCACGGCCACCACGTCTCCCGCCACAAAGCGCAACAGGTTGGGAGGGTCGGTGGCCATGGGCAGCACCACGGGAGCGAGGACGTTGGCATCGAACAGGAATCCCAAAATGAAGACAGCGATAGCGCCTAGCCTGGCTATAAACACGCGACGCCCGGATACCGGCAGCGATCCTAAGACAAAAACATCCAGAAGATCGGGAAAGAACAGGTCCCACTCGAATACGGTTACCAGGCCCATGGCGACAAACGAGTACATCACGAAGAAGAAGTGATGGTTGACCTGCGTCCAGTAGGACGGCGGTGCGGCGGGGTGTTGGCCCGGCGGCCATCCGATGAACGGGTGATAGACAGGCCACAGGTACATGGCGACGATGAGCGGCGGCAATCCCGCGGCGACGGCGATAAGCACAAGCCGGCCCTTGGCGTCGCCATCCGGCGAGGCGGTCTCGTGATTGAAGAAGCGCTCCAGGAAAAGGCGTACCAGGTGGGCGAATTGGCTGCGCTCGGGTGCATGCACCGGACCCAGCGCCGCCTGCTCGTTGAGCGAGAGCGCGTCCGGCCCGGACATGGTGAGCAGTCTCTGGAATGCTTCAGACATGGGCGATCTGCATGACCTCGAGGATCTCTTGCGCGGCCGCCCGCGTGTCCTGCTGCTGCACCAGTTGCGCGAACACGCTCTCGAGATTGGGAAGCTTCATCAGCGTGACCAGTTCCGAGGGCGGCGCGTCGGCCTGGATTCTTCCCCGCGCAATCACGATGACACGATTGCACACCTGCTCCACGGTTTCCAGCACGTGCGAGATGTACAGCACCGCCTTCCCTTGTGCGGCCAGCAATGACATCAGGTCCTTGAACAGGCGCCCCGAGACCACATCCAGCCCCGAGAGCGGCTCATCGAAGATCAGCAGCCGGGGATCGTGCATCAGCGCCGCCGCAATCAGAACGCGCTGCCGCATGCCCTTTGAATAGGACGAAATGGGAGAATGCTGCCAGGATTGCAGGTGCAGGAGTTCCAGCAGCCGCGTGGCCTTCTCCTCGATCAGCCGCTCTTTCAGACCGCGCAGCCGTCCCACCAGTTGCAGGTACTCAAGGCCGGACAGGTAGGTGTAGAGATAGGCTTCCTCGGGCACGTATCCAAGGACGCTTCGGAAAGCCACCATATCTTCCCGGATGTCGCGCCCCTCAAAGAGCACTTTGCCTTCATTGGCCCGAAGCATGCCGGTGATGATTTTCACGGTGGTGGATTTGCCCGCCCCGTTCGGTCCAAGGAAGCCGACGATCTCGCCCGGCGCGATGCGGAAGCTGACGTCCTCGACCGCCGGAATGCCGCGATAACTGCGAAACAGGTGTTGAACCTCGAGCATTGTCTCTTCCGTTCCCGGGTCGCCAAAGGCGCACGCGAAGAAGGAGCAGCCGCAGATCCTACGGCGCCCGCGGGTCGCACGTGACAGGACCGTCGGGACCCCTATGTAGTGATCAGCATACACCGCAAAAATATCTTGTCAAGTAGATTGCTACATAGGTACAATTTCGTCCATGGCCGCCGAAGCCAAGCTCTCGCACACCGCCGCCATGATCCTCCAGGCCATCAGTGCGGGATACGTGTACGGCTTCAGCATCATGGAAATGACGGGCCTGCCCAGCGGCACGGTGTATCCCGCCATGCGCCGCCTGGAACGCGACGACCTGATCCGCTCGCAGTGGGAAAAGCAATCGATCGCCGACGCGGAACAGCGCCCTCCGCGCAAATATTACCGGCTCACGGCCGACGGCAAGGCTACGCTTGAAGCCTCGCGCAAACGCTACCCTCTGCTCGAACGCCTGATTTCCACCGAGGAGGCCAAGTCGCTATGAAGCCTTCAGAGGATCGAGCCTGTCGCGCCTTGCAGAACGGCATGGTATGCGCGGCATCGTACCTGGTTCCTGCCGATCGGCGTTGCGAATGGCGCTGTGAGTGGAAAGCCGAACTGTGGCACGTGCGGCATGCGCTGTGCGGGTGCGGCGCGTTCTCCTGGCAGGCGCAATGCGAAGTCACCTCCTTTTGCCTTGGTTCTCTCCAGGACGCCTTGTGTCTTAGGCGACAAAGCCGGCCGGCCGCAAAAGCTGCGCCACGTCTCAGCGGCGCAGCAGGGCAGTGCATTCTGCGCTTGGGCACCCTCCTGGCCGTGTGTGTCGTCCTCGCGCGCCTTCTGCCCGGAGTGCAGGCCGAGAACGATCCGGCGCGGTTTCAGGTCAATCCCGGCGTGATTCTCATTCAGACCTTTGCCTCCACCGATCAATTCGCACCGACCATTTCGCCGGCATTATTTCGCGACTGGAAGAGTACCCGGCAACGCTACTTCGATGAATTTGCGTTTTATCGTACCGTGGGCGAGACGGCGGCCTGGTCGGCGCGGCGAGCGGGCCAGTGGCGCGTAACCCATGCCAGCAGCAACCTGTTTTCCCTGCTTGGATTGGCGCTTCCATTTGTTCCCTTTCCAAGCGACCGAGAGGGAGGACTGTCTGCGGTGATCATCAGCCATGACTCGTGGCGCCGCGATTTTGCCTACGATCCTGATGTGGCCGGCCGCGTCATCCGTGTTGGGGACCGCAGTGCCAGAATTGCCGGTGTGATGCCCTATGGGATGTGGCGTCTGCCGGGTGAGCCCGATGCCTGGCTGCTTGAGCCGGACGCACAACTGGTCAAGAGCTCCCCGCGGGCGCGGGGATACCTGGTGGCGCACCTCTCGCCGCGCGGACAGGCCGCCATGCAGGGCCAATGTATTTGGATTTCTGTACGCGCATCCGAGGACGAGGACAGCGAATATTATGGCGTGTCCTTCGCGGGGCGGCTTAGGGGGCCGTGGAACATATTTGGCTTTGCGCTGGTGCTGGCACTGCTGGCGTTGCCGGCGGTCACGTCGGTGACCATGGGCGAATCGAACTACAGCTCCCATCGCCCCTCGCTGAAAAGAACCCTGTTGCGCTGGGCATTTCTGCTGGCCAAATTCCTGCTGGTGGCTGCCATCGCCTACTTTGCTTCCGTGGACCTCGCCTGGTGGAACTCCTCCAACTATTCGCCGGTGGCGGAGTTTGCGCAGCTTGTCTGGGCCTTCACCATATGCCTGTTTGGGTTCCGCTGGGCTCTGGCCGATCAGCGGCAGCGCTGCCCGGTGTGCCTGCGCCGGGTGACGCATCCCGCGCGGGTGGGCCTGGCCTCGCGCACATTCCTCGGTTGGAACGGCACGGAGATGATGTGCATGGGCGGACATACGCTGCTGCACGTCCCGAGCCTGCCCACAAGCTGGTTCAGCGGCCAGCGCTGGATGTATCTCGACACGTCGTGGGAGTTTCTGTTCGCGGATTCGGGCGCGTGGTGAGAATCCAGACATCGCCAACGCTGTTATCTTGAGAGGAGCCGGTTGCGCGAAAGCGCGACCGGCGTAGCTGAAGAATCTCCGGATGCCGTTCGAGACTTCCGCATGGGGGGTTCTTCGCCCCTAACACGCTTTCTCTGGAAATAAACTAAGGATCTATGTCTGATATGCGCTCATTGTGGATAGACTCTATTATTTGTACCTAGTTTGCGGTTTATTCCTCAATCCCCAAAACGGATGCATCGATAGCGAAGACTTCAAGGTGTCCTTTGAACTCAAGATCAGGTGGCTTTAACAGTGGGCGGCCAGTGCGCGGCCGGTGGATCACGTTTTTGATTTTTTTGTTCACGGCGCTGATCTCGTCGGCGCAATCCAGCGACTCGTCTTCGTATCGGCTCGCAGGCGGCATTTCTTACTTTTCGAATTCGATCAACGGCGTTCCGGGCGCGCGGCAGGGGCTGCTTGGCTGGCAAGCTTCGATGGAAACCCCCGCCTGGCGGAATCTGCGTTTCAAGCTCGATTACTCCGCTTACACGGGCAATAATCTGGGCGCGCCGCAACACCCGTACTTCATCCTCGCCGGATGGGAATACGAATACCAGCTCCGCAACGAAAGGGTGTTTGCCGAAGCACTGTTCGGCAATAGCGCCCTGAATGGAAACTGGGGCCCCAATGGATCTCCCGGAAGTTCGGCTTCTTTTGCCACACTGCTGGGCGGAGGCGTTGATACTCCGGTGACCAAGCACCTGGCGGTGCGTGTGGAAGGCGGCTGGCAACACACGAATTTTGCGTTGTACGAAAGCGCCTCCTATAAGTATCCGTACCAGTTGCCGGGTTATCCAAAGAACTTCGCCCGCGTCTCCACCGGGCTGGTCTGGACTCCGCGGCCGAAGCCGCGCTCCATTGAGGCGTCCGGGCCCAGTCGCGGCGAACGGGAGCCGGTGAAGAGCGAATTGGTGTTCGAAGCTCTGGGGAGCATCGGCCACTATCATCTCTTTACCAGCTCAACTGTGAGCGCAGGGTTCCACGCCGGCGGCCTGGAATATGACCGCAACAGCTGGGGTCAATGGCTGGGCGCACGCATGGATTACGTTGCCGAGGTTCTGCCGGTTACGATCCTGGATGAGCCAAGCGAATCCAACATCTGGGGCGCCCCGCTCACCACGAACAGGGAGCATGTTGCGGGCCTGGCGATTGCGCCGATCGGCCTGCGCATGCTGTGGAGAGACGATAAGCGTATCAAGCCGTACGCGTTTTCAAAAGGTGGAATGATCGGGTTTACGAAGAAGGTGCTATCGCCGAAGGCCGGCTACGCAAGTTTCACTCTCCAGTTCAGCGTTGGTCTGCAATACCGGCTGAGCGATCGTTGGGATCTCCGTGGCGGGGCGCTCTACTTCCACTTTTCCAATGCGTTTCTGGTGCCCAGCAACCCTGGATTTGACTCGATGGGGTATTGCGCTGCGTTAAGCTACCACCTCGGCAAGAGAAAGACGGACATCTAGGGCTGTTAACACTACTGGGATGGCAGCGACGGGAGCTGACTTTGCGCCGCAGTGTCCTTTCCCGGGAACCGCAATTCCTTCCTGCCAAAAACATAAATACAATATTTTCACTCCTCAATCGTCTAGCCAATCAGGTGTCCGCCATGACCGCGAGGGTCGAGCAAGACCGGCAAATCTCAAAAGTCATTGCGGAAGAGCAGTCGCGGCTGCGCAGGTTCATTCGCCGCCGCGTGCCCAATCCGGCAGACGCCGAAGACCTGCTGCAGGACGTTTTCTTCGAGCTTGTGCAGGCCGGGCGTCTGCTGAAGCCCATCGACTACGTCACCGGCTGGCTGTTCCGCGTGGCGCGCAACCGCATCACCGACTTCTTCCGCAAGAAGAAGCCGGAGTCGTTCAGCGATACGGCGGTCGAAAACGAAGAAGGCGAGTTGCTCGAGATTGAAGAATTGCTGCCGTCACCGGAAGCAGGTCCGGAGGCGCTCTATATTCGCGGCGTGCTGCTCGAAGAGTTGGGAGCTGCGCTGGCCGAATTGCCTCCGGAGCAAAGAGAGATCTTTGTCGCGCACGAGATGGAAGGCCGCAGTTTCAAGGATGTTTCCGCGGAAACCGGCGTGAACGTCAACACGCTGCTGGCGCGCAAGCGCTATGCGGTGCTGCACCTGCGCGAGCGACTGCAAGACATTCATGATGCGTTTATGGTGCGTTCCCAGGTCTCAAACCACCCCAGCGACGAGGACCTGTCCCTGGGGACCCCGGTATCGAGCCCTGGGGCACCCGAAGTTCGGTTGAGGAAATGAGGAGAACTATGCGCAAGAAATGGTGGATTTTCCTGGTGGCGCCGCCGGCGATGGTGCTGTTCGGCTGGCTGTTCGGAGAGATCGTGATGCACCTTTGGAACTGGCTCATGCCCGCGCTGTTCGGGCTGAGGCTGATCACGTTCTGGCAGGCGATCGGGCTGCTTATCCTGGCCCGGATCCTGGTGGGTGGGCTGGGCGGCGGCTCCAACCACAACCGGCAGCGGAGGCGTTCCGGCGCCCGCTGGGAGTGCATGACGCCGGAAGAGCATGAAAAGTTCCGGGAGTGGACGCGGACGCGGCGGGGCGAATTCGGTGGACCCGGCGAGCAGAAGCAGGAGCCGGCGTAATGAGTGCGTCAACCCATACGTAAGCCTGGAGCGAATCGCTGCGAACTGCGTTCTATCAGGTACGAAGCGATCCGCCCCCATGGCTGCTGTCCGAGCTCGAACATTGCCCCGGCCTTACTTCAGGCTGGTCCAGTCCAGCACGACTTTTCCGGCCTGGCCGGAGATCATAGCCTGGAATCCCTGCTCGTAATCCTGGTATGAGAAGTGGTGGGTGATGACCGGGGAGATATCCACGCCCGACTCCAGCATCACCGACATCTTGTACCAGGTCTCATACATTTCCCGGCCGTAGATGCCCTTGATGGTGATCATGTTGAAAATCACCGGACGCCAATCCATGTCCGACTTCTTGCCGGGAATGCCGAGAATGGCGATCTTGCCGCCGTGGCTCATGTTGGCGATCATCTCCTGGAGCGCGTTGGGAGCGCCGGACATTTCCAAGCCCACGTCGAAGCCTTCCGTCATGCCGAGCTGCTTCTGAACTTCGCTCAAAGGCGTCTCGTTGGTGTTTACGGCGAGGGTAGCGCCCATGCGGCGCGCCATTTCCAGCCGGTGGGGATTGAGATCGGTGGCGACCACGTGGCGCGCGCCCGCATGCTTTACCACCGGGATGGCCATCACGCCGATGGGTCCGGCGCCGGTGATCAGCACATCTTCCCCCAGCACCGGGAACGAGAGCGCGGTGTGCACCGCGTTGCCGAACGGATCGAAGATGGCTGCGATCTCCTGGTTGATATTGGGATGATGCCGCCAGATGTTGGTCATCGGCAGGGCGATAAACTCTGCGAAGGCGCCCGGCCGGTTCACCCCCACGCCCTCCGTGTGGGCGCACAGGTGGCGCCGCCCGGCAAGGCAATTGCGGCAGCGTCCGCATACCACGTGGCCCTCGCCGCTGACGATGTCGCTGGGGAAGAAGTCGTTGACGTTGGAACCAACCGCGACGATCTCGCCTACGAACTCGTGTCCGATGGCCATGGGCACCTTGATGGTGGACTGTGCCCAGTCGTCCCATTGGTAGATGTGGACGTCGGTTCCGCAGATTCCCGTGTAGCGCACGCGAATCAGAACATCGTTGATGCCGATCGTGGGCTCGGGAATATCCTCCAGCCACAATCCGCGTTCCGCTTTACTCTTCACCAGCGCCTTCATCCGGAGATGCCACCTTTCGGGACTACTCCGCAGTTTAATTTCTCAGGCTTGGTCAATGAAAATCGCGCGTCTCAAGCTGGTAATCCCGCAAAGCAAAAGGCGCGCCCTTTGCAGGCCGCGCCTCTCCCTCCCCAGTGCAAAGTTATGTGTACGCGTGGAGTCTAGAAATGATTCCACAGGAACTGGTTGTAGACCTCGTGATGGTACTGCACTTCCGAAGCCTTCACAAACGTTCCCAACTCGCGCGGTGAACGATCGGCCGCCGCCTGTTTCAGGTCGGCATACCGACCCTGCACGTCGGCACCCAGGATTTCGGCAATCCAGCTGGATCCCTTGAAACCTTCAATGGCCAGCTGGATATGGTCGGGCAGGTAGCGATGGGCCTGGCGGAGGTTTTCGATTTTCGCCGTGGTTCCGTCGATACCCGTCTTGAAGATGGAGTAGAGGGTCATGTACGGGTTCGCGTCCGGAGCTACGGAGCGCACTTCCACGCGCATGGAGCGGGTATTGCCGATGGGCACCCGGACCATCGAGCCGCGGTCCGTGGCTGAGGCCTTGATCTGGTTGGGAGCTTCGAAGTGGGGATCGAGGCGGCGGTAGGAATTTACGCTGGGGTTCATGATCAGGCAGATATCGAGCGCGTGCGTCAGGATGCGATCGATAAAGCACCAGCCGAACTCGGAGAGCTGCTCCTGGCCCTTTTCATCCCACATGAGGTTGGTTTTTTCTTTCGAGACCGACACGTTGGTGTGCATGCCGCTGCCATTGACGCCCACCACGGGCTTGGGCAGGAAGCTGGCGGTGTATCCCATGTTGTTGGCGATCTGCCGGGTCAGCAGCTTGTAGAGCTGGATCTGGTCGGCCGCCGCCACCACTTCGCCGTAGCCGTAGTTGATCTCGAACTGGCTGGGCGCAACCTCGGGATGGTCTTTCTCATTCTGGAATCCCATGGCGCGCTGCACTTCGGCCGAAGTGTCTATGAACTGGCGGAGCGGATCGAGCGGCAGGACGTGGTAGTAACCGCCGGTATTGATGAACTCGAACTTGCCGGTCTCGTGGAAGCGCCGCTCGGCGTCGCGCCCCGCAAACAGGAAGCCTTCGATTTCATTGGCGGCGTTGAGGGTGTAGCCCTGCTCCTTGTAGAGCTTGTCGGCATATCCCTTGAGCACGCCGCGGATGTCGCCCGAATAGAGTGTCCCGTCCTTGTCGATGACGGTGCCGAACACCAGAACCTTGCCGTTGCCGAATACGTCGGCGGGCACCCAGTAAAAGGCGCTCCAGTCGATGTGCAGGCGCAGGTCGCTTTCTTTTTGCGCCGTGAACCCACGAATTGACGAGCCGTCGAAGGTCAGATTCTCGTAGGCACCCAGCAGGAATTTCTTATCGTAATCCAGCAGGTGCAGCCGACCTTCCAGGTCGGAGAACAGCACCGTGACTGCCTTGATCCGCTTTTCATCCGTGAGATATTTCAGACGCTTGTCACGGATCTCATCGGGCGCGACGCGGTTCAAGCGGTCGGCCTTGGCTTGCAGGTTCAGCTCTTCCAGCTCGCCGTACGATAGAGCCAGAAAGTTGCGGTACTCAGTGGACATTGATCTCCTTTAGGACGCAAGTCGGGGTTGTGTGGTCACTACTTAGTCTAGGGTTCCGGACATAAAGATCACGTGAGGAAAATCGATTGTGCGGGGTGTTTTCGTCTCAGATGCCGAGACAACCTGGTCCGCGGTCGAGTACGGCTAGTGTTTCCTGGCGAGTACTACCATCACCAGCAAAATGACCACCGGTATCAGGGCCAGCGCGGAATAGTAAAGAATCTTGCGCAGCAACGGCGACTTGCGCTTATGCCAGAGGTGCAGTTCCGCGCGTTCTTCCACGCCTACCTCATCCAGGTGGGCCAGATCGTGGGCAAATTCGCTGGCCTTGGCATAGCGGTTCTTGGGGTCGCGCTCCAGGGCACGATAAATCACTTCCTGCAACTGCGGTGAGATGGAAGGGTTCAGCACGGTCGGCGGGATGGGATGGTTCAGCAGGCGATCGTTCATCACCTGCATGGGATTGTTTCCCGTAAAGGGCATCTTGCCGGTGAGCATTTCGTACAGCATCACGCCTACCGCGTAGACGTCGGAGCGGCCGTCCCCGCGCTTACCTTTCACCTGTTCGGGCGAAATGTAGTTAGGAGTTCCCAGGGTGGCGGTGATGTTGGCGTAGGTCAGCCTGCGGGCGCCGGCGTCACCGGCGATACCGAAATCGATCAGCTTGACGTTGTCGTGCTCGTCCACCATCACGTTCTCGGGTTTCATGTCGCGATGCACAACGCCGTTGTCGTGGATGTACTGCAGCGCCTCGAGTACCGCGATGGTAATGAGGATGGCGCGATCGGGCGAAATGCGGCCTTCGTCCAGGATCTGCCTGAGCAGCCGGCCCTCGCACCACTCCATCACCATGTAGACCCGGGAGCGATCCTCGTTGCCGTAGACGCGCATGACGCGCGGATGGCAGAGCTTTTCCCCGATGCCGGCTTCACGCTTGAAGCGGTCGAAGAGGATGGGGTCGGCTTCGAGGTCGGGGTGCGGAATCTTCAGCGCAACAACGCGGTTGTCGCGAGTGTCGACGGCGCGATAGATCGAAGCCATTCCGCTGCGCGCCACGGGCGCCTCGACGCGGTACGAGTCGAGCTGCGAGCCGGCTTCCAATGCATCGAGATACCCCATCAGGCAGTCTTCTCCGGTGTCTGACTTTCTTCTACTCTATAGGTCCGTCGACGCTCCGCAAAGGAAAACCGGCCAGGCCGCTCGACACTTCTTTGTACCCCATCCTGATTGGCAAGCTTTTTCAAAAGGCCCTCGGCTCATCAGGCAATTCAAGGACGCGAAAGCTCGGTGGCCGGATTTCAAGGGATATGATCAAAGCCAATGGGCTCCGACTTCAAAACCAACCAGCCGGATGGGATCTGGATCATTGATAGCGAAGGCAAAACCGTTTTTGCAAACGAGGCCATGGCTGAGATCCTGGGGACTACGGCAGCCGCTTTGATCGGAACCGATTCGTTCCAATTCGTCTTTCCTGAAGATCTGGCCTCGGCGCAACGTCTCTTTTCGTCGAAGCAAGCGGGCAGTTCGGCGCCATTCCACTTCAAATTGCGCCGAATGGACGGAAGTTCCGTCTGGGTGGATGTGCAGGGAACCCCTACGCGCAATGCGTCAGGCCGGTTTACCGGAATAGTGGGCACGTTCACCGTTTCGGATGTGCAGGACTCGTAGGTGAGTATCGGAATGGATCGGAACTACCGCAAGGCACGAGGTCTGAACCCCAAAAAACAGATTGGCGCATAGATTCCCCCTCACGTTTGACATCATGGCAAAGTGCGGCCCCAGCAAAAAGACCATCCCCGCCGGGATGGCCTTTTTATTCGATCGCAAGTTTTCGCGGACTACTTGAAGGATGAGATGGCACTTGCCTCATCGTCGTAGATATCAAAGACGGTATACAGCTTGGTGAGCTGCAATACGTCTTTTACCTTCTTCGTGAGGTTCAGCAGCTTTACTTGCGCACCCTGATTCTTCGCGGTCGTATAAGCGCTCACCAGTTCGCCCAGTCCCGAGCTGTCGATGTAGTTCACGTCGCCCATGTTCAGCAGGATCGTCTTGGAGCCCTTACTGATCAGGTCGCGAACGGCCTCGCGCAACTGCACACTGCCCTCGCCCAGGGTAATCCGCCCGCTGAGGTCCAGGACGGTGACGCCGTCCACTTCACGGGAAGCAATAGTAAGTGCCACGGAAATTCCTCCTTTTTCGAGTCGATATGGTTATAGCACCTCTGGGGGGCAGCAAGGCAAAGGAATCTGCAATTTGCCCGTGGAACGTGCCTAGTTTGTCGGTGTCGCCGGCAGGTGCTTCACCAGCGTCAATTCCGTTCCGGGATGCAGTTGGCGAAAGTGCACCTCATCCATGAAGGAGCGGATGATAAAAATGCCGCGGCCGGTGCCGCGCAGAAGGTTCTCGGCCGCCAGCGGATCGGGAAGCGTTTCCGGATCGAGTCCTTTGCCCTGGTCGGTAATGATGAAAACCAGGTCCTTGCCGGTGTTCTCGAAGGCCGCCGTGATCTGCTTGGCGGGGTCGTATTCGTTGCCGTGGAGCACTGCGTTCACCGTGGCCTCGCGCACCGCCATGGTGACATGGAAGCGCGTGTCCTCGTCCAGACCGGCCTCCTCCGCAATCCTATCCGCGATGGCCTCAACCTCGTTGACGCTGTCCATCGTTGACTTCAGTGCCACTGTCTGCCTGCCCTTTTTCGGTTCGCTCAACTGGACGTGAACCCGCCTCTTCCGGCGCGAGACATGGGAATTCCGTAACTCGCGCCTCAGCCACCTTGCACGAAGTTTCACGATTGGGCCTCGATGTGTCAAGCCGCAGCGCCGGAAACCGCGCCGGCGACGCGGACCACCTTAGATATCGGGAGCCATAAAGCCCCGGGCAATTACACTCTCCTCATGCAACAACCGCGCACTTCCGCCCGCGTCAGCCTCACTGCGCTGCTGGGCACGCCGGTGACCGACTCCTCCGGCCATCTGCGCGGCAAGCTGAAAGATATAGCGGTGGCCACCGGCCCCGACGCCGGCAAGGTGGCGGGCCTGGTGCTCAAGACGAGGACCGGGCTGTTCATCGTTCCCTCGCAGGAAGTGATGGAAACTCCCGCCGGCACCCTGGAATTGCGTTCGCCCGATGTGCTGCAGCCGCTCAAGGATGAAGGGAACTACCTCTACCTGCAGCAGGACCTGATTGATCGCCAGATCATCGATGTTCACGGTCGCAAGGTAGTGCGCGTCAATGATGTGGACCTGGAATGGCTGGGGCACGGCGCAGCCCACCTGCTGCGAGTGGCGGAAGTCGAGGTCGGCCTGCGGGGCGCCATGCGCCGGGTGTTCAAGGGCCTTTTGCCACGCACACAACTCGAATCCATGTCGCGGCGCTTTGCTTCGCGCGGCATTCCCTGGCAGTTCGTCGACGTGATCGAAGTGGACCCTGCCCGTCGCGTCAAGCTGCGCATCGAGTACGAGCGCCTGGGCGCCATGCACCCGTCCGATCTGGCCGAGATCCTGGAAGACCTGGCGCCGGCGGAACGCGAAGCGGTCTTCACCTCGCTGGACGAGGAAGTGGCGGCCGAGACTCTGGAGGAAGTCGATCCCAAGCTGCAGAAGGCACTGCTGCAGAAACTCGACGAGGAGAGAATCGCCGACATCGTCGAAGAGATGGACCCCGGCGCGGCCGCCGATCTGCTGGCCGAGCTGTCCGAAGAGCAGTCCGACGCCATCCTCGAGGAGATGGAGCCCGAGGAGCGACATGAGGTGGAGGAACTCCTCGAATTCGACGAGAGATCGGCTGCGGGCGCGATGACGACCGAGTTCGCTCATGTGAGTTCCCAGGCCACCGTTGCCCAGGCTGTGGAGGCGCTGCGCAACTTCGATGGAGACCCGGAAAGCGTCATCGAGATCTACCTGCTGGACGAGAAGCGAGTGCTCCGCGGCGCAGTGTCGCTGGCGCGCATGGTGATGGCCCAGCCGGAGGCGCGGATGTCCGTCCTGGCCGAGCCGCGCACCATTTCCTGCCCCGCCGACCTCCATCAGAACGAACTCGCAGAGATGTTTGACAAGTACAATCTGCATGCGCTTCCCGTGGTGGACGCGTTGGGCCGCATGGTGGGCGTGGTGCACGCCGACCACGTGATCAGTTTCCTGCGCGAAAGGCTTTAGGCCAGTCTTGCAGGTTTCGCCATCCCATCGCTTTTTGTGTCCGGCGTCACACCTCTTCGGAACAATGCGCGAATGATGTGTCGCGCACCCGGTGCTGTGAAAGAATTTCCAGATGGTCCAGTTTCCGAAAATCATTCAGGGTGGCATGGGAGTGGGCGTATCGAACTGGCGCCTTGCCCAGGCCGTCTCCCGGCTGGGCCAACTCGGCGTCGTGTCGGGGACAGCGCTCGACCAGGTGTTCGTGCGCCGTCTGGCGGATGGAGATCCCGGCGGCTACATGCGCCGCGGGCTGGATGCCTTTCCGTTTCCCCAGATGGCGCGCCGCCTGTGGCAGGAGTACTTCGTTCCCGGCGGAAAAGCCAGGGAAACGGCTTACCCCGCCACGCCCATGCATCGTCTTCAAGGGCCGGGCAAGCTGGTTGAGCTGTGCATCGCAGCCAACTTCGTGGAAGTGTTTCTTGCCCGCGAGGGGCACGGCAATCCGGTTGGAATCAATTACCTGGAGAAAGTCCAGCTTCCCCATCTCGCCTCGATTTACGGAGCCATGCTGGCCGGGGTGGGCTATGTCCTGATGGGCGCCGGCATTCCGCTGCATATTCCCGCCGTGCTGGACGCATATGCCGAGGGCCGGCCAGCTGAATATCGGCTCGCGGTTTCCGGCGCAATCGAGGGTGAGGGCGAAGCCTCGACGATGCGGCTTGATCCCGCCGACTACATCGAAGGCGCTGCCCCGAGTCTCCATCGTCCCCGGTTTTTGGCTATTGTTTCTTCGAATACCCTCGCCGCCACGATGCTGCGTCGCGCCAGCGGGAGGGTGGATGGGTTGGTGATCGAGAGTCCCACCGCCGGAGGACACAATGCGCCCCCGCGCGGGAAACTGCAACTTACGGCGAGCGGCGAGCCGATATACGGACCTCGCGACCAAGTGGACGTCGCGCAGCTGCGCGCGCTCGAAATTCCATTCTGGATGGCGGGCGGCTACGGCAGCCCTGAAAAACTGCGCGAGGCTCTCTCCGAGGGCGCGGCGGGCGTCCAGGTAGGAACCGCGTTTGCGTTCAGCGAAGAATCCGGTTTGCGCCCGGACCTGAAAAGGGAATTGCTGTCCCGCGCCTATGCCGGCATTGCGGAAGTCTTCACCGACCCCCTCGCCTCGCCAACCGGCTTTCCGTTCAAGGTGGCGCAGCTCGAACCCACTTGCTCCGATGTCGCGGTGTACCAGGCTCGTAAGCGGATCTGCGATCTTGGTTTCCTACGCGAGGCTTATGCGAAACCGGACGGCGCCATCGGCTATCGCTGTTCCGCCGAGCCGGAAGCCTGCTTCACCGCCAAGGGAGGCAAGCCCGAGGACACCGTCGGACGCAAATGCCTGTGCAATGCGCTCCTGGCTAACATCGGCCACGCGCAGATTCGAAAAGACGGCACTGTGGAACCGCCCCTGGTCACGGTCGGGGACGATCTCAATACCGTTGCCCGATTTCTCGCGCCCGGCCGCTCCACCTACACCGCTGGGGATGTGGTCGAGTTCCTTTTGAGCGGTATTCCGTTGCTCGAGCTGCAACCCGACGCAGAGCCGTCCTTCGTCGCCGGCGCCTGAACGGGGCATCAAGATTCTTCGTCTTCCTCGAGGAATGCCCCCAGCCGGTCCAGTTTCCGCTCCCACATGGTCCGGTGATTGCGGATCCACTGCTCCAGGGCATCGAATCCTGCCGATTCAATGCGGCACGTGCGCACCCGGCCCAGCTTCTCCGTGTGCGCCAGCCCGCACTCTTCCAGGATTTGCAGATGTTGGGCCACCGCCGTGAGGGTTATGCCCAGGGGCGCAGCCAGCGCCGATACGGAAAGCGGCCCCTGGCTCATGCGATCCAGCATCGCGCGCCGGGTGGGATCCCCCACGGCATGAAAGAGCCGGTCGATATCGATTTTGCGTTTCGCCATACTCCTGGACCCTCGTGAGCTGGTGCTACAGGTCGCTCGCCAGCTTCTCCAACAACCCGCGCCAGCCTGCCTCGATCATCTCGGGCGTCAGTCCGTTTTCGAAGAATGCCCCCTGGTTGGTGAGGATCAAATCTGTCCCGCTGGCGCCGGGCAAGAGTTCAATGGTGACCTGGGCGGCCATGATTCTCTTGTCACCGAGGTCCATGGTTGCGGCGGTCACGATCCGGCGGTTGGGCTGGATTTCCTGGTAACGTGCCTGGTTGTTGATGGTCATTCCCGCCACTGGCGTACCCGGGCCCAGCGTGTAGCGCAGGGTCTGGGTGCCGCCGACGCGAAAATCCGAGTTGAATTCCTGTAGTTCGTGTCCCTCTCCTTCGGCATACCAGCGCCGGGCCTTGGCGGGATCGGCAAATGCGGCGAACACGGTTTCGGGGGATTGGGCAAAGCTGCGTTCGACGACAAACGTGCTGTGCGTGACCTTGGGCTGTTCCATGGCGATGCTCCTTCAGTGTGAGGTTTCAACTGCAGTTCTTTAAACTGAAGTTGTGGCTTCAGTATTGCGCGGGTCCAGGAAATAGTCAAGTGGATACTTCAGTGTTTTTTCCTGGCACCTCTTTCTGACTGCCTGGACCGTGTGCGGCGACTGTTAACGCGTATAGAATTGCCCAACCGGGGTTACAGTTTTTCGAATAAGAGTGTTTTGTCGTGCCTGTAGAGCGCGGCTGCACGAGGGGATCAAAAAACAATGTATGACCATACGGGTTTGCGAATTCCTGCGGGATCGTTCGCGGCTTTGGGCCTGATTTGCGTCACCATGCAAGCGCAGCAGCCACGCCAGTACACGGATCAGGACTACGCGGCGGCGGAGAAGTTCATGTTTTACAACTTGGGTCCGCTCGCCTGGAAGGGCGTGGTGAATGCGACGTGGCTGCCCGACGGCCGCATTAAATACCGCGCGGTCGATGGCACGGGGTTCACATATGCGATCGTCGATCCGGTGAAGCGCGCCGGGGCGCCCATGTTTGACCAGGACAAGGTGGCAGACCTGCTGAAGGAGGCCAGCAAGGGAGCGATCAAGACGGATGGACGCCATGTCCTGGTGAACGACATTTCGTTATCCGACGAAGATCATGTGGTCACGTTTACCGCCGGGGAGACGGTATATCGTTGCGACCTCGCGGCCAAACCTGAGTCGTGCAAAGCGATCTCCGCGGCTTCCGGCTGGCCCCTGGACTCCGGGCATGAAACGCGTCCTCCCATGACCCTTTCACCCGACAAGAAGTTGGGGGCCTTCATTAGCGACTGGAATCTCTGGGTTCGCGATTTGGCCAGCGGCTCTGAGACCCAGCTGACCACCGATGGGATGAAAGACTACGGGTACGCCACCGATAACGCGGGATGGAAGTCCACCGATGCCGCGATTCTGCTGTGGTCGCCCGATTCTAAAAAGATTGCCACCTTTCAGCAGGATCAGCGCAGGACCGGCGAGATGTACCTGGTCCCGGTAACCAACCGCCATCCCCAGCTCAAGGTCTGGAAGTATCCCCTGGTGGGCGACAAAGATGTCACCATGATCGAGCGCGTCATCCTTGATGTGAACGCGCGCAAGGTCATCCGCCTGAAGATGCCTCCCGACCAGCACCGGTCGACCATCTGCGATGACGTTGCCTGCGACGGGACCGACTTTTCCGATGTGGAATGGAGCGCGGACGGATCCCATCTGGCGTTCGTCTCGACATCCCGGGATCACAAGCAGGAATGGCTGCGAGTGGCGGATGCCGCTACCGGCGAAGTACATGACATCATGACCGAGACCGCCGCCACGTTCCTTGACAGCGGCAATGGCAAAGTCAACTGGCACTATCTGCCGGCTTCAAACGAAATCCTGTGGTTCAGCGCGCGCGACGACTGGGGCAACGTTTACCTTTATGACCTTGCCACGGGAAAACTGAAGAACCAGATCACGCGCGGGCCCGGCAATGTTACCCAGGTCCTCCGCGTGGACCCGACGGCGCGAATGATCTATTTCCTGGGGATGGGAAGAGAAGCGGGCCGCGATCCTTATTTCCGGCATTTCTACAGCGTGCATTTCGACGGCAGCGGCCTGCGCCTGCTTACCCCCGAGGACGCGGACCACGATGTCCGCCTGTCGCCCGATGGCCGCTATTTTGTGGACTCATGGTCCACACCTGTGCAACCGGGGGTCACCGTGGTGCGTGATGCGGAAGGGAAGACAGTGATGGAACTGGGGCGGCAGGATATCTCGCCGCTGGTACAGGCGGGATGGAAGCCCCCGGTTCCCATCAAGGTGAAAGCGCGGGATGGGAAGACGGACCTGTATGGCCTGATGTTCAAGCCCACGCGATTGGATCCGGCAGCCAAGTACCCGATCGTCGATTTCGTGTATCCGGGCCCGCAGGGCAGCTCCTGTCCAGAGCGGAGTTTTCACGCCGGATTCCTCGACCTGCCGGCGCTTGCCGAGTTGGGCTTTGTGGTGGTGTGCATTGATGCGATGGGTACGGAGTCGCGGTCGAAGTCATTTCACGAAGCGTATTACGGAAACATGGGCGACAACGGCATTCCCGACCAGGTGGCCGGCATCCGTCAACTCGCCGCACAGTACCCGTTTATCGATCTCGACCGGGTGGGCATCTATGGGCATTCGGGAGGGGGATTTGCTGCGGCGGCCGCGATGTTCCACTATCCCGACTTCTTCAAGGTCGGCATCTCCGAGAGCGGCAATCACGACAATCGCGATTATGAAGACGACTGGGCGGAGAAGTGGTCCGGCCTGGAAGAAAAGAAGCCGAACGGAACCAGCAATTACGATTCCCAGGCCAATCAGAATTTCGCTCAGAACCTCAAAGGACATTTGCTGCTTTCCCACGGGACCATGGACGACAACGTTCCGCCGAATAACACTCTCATGCTGGTGAATGCGCTAATCAAGGCCAACAAGGACTTCGATCTGCTTCTCATCCCTAACGTTGCGCACGGTTACGGACCGACGTTCCCATACATGGCCCGCCGCCGCTGGGATTACTTCGTCCGTTATCTCAAGGGCGACACGCCGCCCCATGAATATCAAATGAAGTCCTTCGACGAAATAATTCAAGTTATGAAGAGCGGCCCGGGCCTGGATGATTCCTCCGATTCGCCGCTCGGAAATCCATGATTCTCGCGCCGGACCGAACAGCTCCCAACCTGCAAGCGGGGAACCGGCGGCGGGCATGGTTTTAGCCGCGGCGGCGGCAGGCGGCGCAGTGCGCAGGGCCATCATCCAAGAGTTAACTGGAGCGGCGCCTTCCTTCGATGCACGTGTATTTCGGAGACGTGTGGTTAACCAGGCTTCTCGTTCAGAGAGGCATGGCGGCTATCTACGTGGTCGCCTTCATTGCCGTGCTGCACCAATTCAAGCCGCTTCTCGGCGAACACGGGCTGCTGCCGGTCCCGGCGTATCTAAGGACCGTCAGCATCCGCTCGGCTCCCAGCATCTTCTGCTGGCGATACTCGGACCGCATGCTCGGCGCGGTGGCGTGGGCGGGGCTGCTGGTCTCCATGTGCGCGCTGTTCGGAATTACCGAAGCCGGGCCGGTGTGGCTTTCCGTTCCTGCGTGGCTGCTGCTGTGGGTCTTCTATTTATCCATCGTCAATGTCGGGCAGAAGTTCTTTGCCTTTGGATGGGAATCGATGCTGCTGGAAGCCGGCTTTTTCACCGCATTTCTCGGCCCGACACGAATGCATCCTTCCGTTCTGCCCATCCTCATCCTTCGGTGGATGCTGTTCCGAACAGAGATGGGAGCGGGTCTGATCAAGCTGCGCCACGACCGCTGCTGGCGCGATCTTACCTGCCTCTTTTATCACTATGAAACGCAGCCTCTTCCCAATCCGTTGAGCTGGTACTTCCATCGCATCCCCAAAGTGCTGCACAAATTTTCCGCACTGGCCAGCCACTTTGTGCAGTTGATTGCGCCATTTGGATTGTTTGCGCCCCAGCCAATCGCGTCCATTGCCGGCGGACTGATTATTTTTCACCAGTTCTGGCTGATCATCAGCGGCAATTATTCGTGGCTTAACTGGCTCACCGTCATTCTCGGCGTCTGCGCGTTCGATGATCAGGTCCTGGGATTCGCAATCCCGCTTGGGGCTCCCGCGCTGGCTCCTCCCGCTATGCCGTTCGAGACTCTTCTCTACATTGTGGCCGGCGGTGCGGTTCTGCTCAGCATCCAGCCGGCGCTGAACCTAATGTCGAAGAACCAGGTTATGAATTACAGCTATAACCCGTTCCACCTGGTGAATACGTACGGGGCATTTGGAAACGTGGGCAAGGAGCGATTTGAAATTGTGATGGAAGGGACCAGCGACCGAGGTATTACTTCGCAAACCCAATGGAATGAGTACGGCTTCAAAGCCAAGCCCGGAGACCCAAAGCGCAGGCCTCCGCAGGTCGCGCCGTATCATCTGCGCCTCGACTGGCTGATCTGGTTCCTGCCCTTCTCGGTTGCAGTCGCCGGGGACGGTATTCGCGTTTACGGCTACAGCCTGTGGTTTCTGCGCTTCGTGCAGAAACTGCTGACCGGCGACCGCGAGATCCTGCGACTGATGGGCAGGAATCCGTTTTCCGACGGGCCGCCGGTGTTCGTGCGCGCACTTTTCTATCGGTATCGCTACACCGACCGGAAGCAGAAGCACGAAACGGGAGCATGGTGGGTGCGGGAGCTTCTGGGCGTTTATCTCCAGCCGGTTTCGCTCGAGACCCTGAAGGATGTGTGAGTCGCGAAGCTAGAAGCCTGAAGCTGTTTTCATCCTTTCGGCGGCTCGGCCGGGCCGGCGCCCCCCACGTGGAAGATGCGCGGTACGCGAGTCTCCGGCGCGGGCAGGGCTGGGAATTGCGCATGCGGCTCCGTCTGGTACCAGTAGGCCACGGAATAGAAATTGTCGGAGCGGTGATTCGCGTGGCCGTGTTCAATGGTCACCTTGATCGACTTTTCAAACGCGATGGGGCTTTCAGTGTGCCAGCGATAGAGGCAATAGCGGCCGCCGATCCGTTCGGCATCCACGATGTACGGGGCGCCATTATGCAAATATGCGAAGGGTTGACCGCTGAAGTCCCACGCGCCGTTGAAATAGTCCTCGGTGCCCGTGCCGTTGATGGTCGGCGATGTGTCTTCATCGATGAAGATCATGTCGTCGCCTTCGCCGAACCAGAAGTCCTGGTTCTGCTCCACGGCCTGGGTGACGCCGACGAAGTGTCCGCGGCCGATGGCTTCGAGAAAGATGTAATTCCCCTCGCCATTCAGGTTCTTTTTGGCATTGATATCGTCGCCATATTCGTTACCCCATTTGTCGGTCCAGCCTTTGCACGGCGCGGCCTGACGGTATTGCGCATGGAACCGGCCCACATCCTCGGGCAGCGAGGGCAGGGTGACATAATCCACGGCGAAATAGAGAGCGTCGGTCTTCTTCTTGCCTTCATTGGTGACTGTGATCTTGGCGGCGCTGGCGAATGGCATCGCAAAGTACGAGTTCAGCGCCTTGACCGGCGCCACGGTCAACAGGGCTGACTGGTAAATGAAATATTCGCCCAGTCCGAGGCCGAAGAAATCTCCGATGGGCGCTTCGATCGATGGGGAACTCTCCCCGTCCCACCATGCGCGCAGCACCAGGTTTTTCAAATGGTGCTGATCGTCGGAAGCTATGGTGAACCACACGTGAGTGACCACGCCGGCGGCCTTGACGTCCAGGATTGTGGCCGTCTGGCCGACTTCCACCGGGACGGAATCGGCGTTGCCGCCGCTGCGATCCCAACTTGACGAACGCCGTGCCTTGTAGCTGCGCAACCTGGCCGGGGCCAGCAAACGGTCCGCCGCATCGGTAGTTGGGACAGCCGCGCCGGCCGGAGTTACGCCAATCGCGCCCACTCCGAGCAACGCCCCCGCGGTTCCCATTCCGGCGAGTAGCTTCCGCCGGGTTGCCGCGCCGGTGTTCAAATCCTTGTCGCTCATTACGCATTCCTCATGATGAAGTCGTGAAAGCGTTTTGTAGATGCGTGCGCCACCCGGTGTCAAGCCAAAGGAAATCGGCGAGAATAGAGAGGTGAAGCGTTCCGGCACCGCCGATCTCCCCCTGCACGGGGGACGTGTGCCGCGCTGGCTGGCCGAGCGCATGACCGAACTCGGTACGGCAATCGCAGAACAAGTCGTCTACTTCTACGGACCATCGGAATTCCTTACCCGTATCAGCGACCCCTTCTGGTTTCAGGCCTTGGGAGCGGTGATGGGCATGGACTGGCACTCGTCCGGCATCACCACCTCCGTTATGGGAGCTCTCAAGCGGGGGCTCAATCCACGCTTCCCGGAGCTTGGATTCGCCATTTGCGGCGGCCGCGGACGCCACTCCCGGCGCACCCCTGACGAACTGCGCGAATTCTCATCGCGAACCGGCCTCGATGGCGACGACCTGGCCAGGACCAGCCGCCTGACTGCCCGCGTCGACAACAACGCGATTGCCGACGGTTTTCAACTTTACCTGCACTCCTTCATCATTCACAAGTCGGGCGAATGGTCCGTGGTCCAGCAGGGGATGAACGAATCGAGCCGCCTGGCCCGGCGCTATCATTGGCATTCGATCGCGGTACGCGACTTCGTTTCCAATCCCCATACCGCAATCCTTGGCCAGCCGCAGGGCGTGATTCTCAACCTGGTGGACGCGCGCGCCAACAAGGCTCGCCAATCGATGCTCAATATCGCGCGCGAGCCGGTCGTGGCGTCGCTCCAGGAAGCACGCAAGCTGATCATGCCCGCGCATCATGACGTGCGGGCCGCGGATGTCGACCTGAAGCGCCTCGGCGCCGTTCTCGCCGTAGCGCACGAGCAGGACCTGAGCGATTTCGCTTCGATGCTGCTGGTGGATGGCCTTGGTCCGCGCACGCTGCAGTCGCTGGCGCTGATTGCGGAAGTGGTTCACGGTGCGCCCAGCCGCTTTGCCGATCCGGCGCGCTTCTCGTTCGCGCACGGCGGAAAGGATGGCCACCCGTTCCCCGTTCCGGTGAAGACTTACGATGAATCGCTGGGTGTTCTGCGCCGCGCCCTGGATTCCGCTCGCCTGGGCCACACCGAGAAGATTGAGGGCTTCCGGCGGCTGGACCGCCTCACCCGCGCCGTCGAGGAGCAGCGCGATCCCGTGGCCGACTTTACCGCCGCCCTGGGGCACGAGCGCGCGATTTCCTCATCCCTGGGCGGGCGAACGGTATTTGACGATATGCCGCGACAGCCAAAGAAGGCGGCGGATCCGCAGCTTTCGTTGTTCGAGTGAATGAAATGGGATTCGCAAACTGCCCGAAGAGTCATCGCGGAAAACCTGGTAACTCGCGAGGGTTTGGCAGGGACGACCGGTTTCAGGTCAGTGTGATGGGAGAGTGTGCTGTTTGAGCGTTGGTTTGAACAGGTGGCGATTGGTTGTCCTGATGGCGGCGGCCTTCGCATCCATAGCGGCCGGTGCTGCCCCGCGTAAACATGCACTCCTCAACAAGCCTGCCCCGTCCTTTGCCCGCACCAGCCTGCAGAACGATCCCGTCGATCTGGCCGGACTGCGCGGGCGCGTGATCCTGCTCAACTTCTGGGCGACGTGGTGCGGACCGTGCCAGGTTGAAATGCCGCGTTTTTCCCAATGGCAGGACAAATACAAGGCGGATGGGCTTTCCATCGTGGGTGTCTCCATGGACGACGATTCCGAACCGGTCAAATCCTTCCTTCGCAAACGGAAGCTGAATTATCCCATCGTCATGGGAGACGAGACACTGGGGCTGGCCTATGGCGGCATCCTGGGCCTTCCCGTTACTTACCTCATTGACCGGCAGGGGATGATTCGAGCCCGCTATCAGGGGAAAACCAAGCTGGACGCCATGGAGGCCGCCATGCAGCGACTGCTCCAGACCCGGTGACCACCCTCTTTTCCATATTGCTGAATTTGATTCGTTGTGAACCAGGTACAGAAAAGACGGCGGGTAGGCCGGCTTTGCGCGCCGCACCCCATAATCGACCTGTGGACCCGTCCGCCAACCTGGCGCTTCTGAAGGACTACCAGTCATTCCTTCGCGTGGAGAAAGGGCTGCGCCCTCTAACCTGCGAGGCCTACCTGGGCGACCTCAGGACGTTTTCCGAGTTCCTGGAAGAGCGGCACGGGGTACTGTTGACAGCCATGCAGCAGGATGTGGCCGGGTTTCTGGAACATCTCCGCACTCACGGGATCGACTCGCGATCGGCGGCGCGCAAGCTGAGCTGCCTGCGGGGTTTCTACAAGTGGCTGCTGCTCGACCGCCGCATCCATCATGACCCGACCATCAACATCGAATCGCCGAAGGCATGGAAGGTCATGCCCAAGTCGCTGGCCGAGCCGGAAGTCACGGAGATGCTGGAGCGCGCCGCCATGGCTGCTCATCATCCCCAGGCTCGCGCCACGGCCCTGCGCGACCACGCCATCCTGGAACTGCTCTACGGCGGGGGACTGCGGGTTTCCGAAGTGACTTCGCTGAACACCAGCGACCTGGGGCTGGACCTGGGCCGCGTGCAGGTGCGCGGCAAGGGCGACAAGGAGCGCATCGTTCCGCTGGGGCGTGCAGCCGTCGAGGCACTCGAGACTTATCTTACCGAGGGGCGTCCGCACCTGGCGCGAATCAGCACCGCACGGCGCAGCCAGATCTTGCGCGGCGAGCAGTCACGGCTGTTCCTTTCGCTGCGGGGTATGCCGCTTACCCGGCAGTGGGTATGGCACCTGGTGAAACTGGCGGACTCCTCCGCCAGCCCGCACAAACTGCGCCATAGCTGCGCCACTCACATGGTGGAGCACGGGGCCGACCTGCGCAGCGTACAGATGCTGCTCGGTCACGCCGACATTTCCACCACGCAGGTCTACACCCATCTGGCCCTGGGCAGACTCAAGGCGGTCCATCGGCAACATCATCCGCGCGCCGCGGCGCGGGGTTCCAACTTAGTGGAATTTCCCGCCGATGTCCCGGCTTCCTCCGGCCCGCCATCGCTTGCGCGTGTGGCAGCGAAAACAATGAAAGACAAGGACACGCAACGTGCGCCGCTTGCCGGAGATTCCGGTGAGGAGCCGGCATGAGTCCCCCGGCCGATGCCGCCGCCGCACCACAGATCGACCAGCTTGTTTCAGAATACCTGCGCGTTCTCGCCAACGAGCGCGCCGCCTCGGCCCACACCCTGCGCGCCTACGAACGCGAGCTGTCTTCGTTCGCCACTTACCTCATGAATCGGTACGGAAAAGGGCAGGCCCCGGCGCGCATCGAGCACACGCATATTCGCGCCTACCTGGGCACGCTCTACGATCGCGGCCTCTCCAAGGCATCGGCGGCCCGAGCGCTGGCCGCGATTCGCAGCTGGTTCAAGTGGCTCGCGCGCACCGGCCTGGTTGAGCAGAATGTCGCTTCACTGGTCGCCACGCCGCGCCTGCCCCGGCACCTGCCGCGCGTGCCTTCCATCGAGCAGATGAATCGCGTAGTGGACAACGTGGCCGAGGACGCCGCAAGCTGGCCGGGGCGCGACAAGGCGATTCTGGAACTGCTCTACGGCTGCGGCATTCGCAACTCGGAGCTGACCGGCCTCGACTTGAAGGACATCTACTGGGCGCAGGAAGTGATCCTGGTACGCGGCAAGGGAAAGAAGCAACGGTATGTGCCCCTGGGAGATGCGGCTGCAGAGGCCTTGCGTGCTTACCTCGCCGAGCGGTCCGCGCTCCTGGCGGCCAACAGCCCTGAAAAGCACCACCGCACCACTCCGGCTTTGTTCGTGAATCTTCAACTGCGCGGCCTTAACAAGCCGGGCGGGGAGGCGCGCCTGACCACGCGAAGCATTGGCCGAATCGTGAAGCGCATCGCCATTCTGCGCGGCTTGCCTTCCGACATCCATCCCCATACGCTGCGGCATGCGTTCGGCACACACCTCCTGGAGGAGGGCGCCGACCTGCGCGCCATTCAGGAGTTACTGGGACATGAACGCCTCTCCACCACGCAGCGTTACACGCAGCTCACCACTTCGCAGCTGACGCAGGTGTACGATCGCACCCATCCGCGGGCGAAATGACCTGATTCGGTTTTTGGGGCTGGCTTAGCGTTTGGGGGTGGGGACGGCAGCCGCGCTTTTTAACTTCGGATCAAACAGACCCTTGGCGCGCAGATAGTGTTCCATGTTCAGCACGGGGTCGCCGGAGTGGCGGCCGTTTTGCTTGTCGGTGTTTCTGCCCAGGAGATACGGCCGGCACTCGATCAGGGTCGGTCCGCGGCCCAGGCGGGCTCGCGAAATGGCTTCGTTGGCCACGCGATACACCGCGACCACATCGTGAGTGTCAACCGTAATGCTTGGAAACCAGGGGGTCTGCTCGACAGGTTCTTTCCCTCGGCCGGCCTTTCGCGCACTGGAACGCGTTCTGGCTGAATCGCCGTTCCACTGCTGAACAAAGATCATGGGCAGCGCGTGAACACTGGAGACGTGTATCGCCTCATGGAGACCATCCGCATCCGTCCCGGCGCTGTACACAACCGCGATCTTTCCATTGCGGGCAGTTTTGTTAGCCAGGGCGGTTCCGATGGCCGCGTGCGCTAACGAGCCGCCCGCGCCGCTTCCGTTCCCTGCCTTTGGGTTGGAAAATCCGTTCCGTCCGTTGTGACCGCTATCGGCCAGCAGTTTCTCGATTGCATGTTCCTCAGAAAGATCGGTGAGCAGTCCGCGGCCCGGGGAGCAGACAATGTCGCCGGGCCCAAGATCGATGGCCGTCCCCACGAGGGCCGCCTCGTGTCCGAGAAAGC
>DASXXV010000245.1:0-30412 GCA_036502905.1 Occallatibacter sp. | reverse complement strand
GGCTCGGCGAGATCGCCCGCGAACGCACCCACCCGATGGACCTGATCTACGTGCACCCCGAATTCGACTCGCTGGTGCGCCAGGTGCCCGGGATGCGGGTGGTCGCAGAGGCGGACATTCCGTTCACGGAAGAAGATGCGGGGGCGGATGTGTTCGGGGTGAGTTCGGATCGGTGCGCGAATTATCGGTTTGTTTCGTCGTAATCCCAAAACTTCAGGGCCTGAGTGGCAAGAGTTAGAACTGTAAACGTCTCCAAACACCCGTCTGAGGGCGCCGGATTCACTCGCTCCTATGAACACGATGAATCCCAAGGCCTAGTTAGCGCTACGGATAGATCCTGTGCAGCGTCCTCGCGAACGGGATCGTCTCCCGCACGTGGTCAAGCCCGCAGATCCAGGCGACGGCGCGTTCTATCCCCATGCCGAAGCCGGCGTGAGGGACGCTGCCATATCTCCGCAGGTCGAGATACCACTGGAAGGCTTCTAACGGGAGGTTGTGGGCTTCGATGCGGCTTTTCAGTAGCTCGTAGCTGGCCACGCGCTGGGAGCCGCCGATGACTTCGCCGTAGCCTTCGGGAGCGAGGACGTCGACGCAGAGCGCGTACTTCGCGTCCTGGGGGTCGGGCTCCATGTAGAAGGCCTTTACGGCGGCGGGGTAGCGGTGCACCATCACGGGGCGGTCGTACTGCGCGCTCAGCCAGGTCTCGTCGGGGGAGCCGAAGTCGTTGCCGTACTCGAAGGGCTGTTCCAGTTCGCCTTTCTGATGGGCCTCGTTGAGCATGCGGGCGGCTTCGTCGTAGCGCAGGCGCGGGAACGGCGGCAGGATTTTTTCCAGCTTACTGACATCTCGCCCAATCGTCTCCAGTTCGCGGGCGCGGTTCTTGAGCACGCTCTGGACGATGTGGGAGATGAAGTTCTCGGCCAGGGTCATGAGGCCGTCGAGATCGCAGAACGCAACCTCGGGCTCGATCATCCAGAACTCGGTGAGGTGGCGGCGGGTCTTGGATTTTTCGGCGCGGAAGGTGGGGCCGAAGCTGTAGACCTTGCCCAGGGCCAGGGCGGTGGACTCGATGTAGAGCTGGCCGGACTGGGTGAGGAAGGCGGGGTCGCCAAAGTAGTCGACGGGAAAGAGGGTGGAGGTGCCTTCACATGCTGCTGGTGTCAGGATGGGCGGGTCGGTGCGAATGAAGCCGTTGGTGTCGAAGTACTCGGCGGCCGCGCGCATGATCTCGGCGCGGATGCGCAGAATCGCCGACTGCCGCGGGGTGCGCACCCACAGGTGGCGCCGCTCCATGAGGAAGTCGACCCCGTGCTCCTTGAGGGTGATGGGGTAGGGGTCGGACTCGGGGACGCGCTGGATCACCTGGACGTCTTCGACGTCGAGCTCAAAGCCTCCCGGCGCCCGCTTGTCGGCGCGCACCTTGCCCGTGACGATGACCGACGACTCCTGGGTCAGTCCTTTGAGCGCCTCGAACACCGCCGGGGGCACGCTCTTGACGTGGGCCACGCCCTGCACGGTGCCGGTGCCGTCGCGAAAGATGGGGAACAGGAGCTTGCCGCTCTCGCGGGAGTTGTAGAGCCATCCGCGAATGGTGACGGATTGGCCTTCGTGCTGGCCCAATGTCGCGATGGTGGCGAGGGGCGCCCCCGGAATCTGGACCTGGTCCTGGGAGCCCGGTGTGGGATTTTCTTCGGCGATGGTCTTGGCGGTTTCTTCGGACATGCGGGTCTCGATTTCTGCGGACTACCAGGTCTCAAACCACCCCAGCGACGAGGACCTGTCGCTGGGGACCCCGGAATCGAGACCTAGGGCACCCAGGATCTTGATTTGGCCGGCGTGGTCTCCCACTTTGGCGATAAAAACGCCGCGAAAGCGGGGCCCCCGGACCTTCTAGGATAACGCGGGGCGTGGGGCTGCCGGCTGCGTCCCGCGGGGGTGGTTTATCGTCCTAGTAACCGATATGGCGAGCGAAACGAGCAAAGCGGCGACGATTCCGCAGCCGGGACAGGCCGGCAACCCGCATCCCGCACCCGAGGCGGAAGAGGTCTACCGCCGCTGGATCCAGTTCCTTGACGACGAGTTCACCCGCCACGGCAATCCCGAGCGCCGCGCGGAGATCGTCCGCGACCAGCTTTACCAGCTCTACCTGGGGCGGCCGCACAGCGGCAAGCTGAACCTGATGCTTACCAGCGAGCTGCCGGGCAACGTGCTCAGCCTGTCGCTCGATCCCAACAACGTCACGCTGGAGGCGGGGCACTTCGCGGACGTCGATCGGAAGAAGTTCAACGAGCGCAAGCCGCTTTTGTGGTTCTGGCAGATGTTCGACCGCTCGCCGATCGGGCTGAACCACTGGCTGGGGCTGCGGTTTCGCTGCATGCTGGGGCGGCACCTGTTCGCCAAAATGGGCACGGGCGTGCGGATCTTTCACGGTGTCGACCTGACCTATGGCTACAACCTGAGGCTGGAAGACGGAGTTACGATCCGCCAGCGCGCGCTGCTCGACGACCGCGGCGGCATCATGATCGGCAAGAACGCGGTGATCGGCTCGTATTCGCGCATCTTCTCGCACGTCTACGCGCCGGACAATTACGACAAGGTGCGGCTGGTGCAGACGGAGATCGGCCCGGGAGCGCGGATCGGCAGCCACTCGATCGTGATGGCGGGGACGAAGGTGGGACCGGGCGAAATCGTGGGCAGCTTCCCCGCGGACCGGGCCTGAGCCCGCCGAGGATCGCCCCCGAGACATGCTAACCTGAGCTTTCCGGACTCAGGAGCATCCGTTGCAATCTGCTGATTTCACCATACGAGTCTTTCAATTTGTTCTGCTCATCTTTTCCTTGAGTGTGCATGAGTGCGCGCATGCGTGGACGGCATCGCGGCTGGGCGACCAGACGGCCAGGCTCCAGGGGCGGGTCACGCTGAATCCCATCAATCACATCGATCCCATAGGCACACTTCTCCTGCCCGCCATCATCATCTTCGGGCCGCTGATCGGCATGAGCATGTTTAGCGGAGTTTTGATCGGCTGGGCCAAGCCGACACCCGTTATTACCCGAAATTTCACCAAAATCCGCCGCGACGACAACCTGGTCACGCTGGCAGGGCCGGCATCGAACGTGCTCCTCGCCCTGCTTTCCCTGGTGGTGCTGCTGGGAGTGATTCACGCCGTCCCCGATGGCAGGGCGGTGGTGCTGTATACGCTTCGCGGTCAGCTCCTGCCCGGCGTGCCTCCGTCGCTGCAAGCGGTCGTGTTGCTGGGCATCGCGGCCATCGAAATCAATCTCGCGCTGTTCTTCTTCAACCTGCTTCCCATTCCGCCGCTCGATGGAAGCCGTCTGCTGCGCAATGCGCTTCCCTATAACGCCATACAGTCCTACGATCGGATCCCGATGTGGGTGAGCTGGTTGCTGATGTTCGTCGTTGGCGGATTCATCATGCGCCTTCTTCTGGCCCCCGCATTCGGAGTTGTTCTTTTAGTGCTCACCCACATGTAGACGGGCGTGCTGGAGGGGCAGCGCCTGGCCGCTACAATGGAACCAGCCCATTTGAATGCCGACTGCGTTTCTTCTGGCGTCATTCCGGAATCGATAAGCAACATGTCCGAATCAACACCGTCTTCACCCCGCCCGCGCGTTTTGAGCGGCATGCGTCCCACCGGCAAGCTGCACCTGGGCAACTACATGGGTGCGCTGAAGAACTGGGTGGAGATGCAGGACGAGTACGACTGCTACTTTTTTATCGCCGACTGGCATGCGCTGACCTCGGACTATGCCGATCCCTCGCAGATCCTGACCAACACGATCGACGTGATGCTCGACTACCTGGCGGCCGGGCTCGATCCGGCGCGCAGCGTGCTGTTCCAGCAGAGCCGCATCCTGCAGCATGCGGAACTGCACCTGCTCTTCTCCATGGTGACGCCCCTGGGCTGGCTGGAACGCGTACCCACTTACAAGGAGCAGCAGGAGAACCTGACCGGCAAAGACCTCAGCACATACGGCTTCCTCGGCTACCCGTTGCTGCAGGCCGCCGACATCCTGATTTACCAGGCCCAATATGTGCCCGTCGGCCAGGACCAGGCGGTCCACGTGGAACTCACGCGCGAAGTGGCGCGACGTTTCAACCAGTTCTACAAGCTGAATGGCCGCGAGGTTCTGCACGAGCCACAGGTGAAGCTCACGCCTTCGCCCAAGCTGCCCGGCACCGATGGGCGGAAGATGTCGAAGAGCTACGGCAACACCATTCTCATGACGGACCCCGAGGCGGTGGTGCGCAAGAAGCTGAAGCCCATGGTCACGGACCCGGCGCGCGTGCGCCGCACCGACCCCGGCGATCCGGACAAGTGCCCGGTGGGCGATCTGCACAAGGTGTTTTCAAGCGCCGAAACTCTGGCCCGGGTCTACGAAGGGTGCCGGACGGCCGGTATCGGATGCATCGAATGCAAGAGCTGGGCCGCGGATGCCCTGGTGCAGATTCTCAATCCGATCCAGGAGCGCCGCGCGAAGTACAGTGAAGCCGATGCCGCCGACATTCTCGAAGACGGGTCGAACCGGGCCCGCGAGCGCGCCGAAGAGACGATGATTGAGGTGCGGGCGGCCATGCAGATGAGCCCCAGGAAATAGAAATTAGAGATTCAGGAACAGGAAACGCGAGTGGTAGAACAAACCTCCCAGGACAAGCTCGAACAGGACGCCGGCACTCCGGTGCGCGAACCGGATCCAGGACAGCCGCCGGTTATTGACCCCACTCCGGGCCTCGAGCCTGATCCGGAGCCTAATCCCGACCCCACACCCGACTCGCCTGATCCGGAGCCGGACCGGGATCCGCATCCCGGGCCCCCCGCGGGCCCCGATCCGGATCCGGACGAACTGCCGCGCACGGATCCGCCCCAGCCTGACACCCCGCCGGTAAAGGCCGCGGCGGAAGGCGAAGCGCCGCTGCTGGTGCTGACTTCGAAGCCCGTGCCGCCCCCCGAAAAGCCCGCCGCCAAGCCGCCGCCCAAGGCCAAGAAAGAGCAGGAAACGGAGTTTTCGCCTTTTTCGGTCCTGGTCGGGCAGGTGTACGACGGCCCGATGGACCTTCTGCTCGATCTCATCCGCAAGCAGGACATCGACATTTACGACATTCCCATCGCCAGGATTACGGCGCAGTTCCTTGCCTATGTGAACCAGCTCAAGGCCAGCGATGTGGATGTTGCCGGCGAATTCATATACATGGCGTCGCTCCTGATTCACATCAAGAGCAAGATGCTTCTGCCCCGTGCGCCTTCCGGGCCTGAAGAAGCGGCGGAAGACCCGCGCCGCGAGCTGGTGGAACGGCTGCTGGAGCACGAGCGCTTCAAAAACGCCGCCCAGATGCTGCATCAAAAGCAGATGCTGGAAGCCGCTACCTGGACAAATCCCGGTATGCACGAGTTCAAGGATGACGTGAACGCCGAACCCGAGATCGCGGCCGACACCACCGACCTCGTCCGCATCTTCCAGGAGATCCTGGAGCGCGCCCGCACCCGCCCCACGTTCAACGTGCAGGAAGACTCGGTGACGGTTGGCCAGATGATCCAGTTCCTCGGCCGCCGCATGAGCATGGAAGACAAGCCCATTGGCCTGAGCAAACTTCTCAGCCATAGCCGCTCGGAGCGGGCCCTGGTCGCCATGTTTCTCGCGCTCCTCGAACTGGTCCGCCTGCAGGCCGTGGTTCTCCGCCAGGACCGCGAGTTCAGCGAGATCTTCGTGAAGAAAAGTACAGCCTTCGACGCGGTGATGAACGAAGGCATGTCCAACGTCCGCGACGACTGGCAGTAAATTATAACTTAAGTTATAATTGGCGTCGGTAGGTGGGAAATGGCGACTGCAGTAAAAGTGATTGCGATTGGCAATTCAAGCGGCGTAATCCTGCCCAAGGAGACGCTTGCGCGGCTGAACGTGCAGAAGGGTGACACGCTCTATCTCACGGAAGGACCGCACGGAATACGGCTGGTTCCGTATGACGAGGAATTCGCCCGCCAAATGGAGGTCGCGCGGGAGATCATGCGGGAGAATCGCGATGTCCTCCAGAGGCTGGCGGAGTGAATGAACCCATTTGGATCCGCCAGGATGTGGTTCTGCGGTTGCACGAAGAATCCCTGATGCTGCACGGCGGACCGGAAGGAATCCGGGATTTAGGCTTGCTGGAATCGGCCCTTTCGCGGCCCCGGAATCTCCTGGCCTATTCGGAAGACTCTCCTTCGCTCGTTCGCCTCGCGGCAGCCTATGCGAAGGGCATTGTCGCGAATCATCCCTTCGTCGATGGAAACAAACGTACCGCCTATATCGTCGCGCTCACTTTCCTGAGACTGAATGGACTCGAAGTCACCGCGACCAAGGAGGATCGCGTTCTCACATTCTGGACCGTTGCCGCCAGCGAAATCTCCGAAGACCAGCTAGCCTTCTGGTTTGAGAGGAATACCACTCCCCGGTGAAGGCGCCGGCCTGCTCTACTGGGGCTTCCGACAGCTCCCATGAGGTGGCCGGCGGTTACTTCGCCGACGTGTTGAGCTTCCGCCCCAGGAAGTTTTCCGTGGCCTCGTAGGCTCGGATCCAATCGCGCCGCAGCAGAAAATCGTGAATCTCGTCGGGGAAGATGAGCTCTTCGAACTCGACCTTCTGCCGCCGCAGAGCGTCCACCAGTTGCACGGTTTCGGCAAACGGCACATTGCGGTCATCGTCCCCGTGAATGAGAAGAACCGGCGAGCGCCACGTGCTCACCGACGCCAGAGGCGACGATTCAAACGCCAGGCGCGCGAAGTCGGGGTGTTCTTTGGGATCGTAGCTGGGCGTAAAGGTTGGGATCTCCAGATTCCAGTCGTGCACCCCGTGCATATCGACGCCCGCGGCGAACAGGTCCGACGCGCGCGCCAGGGCCAGCGCCGTGAGATACCCGCCGTAGCTGCCGCCCCAGCACGCAATGCGTTTGGGATCGACCTCGGGGCGGTTCTTCAGATACAGTCCCGCTCCCATCACGTCGTTGAATTCGCTCGCTCCATCGGCGCCGTAGTTCAACGCTTCGCGGAATTCCATGCCGTAGCCGATCCCGCTGCGGTAGTTCACGCTGAGCACCACGAAGCCCTTGCTCGCCAGGTACTGATTCATCGCGTAACTGTTGGAGTAGTACTCCATGTAGTGCCAGCCGAGCAGCATCTGCCGCTGGCTGCCGCCGTGAAAAAAGATGGCGGCCGGTCGGCGCTCGCCGGCGCGCAGGCCGGGAGGAAGAAAGATCTGTCCATGGATCTCGAGGCCGTCCGCGGAAGGAAAAATAACCTGCTGCGGGGTGACGAAATGCTCGCCGGGGAAGTCCTTGAGGACGGCCTGCGGGGCGAGATCGATGAGGTTCCCGTCGCGAACCGCCGCGGCGCGCATGGGCGTGTGCGCGTCTGAACGCAGCACGGCGATGGTGCCGCCATCGCTCGCCACCACCGGCTGCGTTTCAATGCCCGCGCCTGAAGTCACTTCCTGCGGGGAAGGTTTCACGCTTCCGCCGAAAGCCATCTTCCACACATGGCGCCGGTCGATATCGTTCTGGTTGGAATCGAAGACCAGGATCTTGCGATCGCTGCTGATATCCACGTGCTCCACTTCGAACTGACCGGGACTAAGCGCTACGGCCTCGCCGCCCCCGGAGGGGACCGCGTAGAGATGCAGCCAGCCGTCCCGCTCCCACGGAAACACGATCTGGTCGCCGGCAGCCCAGTGCAACTGGTCGCGCGAATCCGTTTCCCGAAATGCGCTTCCCTTGCCTTCGGCGGCGCACCAGGCTTCGCGGCTTTTGCCGGTGTTGATGTCCGTCACGCGGATGGAAAACGGCAGAGCCGTGCGATGCGGTACGAACAATATCGCGTTTTTGTCGAAAGGAATGCGCAGGTAAGCGATGCGCGTGGAATCCGCGGACCAGGCCGGGCTCTGGTCGCTGTCGGAGGAGGGATCGAGGTAGGCGATGGATTTGGCGGCGAAGGAATAGACGGCGATGAAGCTGTGATCGCCGCGATCGCTCACGAAAGCCAGGCGGGCGCCGTCGGGCGACCAGCGCAAGTTGCGCGCCGAGCCGCGGGTGTGGAGAAGTTGTTCCGGCTTGGCGTCCGCATCGGCCAGTTTCATGGTCCACACCTGGCCCTTGAGCACATAGGCCATCAGCTTGCCGTCCGGCGATACCGCGGGCGCATTGCCTTCAGTCAGCTGGCGGGGCTCTCCTCCCTCCGCATGGATCATGAAGATCTGTTGCTGCGCTCCCTTGGCGAACCACGCCGGGTTAGGGACGGGATGATCTTCGCCCTGCGCGCTGCTGCCGCGGACGTAAAGGATGGATTCGGCGTCCGGCGTCCATTCCGGTGCGCTGAGTTCCTGGCCGTCGTCCTCCGCGTAATGTGTAAGCTGGCGCGACGCGTAGGTTCCGCCCGGTGCAGGCTCAGCCACCCACAGGTTCCGCCGCCCGCCGATGTTGGCGTTCCACGCCAGTCGCCCCCTGGCGGGAGCGGCGCGCAGGTCGTTGGTGAACGGTGCGCTCAACGCCTGTTCAATACTGAACCCCGCGGATTGCCCGCCTGCGGAACGGATCAGAAACAGCGCTGTGCAGACAGAGACAACCACCCCCGGGCAGCGCAGAAAAGAGCGATCTCGACGCAAGTCAACCTCCCCGAAGATGCCATTGTCCCACAGGCGGTCCGGGGAGATCGGGATCCGGGCCGCTCAATTTCCGGTGGTGACAGCCGCCAGATCCTGCAGCGTGATTGCTTCGGGATCGATGGAGAGGCACACCGCCAGTTCCTTGAAGGCCTTATCCCACGCGGGACGGTCTTCGGGACCGAGGGAGGTGAGCGCGTAGCTCGAGGTGCGCAGGATTTCGTACCAGATGTTCTGTGCCTGCCAGAGGTTCAATTCGAATGGCAGGCCTGCGAAGATGCGCGCCAGGGTGACGGCGCGATCCAGCATTTCCATCGACCCTGATGACATCAGCAACTCGATCATGGCGCGCTTCATGCGCTGGTCCGCGATATAGGAAAGGGTGGCCGCTTCGAGCGGCACATTGTCCGCCTTGGCGAGCGCCAGATAGGAACGCAGGGCGGCTTCGTCGATGGGATCGGCCTCCAGGGCCCGGCGCAAGCCCGCGTTGATAGCGAACCCCGCAGCCAAGGTGAGCGCGGCAGGCTTGGGCAGCCCCGCCTGCGAAAGGAAATGCAACAGGCTGGCGTGATCCTCGTAGATGGTGGTCATCGACTTCTCGATATCCCGCAACGTGCTGTTGAGAATGAGCTGGACGATGCGGCGCTGCTCGTCGGTGAAAAGGGATGTCAGCGAGTAGTCCACATGGCCGTAGTAGGAGTCGAGCAGGCGGATAACTTCGGGGAAATCGGCGCGCAAAACCTCTTCCGCCGCCTTCTTCATGAACTTGTCGAACGCCTGGGATTCTCCGGGTTCGTCGGCTTTCACCGCCGCCGTAATGTTCTGATCGCCAAAGTGAAGCACGGCGAAAGAGTAGTTGCCCTGCCGCCCGGTGATGGCGCTGGAAATGTGTACGCGCCCGATGGCCAGCCGCCCCCTTCCCGAGCTGAAAATCTCGTAGGAGATGCGGCGCACGTTGTAGCAGAAGAGTTCGGTTTCTTCGCTGAACGACGAAAAGATGGAGCTGATTGCGTAATGAGCCACCACCTGCTCCAGGCTGAGTTGCAGCTTGCCCACCTTATCGTGATAGATCTGCGCGCCATCGCCGGCGCTGGGGACGTTGGATTTGGCCTGCCTCAGGCGTTCGAGAAACGCGGTCTCGAGAGCGGCGGCATCGCTGCCGAACCGCTGCGCGAGTTGCAGCACCCGCGCGGCGTAGGCGATCACCTGCACCGTCTCGATGCCGGAGATGTCGTCGAAGAACCATCCGCAACTGGTGTACATCAACTGCGCGTGGCGCTGCATCTCCATCAGTTCGAGCGCGCGCATGCTCTCGTCCACGGTCAGTGGATGATTCTGGTGTTCGATGAGAAAGTTGCTGATGGACTCAGGGCTGCGGTCGAGCACCACGTTGATGTAGGCGTCGCGCGCCGCCCATGGATCGTCGAAGAACTCGCGGCCGGCCTTCTCGGTAAGCGGGATGACCGCGTCGCGCAGCTCGTCCAGCGCCTGCCGCAGCGGCTTGCGCCAGGCCTGGTTCCAGCCCGCCTTGCCGCCGTTGCATCCGCAGTCGGAGCGCCAACGCTCCACCCCGTGCGCGCAACTCCAGGAGGTGTTGTTGTTGATCTCGCATTCGTATTCCGGAGGGAATTGTGCCAGGAAGTCTCCGTAATTGGCGAGCTTGACGCTTTTATCCTGCTCCAGCAGGCGCAACGCGTAGGCCAGCGCCATTTCCCCGTGCTTGTGATGATGCCCGTAGGACTCGCCGTCGGTCGCCACGTGCTGCAGCCGGGGTTGCGACCCATCGCGGAAGCCGGCTTTGAGGCGATTGGAGAAATTCTCGCCGGAGTTCAATAGCCCTTCGAAAGCTATGGCGCGGGAAGAAGGCCCGTCGTAGAAGAAGATCGCCATCGAAACGCCGGAGTCGAACTGAATGAGATAGGGATGGGTAGTATCCACGCTGGCGTCGGGAGTGGCGGTCCAGCCCGTGCCGTCGATGGCCGCGCTGTCGCCGTTCTTCACGGAGCGGATGCGCTTGCATTGGTGGGGCGCAAGCACCGTGAACTTGATGCCGTGCTGGGCCAGCAGTTCCAGCGTCTCGGTATCGGCCGCCGTCTCCGCCAGCCACATGCCTTCCGGCGTAATCCCGTAGTGATGCTGATAATCGGCGATGCCCCAGCGAATCTGCGTGATCTTGTCGCGGCGGTTAGCCAGCGGCATGATTATGTGGTTGTAGACCTGCGCCATGGCCGAGCTGTGCCCTTTGAAATTCTTGCGGCTGCGCCGTTCGCCATCCAGGATCATGCGGTAGGTACGGGGCGCGTTCTCCTTCACCCAGCTCAGCAGGGTGGGACCGAAGTTGAAGCTGATGCGCGCGTAGTTGTTCACGATCCGCATGATGTGATTCTTGTTGTTCACCACCCGCGCCGCGCCGTTGGTGGCGTAGCACTCGGCGCAGATCCGCTCGTTCCAGTCGTGATAGGGCGCGGCGGAATCCTGGGTCTCCACCGTCTCCAGCCAGGGATTCTCGCGGGGCGGTTGATAAAAATGGCCATGAATACAGATGTAGCGCTTGCTTGCGGGCATGAATAATTTCCCATCGCGAGCGGCGCAGGAACAACGCGCGGCCCGTTCTATATTCTAGTGCGGGCGCCTGCGGTAACGATTCCACTTTTTGCTAGGTCCGGGCAGGCAGATTTGCGAGGGGGATGCATTCCGCGGTTCACATTCCGGGCGGCGCGCTCGACGATTTGGCCAGGTCGCACGCCCGCCACAGGTACCAGCTCGCCACCGAGCGGAACGGCCGCCAGCGCTCGCCCCGCTTGTACAGCACGTCGGGCTTGGGCAGGTCGCCGGCCGCGATGGGGCGTGATTTGGGCACGCGCAGGAACGTGAGCGCGTAACCCTTGCGCACCCCGTAGTCCGTTACCGGCAGCACGTCGGGGCGGCCCAGCCGGAAGATGAGCAGCATCTCCACCGTCCAGGGGCCGATGCCGCGCACTTCCGTGAGCCGCTCGACAATATCCGCATCCGACATCTTGCGAATGGCGGTATGCGAAGGTACGGTGCCGTCCAGCGTTTTGGCAGCCAGGTCTTTCATCGCCTTGGTTTTGTTTCCGGAGACTCCGGCGGCGCGCAGAACTTCGTCCGGCGTATCGAGCAGCGCTTTGGGCGCCGGGTCGCCGCCGTAGTACTCGCGTACGCGGCGATGGATGGTGGCCGCCGCCTTGCCGTGCAACTGCTGGTAGAGAATCGATTCCAGCAGCGATTCGAATGGCGAAGGCAGGCCGTCGAGCCGCAGAGTGAAGGCGCCGGCGCGCTCGATCAGCGCTCCCATCTTTGGATCGCGGGCGCGAAGATGGGCTACGGCTTCGTCGGGATCAAAGGGAAGCTTGCGGCTGCGGCCGTCGTGGAACATGGCATCCAGTCTACGAGGGCCGTCCAGTGCGACCGCCCATAATGATGATGCCGTTCCTGAACAATCGATTCACGCACTGGCGTTACCGGGCATTCGGGCCGGGTGATACACTCCGGAGCGGTTGGAGGCTTGCCGGGATGCCGGGAATGAAGCGGCGCGAATTCTTGAAGACAGCCACGGGGGTCGGAGCCGGTATGGTTTTTTCCGGCGGCTCGATGGGCTCTTTGCTGGCGGACGAGCCCAGGGCGGATCTTCCCCAACCCGACCCCGAGGTAAAGCGCGTCCTGGTGATGTTCAAGTGTCATTTCGATGCCGGTTTCATCGATACCCAGGCAAACGTTTTGCGGCGTTATTTTACGGAGTACTTTCCGCGTGCGATCGAGGTAGCGCGGCAGGCCAATGCGGGAGGCCAGCGCCGCTACGTGTGGACCACGGGATCGTGGCTGGTTTACGAGTACCTGGACCAGGCTTCTCCCGCGGATCGCAAGATCATGGAGGAGGCGATCGGGCGCGGCGACATCGCGTGGCATGCCCTGCCGTTCACGTGGCAGACGGAGATGATGAGCGCTTCGATGATCGAGGGGAGCCTCGGGATATCGAAAGATCTGGACAAGCGGTTTGGCAAAACCACCACGGGTGCGAAGATGACCGACGTGCCGGGGCACACGCGCGGCCTGATTGCGCCCCTGGCGAAACACAACATCGGCTTCCTCGAGATCGGCGTGAACGGCGGCTCCACGGTAGCGAAGCTGCCGCCCATCTTTCTATGGAAGTCCCCTTCCGGGGCGTCTCTTCCGGTGATGTATCACTGGGATTACGGCGGTACGGCGCGAATTCCTGGCTCCGATATCGTGCTGGCCACGCGCGTGCGCGACGACAACAGCGGCCCGCACACGGCGGAGGAGATTGCCCGCATGCATGTGGCCCTGGCGGCGCAATTCCCCAATGCCGGCATAGTGGCATGCAACCTGTCGGAGATGGCAGAGGCTCTCGCGCCGCATCGCCAGGCACTGCCCATCGTCGCCGGCGAGATCGGCGATACGTGGATTCACGGGGTGGGCAGCGATCCGCTGAAGGTCGCACGTTATCGGGAACTCGCGCGGATGAGAGATGCGTGGATCTTGGGCGGGAATTTCAAAGTGGGCGACCCGACCGACGTGGCGCTGCTGCGGCGATTGCTGCTGGAGGTGGAGCACACCTGGGGCACCGATACCAAGACATGGCTGGACTTCGACAACTACAAGCCGGCGGATCTGGAGCGCATGCTCGATACCAAAAATTACCAGGTGGTCGAGTTCAGCTGGCAGGAGAAGCGGCAGGACCTGCTGGATGCGGTTGGGGCGCTGCCTGAAGGTCTGCAGAAGGAAGCGCGGCAGCGTATCGACGCCATGAAACCCAGGGAGCCTCTTTTCAAACGTCTATCGCGGCAGCCGGCGAAAACGATTGAGAGCAAGCATCTCCTTCTCGAGATCGATGCAAAGACCGGGGCGATTACGCGCCTCCAGAACAAGAGCAGCGGGCGGGAGTGGGCCAGCGAGGATAACCCGATTGCGCTGCTTGCGTACCAGACGCTTTCCGCAAAGGATTACGAGACCTTCATCAAGAGCTACCTGACCACCACGGCGGACTGGGCGTTCAAGGATTTCGGCAAGCCGAACATCGGGAAGTTCGGCGCCGAAAGCCGCACCTGGCTGCCGCGATCCGCCAGCGTGCAGGAGGTGGAGCAGATTGGGGGGCGTCGCTTCATCATTCAGCCTCGTTTCGAAGACGAGCAGGCATTTCAGTCAGGGCGCGCTTCTTTTCCACGGAAGATGTTCATCGACCTGCTGCTGTCCGATGCGGCGCCGGAGATCTTTCTGGAACTGACGTGGTTCCAGAAACCGCCTACGCGCCTGCCTGAGGCACTATGGCTGACATTCAATCCAAAATCCGCAGGCACGCCGGCATGGGCTCTGACGAAGTCGGACGAACTCGTGTCGCCGTTCGAAGTGGTGGAGTCCGGGAACCGCCACATGCACGCGCTCACCGGGACCTTCGAGCTTCGCGAAGGAGCGCACTGTTTTGCGGTAGACGCGCAGGACGCTCCTCTCATCGCCCTGGGCGAAAGAACGCCGCTGCTGTTCTCCAATGACCAGCCCGATCTTGCCCGCGGCATCCACTCCTGCCTGTACAACAATGCCTGGGGCACCAACTACATCATGTGGTACGGCGAGGACGCGCGGTTCCGTTATCTGCTGAAGGCTTGAGCAGCTGAGGGCGCGCGCCGGCCTGCATTGTCGCAGCGGACGATGACACCCCGGCTCGCCCTTGTACCATCAAGGGGTAGCACCGCAACAGGGGAGTAATTAAGTCATGAAGATGCGGCCTGGTACGCCAACGGGATTCTTGCTGTGTGGGAAGGAATGGACCGACGGAGAAGCGCTGGAGGTGCGATCGCCCTGGGACCAGGGGCTGGTGGGGCGCGTGGTCCAGGCGACGCGTGCCGATGCGCGCCAGGCGGTAAACCACGCCGTGGCCAGCATCCGCCGCACGCGCGCCCTGCCGCGCTGGAAGCGCCGCGAGATCCTCGAGGACGTCACCGCTGCGCTCATCGAGCAGAAAGAGCGGTTCGCGCAATTGATCGTGGCCGAGGCGGGCAAGCCGATTCGCCTGGCCCGCACCGAGGTGGATCGCGCCGTGCTCACCTTCAAGACCGCCGCCGAAGAAGTTTCGCGGCTGGGCGGCGAAACCATTCCCCTCGACCTGACCGAAGGAAACGAGGGGCGCTGGGGCCTGGTGCAGCGGTTTCCGATAGGTCCGGTCCTGGCCATCACCCCGTTTAATTTTCCCTTGAACCTGACCGCTCACAAGGTTGCGCCCGCCATCGCGGCAGGCTGCCCCTTCATCCTGAAGCCGGCGCCGCAAACGCCCTTCACGGCTCTCGCCCTGGGCGAGGTGATTCTGAAAGCCGGGTGGCCCCAGGAAGCGCTGGCGGTGCTGCCGCTGGCCAATGTCGATACCGCATGGATGGCGGAGAAAGAAGATCGCATCAAGCTGGTGACTTTTACCGGTTCCGCCAAGGTGGGATGGGAACTGAAAGCCCGCTCCGGGCGGAAACGCGTCCTGCTGGAACTTGGCGGGAACTCCGGCATGATCATCCACGGCGACTGGCCGGATCTGGAAGATGCGGCCGTTCGCACCGCCCACGCGGCCTTCGGATATGCGGGCCAGTCGTGCATCAGCGTGCAGCGGGTTTACGTGCAGCGCAACATCTTCCAGACCTTCCTCTGGAAACTGGTGGAGATCGCCGCCACGCTGGTGAGCGGCAGTCCGGCGGATGAAGCCACAGACGTAGGGCCCATGATTCGCCTCAGCGAGGCGGAACGCGTGGAGGCGTGGATCAAGGAGGCCGTCGACAATGGGGCCAAGCTGATTGCGGGCGGCGAACGCCACGGTTCGCTGGTGACGCCGACCATTCTTACCGGAGCGAAATCCGGAATGAAGGTTCGCGACGAAGAAGTTTTCGGCCCGGTGGTGCTGGTGGAGCCCTACGACGACTTTGAAGAAGCGCTGGCTGAGGTGAATCACTCCAAGTACGGCCTTCAGGCGGGTCTGCTGACGCGCGACGCGGGACGCATCCTTACGGCTTTCCGGGAACTGGAGGTCGGCGGCCTGATTGTGGGCGATACGCCCAGCTGGCGACTCGACCCCATGCCCTATGGCGGCGTGAAGGACTCCGGCCTGGGGCGCGAAGGAATTCGATCGGCCATCCAGGAAATGACGGAGCCGCGCATGCTGGTGATGGCGGGGCTCAGCTGACGGCGTTTTGCTTCATCGTGCTGGAAAATCCCGCAGTGGGCGTGCGCCCAAGACGGGAGGCGTGCCAATTGGTATGCGTCTAAGAGAAAACATGGACCTTGGCCTGCAAGAAAAAGTCATCATCGTAAGCGGCGGCGCCGCGGGCATTGGCGGGGCCATTTCGCGGGCGTGCCTGGATGAGGGCGCTCGCGTGGTCGTCCTCAGCCGGCGCTCGGAGAACGTGCAGGAGTTCATGGATGAGATGGCAGCGCAGCACGCGCCTTGCGAGCTGATCGAGGTCCATCTCGAAGACACCGAACGCGCCCGGAAAGCTGTCGCCCAGGTGGAGAAAAAATACGGATCCATTTACGGCCTGGTGAATAACGCCGGAGCGAACGACGGCGTAGGCCTGGAGTCGGGCTCGGTGGAGAAATTCGTGCAGAGCCTCCACGGAAACCTGGTCCACAATTACGTGCTGGCCCACTACGCGCTGGCCGCTCTCAAGCGCAGCCAGGGAGCGATCGTAAACATAAGCTCCAAGGTTGCGCTGACCGGCCAGGGAGGCACGTCGGGCTACGCCGCGTCCAAGGGCGGGCAACTGGCTCTCACCCGGGAGTGGGCCGCGGAACTGTTGCCGTATGGGGTCCGCGTGAATGCCGTTTTGCCCGCCGAAGTAATGACCCCTCTGTACCGCCGCTGGCTCGACTCCCTCGGCGATCCGGCAGCCAAGCTGAAAGAGATCACAGACAAGATCCCATTAGGCCACAGAATGACATTGGCCTCGGAGATTGCGGCGGCCACGGTGTTCCTGCTTTCCCCCACGCAGTCGGGCCATACGACGGGCCAACATTGGATCATTGACGGCGGATATGTGCACCTCGACCGCGCGCTGACCTAGGGCGGCTCGCTAGGACCTCGCCGGCACTGCAGCGGCTTCCGGCAATTCATGGGAAGCCGGTATCTCGCGCGGCCAGAGAATCGTAAAGCGCGTTCCCTGGCCGGGTATCGATTCGAGATGGATGGTTGCCCCGTGCCGTTCCAGCAACTTCTTTACCACCCACAAGCCCATGCCGTTGCCGCGTTCGCCCTTGGTGCTGGCGCCGAACTGGAACAGGTTGGGCACGATGGCGGGATCCATGCCGGTTCCCTCGTCGGCAATCACCATCTCCACTGCTTGCGGCTTGCCGGTTAACGTAACGCTCACCTTTGCGCCTTTGCGATCGACAGCCTCGCAGGCGTTCCGCACCAGGTTCAGGAGAACGTGGCGAGTGGCGACCGGAAAGGCCGTCACTGTGCAGTCGCCCGTGCAATGGATCTCGAACTCGATCCCCCGCTTGCGCATGATCGGCTCGAGCAGCAGGCGTACCGATTCAGCCGATGATTGCAAATCGACCTTTTCAGGGACGTCGCCCTGGCGAAAGAAGCCCAGGGTGGAGCGCGCCAGGGATTCTATGCGGCGCACTTCTTCAGCCGACTGCCTGGCCATCTCCACGATCGCGGGGGTGGCGCCCGGCGTGATCTCGATAAGGAACATCAGGTTCTGGATGGCCGACAGCGGATTGTTGATCTCGTGAGTCACCACTGCCGACAAGCGGTTCCACTCTTCCATCCGGCGCGCGGCCAGCAGGCTCTCCTCCATTTGGGCCTTCTGGCTCTCCGTGCTGGCCAGGCGCTGCGCGTAGTCGTTGATGCCGAAGCTCAGGTCCTGGGCGCGGCGGATGAACTGCACCGCGACGTAGCCGGAGAGAACCGCTGTAATGATGCAGGTCCAGGCATCGATCCAGAACACCGGTATCCAGGTGGTGATCACATCCATCAGGTGGGTGGAACCGCAGGCCACGATGAACAGCGCGAAACCCACCAGGAAGAAGCCCCACTCCCCGTACACGGAGCGGCGCGTCCGGCGCGCCATGTAGAACAGCGTGACGCAGATGGCGAAATAGCTGAGGAAAGTAATCGCGTTGGTGACCGCCATCGTCCAGATCAGATGGGGATCGCGGCTCCAGCAGATGGCATGGGGCATCAGGGATGGGGTCATGAAAGGGAGCCCTCATCTTGCATTTGTTCAAATACGCTTGTTGAGCGCCAGATGTTTTACGGTTTCCGCCAATGTTAGCGAGTTCGGCCCGGCGGGAGGCGCCGTAGCCGCTCGCTTCCTTTTCATCCGTAGAGAGCCCGGCACTGCAAGCGAGAGCAAGGGAAGCCGGCGCGACGGTCTTTGCGCCACGTTTCCTTTTACCAGCCATATTACCGCTAACGCAAGGTGCTTGAAGTGGTTCGGCTCTCCCGCCGATATCACTGGTTATGGCCCGTTTGTCACAAAATCAAAATTCCGGCCGGCGTTTTGAGTTCTCCTGTGGCGATAACACAGGTGGCAATAGTATGTTTATGTGGCAAGGCCACAGGAAGCGTTCCGTAAACAGGTGACCTTCGAACAGCTGTGCGCCAGGCCCTATTACTCCGGAGCAATATGGGACCTTCGAAACTCGATCTGTTGCAGGGCACGCTGGACCTCATGGTTCTGCACACGCTGACGGCCATGGGAGCGATGCACGGCTACGGAATCGCACGCCGCATCGAGCAGGTGAGCGGGAACCAGGTGCTGCTGAACCAGGGCACCATCTACGCCTCACTGGTGCGCCTGGAACAACACGGCTGGATCGCTACGAACTGGGGCACCTCCGATAACAATCGCCGCGCCAAGTTCTACTCCATTACCGCGGCCGGAAAGCGACAGCTTGCCAAAGACGCGCACCACTGGCAGCGGCTCACAGACGTGATGGATCGGGTGATGGCCATGGGCAAGGAAGGCGAGGAGCCGGCATGAGGGTCGCGGGCAGGTCGTTTCGGCGCGTGCGGGCGTTCCTGGGAAAGCGCGCTCTGGACTCGGATCTGGACGTGGAACTGGCTACCCACCTGGAGATGGCCATCGAGGACAACCTGGCCCGCGGTCTCTCCCCGGCCGAAGCCCGGCGGGTGGCCCTCATCAGCATCGGCGGACTGCAACAGGCACGGGAAAAACACAGGGAGGCGCGAGGAATCATGATGCTCGACATTCTGGGACAGGACGTTCGTTACACGCTGCGCACGCTGGGGCGCGATCGCGGATTTACGGCCGTGGCGGTGCTGATCCTGGCGCTGGCCATCGGGGCCAACGTGGCCGTATTCAGCGTGGTCAACAACATCCTGCTGCGGCCGCTGCCGTTCCCCAACGCGCATCAACTGGTGTGGGTCGCGCCGCCACCCAGCAAGTGCGGCTTGTCGTGCGCCACATATTCGACCGATGCCTACGACGAGTTTCGCGTGAATACCCGCACTTTCCAGGACGTGACCGGCTATTTTGCGTTCTCCAGTCCCGACAACCTGAAGCTTACCCGCAATGGCGGCGCGCCCATTCCCGCCACCAGCATTGACGTGATCCAGAATTTCTTTCAGGTACTCGGGGTGCAGCCGGCCATGGGCCGCGCATTCACCGCGGACGAAGGCCGTCACGGCGCGGCGCCGGTGGTGCTGCTGAGCGATGCCTGGTGGCGCCGGCAGTTTAACGCCGATCCCAACATCGTGGGCAAGACCATCGACCTGAACGGGCACCAGACCACCGTCGTGGGCGTCCTCCCGCGCACCTTCGATTTCGGCGCGGTGTTCTCGCCGGGAGCGAAGGTGGACGCCATCACCCCGCTCGATCTCTACGGGCCTCCCCGCGACTGGGGCAATATCATCACCATGATCGGGCGCATGAAACCGGGCGTCACGCTCGGCCAGGCGCAGGGAGATGCCAAGGCAGCCGAGCGGTATATGTGCTGGAATAATCGCTATCCCAACGGCTGCGGCAAGGACTACAAGGACTCGGTGGTGCCCGTGCCCCTGAAGGATTACGTGAGCGGCCGCATGCGGAAGTCGTTGGTGGTATTGTGGTCGGCGGTGGGCGCCATCCTGCTGATTGCGTGCGTGAACCTGTCGAACCTGCTGCTGGCGCGGGCCTCGGCGCGCAGCAAGGAGTTCGCCATGCGCGGCGCGCTGGGAGCCACCCGCGTCCGCATCGTAGGCCAGTTGCTGACCGAAAGCCTGATTCTCTCCGGGGCCGGCGCGGTAGTAGGACTGGGGCTGGCATTCGCGCTGGTGAGATGGCTTGCCCACCAGGGCTCCATCGCCTTGCCGCTGCTGGGACTGCTGCACGTGGATAGTGCCGCACTCGCCTGGACCGTGCTGGTCGCGCTCTCGGCGGGCATCCTGTTCGGCCTGGTGCCCGGACTGCGCATCGCGGGCGGCAACATGCAGGAAGCCCTGAAGGAGTCCGGGCAGGGCGTGGGCCACAGCCGGCGGCATGAACGGCTGCGCTCGGTGCTCGTGGTGACCGAAGTGGCGCTGGCTTGCATGCTGCTGGTGGGCGCCGGCCTGTTGTTGCGCAGCTTCCTGAAGGTTCTCGATGTCGACCTGGGATTCCAGCCGCAGCGGGCAGCGGCGGTGAAGGTGGATTACGAGGACAATCCCGCCGATGGGAACGGCCAGGACGACGCCTCGTCCAGGAAGATCCTGGCGCGGAGGGCCGCATATTTTCACACGCTGATCGATCGCGTGAACGCGCTTCCCGGCGTGGAGGCGGCGGGAATTACGGATTATCTGCCGCTGGCGGGAAATCGCTCGTGGGGATTGCCGTTTCCAAAGGGAGTGAAGCGGCCGGAAAACCTGCACGTTGCGGGTCCGCTGGTGTATGTGATTTCTCCGGGGTATCTGCGCGCCATGGGGACGAGGCTTCGCGGGCGGGACTTTACCTGGAACGACCGGACCGATACGCAGAACGTGGTGGTGATCGACGAGGCATTCGCGAAATTCCTGGCGGCATACGCGCAGTGGCCGAATAACGATCCCGTGGGGCAGGTGCTCGACGATGGCAGCAAGACCGGCCTGCTGGTCGCCGGCGTGGCACAAGCTATGCACGCGGAGAGCGTGGAAGGCGAGAACGGCTGGCAGATCTACTATCCCGGGACGCAAAACCAAGCGACGGGGTCGCAGCTTGTGATCCGAACGACCCTCCCGCCCGCGCAGTTGGCGACGAGCGTGATGAGCATCCTGCGGGAGATGAACCCCAAGCAGTCTGCCGTGGAGTTCAAGCCCATCCAGATGCTGGTCGACCACTCCAACTCGCCCCGCCGTTTCTTCATGTTTCTGGTCGCCGCATTCGCCGCCCTCGGCCTGTTGCTCGCGGCCCTGGGCATCTACGGCGTGATTTCCTACTCGGTGACACGCCAGACATGCGAGATCGGCATCCGCATGGCCCTGGGCTCGAGTGCCGGCCGGGTGCAGCGCGAGGTTCTCACCGGAACCCTGCGGCTGGCGCTGTACGGCATTGCGCTGGGGTGTGTGGCCTCCATGGCCGCGGCGCGCCTCATCGCCAGCCTGCTGTTTGACACGTCAGCCTGGGACTTTGCCACCTACGGAATCATGGCGGTGCTGCTGGTGATTGTGGCCGTGCTTTCCGGCTATATCCCCGCGCGGCGCGCTTCGCGCATCAGCCCGCTGGTGGCGCTGCGCGCCAACTGACCGGTCGAGTTGGCGGCGCTGATCTTCGATCCCATGGTGTACCAGGTGACCACGGAGATCGGCGCCATGGTGGCAGCGCTGAACGGACGGATGGACGTTATCCTTCTTGCCGGCGGCATGGCGCGCTCGGAAAAGCTGACCGGCGAATGGAGAAGCGCCATTGCCTGGATCGCTGCGGTGGTCGTCTACCCGGGCGAAGACGAGTTGCGGGCCCTGGCCGAGGGCGCGCTGCGCGTTTTGCGCGGCGAGAAGGCGCGGGTACTGGCAGCCGAGGAACTCGCTCCACAGCACGCCTGATGGCTTTCCTCCAGGGGCTCAAAAGCGAGACCCGGGACACCCCAGGCCGCGGCCGATGGGTCCGTCCCGGGTCTGATAGCTTCAAAACATGACGGATGCTGTAGCCCACGTGGAAACAACGCTGGACCTCCAATCTTTAGCGGCCGATGTGGTCGCGCAGGCCATGAAAGGCGGCGCCTCCGATGCCGAGGTCGTGGTGCGCGAAGGCGACGAGTTCAGCGTCACGGTGCGCATGGGCAACGTGGAGACGCTCAAGGAATCGGGATCGCGGGGACTGGGGCTGCGGGCATTTTCAGGAAAGCGTACCGGCTCGGCATCCACCAGCGACCTGACCCCGGAGGGAATCCGGGAACTTGTCGAGGGCGCGCTGGCATTGGCCAAGCTCACCGAGGAGGATCCTTTTGTCGGTCTTCCGGAGGCGGGTGAATTCGGTGCCTTGCCGCAGGACCTGCGGCTGTACTTTGACGACGTCTACTCCCTGTCCGGGCCGGAGCGCATCGAATGGGCGCGGCGGGCAGAGGCGGCGGCGCTGGCTTCGGACCCGCGCATCACCAATTCCAATGGCGGCAGCTTCGACGCCGCTACCGGGCGCAAGGTGCTGGCCAACTCGCGCGGATTCCTGGGAAGTTATCGCTCCAGCTACGCCGGAGTGTCGGCCGCGCCCCTGGCGGTGGATGCCAACGGGCACATGCAGCGCGACAGTTGGTGGTCGGGCGCGCGCCGCATCGGCGACCTGGAATCGCCGGAATCGGTGGGTCAGGAGGCTGCGCGCCGCACCGTGCGGCGACTGGGAGCGCGTCGCATGCCCACCCAGCAGGTTCCGATCGTGTTCGCTCCCGAAGTGGCGCGATCCCTCATCGGGTCGGTGTTCGAGGCCGCCTCCGGCGACGCCATCTGGCGGCACGCCTCGTTCCTGGCCGCCAAGCTGGGCGAGACCATCGCGGCTTCGAGCCTGACCATCATCGACGACAACGCCATGCTGCTGCCCTCGGGGGTGGGCGGGTTTGGAACCTCGCCCTTCGACGGTGAGGGCCTGCCCTCCCAGCGCACCGTGGTGGTCGAGAGCGGGGTGCTGCAGAATTACCTTCTCAATACCTACACTGCGCGCAAGCTGGGCATGAAGTCCACCCACAATGCGTCGCGCGGGTTGGCCGGGGCGCCCGGGATCGGGGCGGGAAACCTCTACCTGCAGCCCGGCGCTTTGACACCGCAGGAAATTATTGCGGCCGTTCCCGTCGGGCTCTTCGTGACCAGCCTGATGGGTTTCGGCGTGAACATGGTAACCGGGGATTACTCGCGCGGCGCGACGGGTTTGTGGATCGAGAACGGGGAGCTGACGCACGCGGTGGAGGAGGTCACCATCGCCGGGAACCTGGCCCAGATGCTGCGCGAGGTGACGGCGATTGGAAACGACCTGGTATTCCGCGGGTCCGTGGCGTCACCCACCATCCGCATTGATGGAATGACGGTCGCGGGGGCGTAGACAACAGTTTGCGTTGTGGTCTCCCACCTTCGCGACAGTAAGAATTCGCGAAGATGGGGCACGGAAGATTTTTTCTGGTTGGCAATTCAGCGGGTTTCCGGATGGATGGTCAGGATCAAAGAACGGCTGCAGAGCGGGCGATGAACCAGGTCGCGTTCGACCCTGCCGATCCCCGGGCCAGCCTGTTGGAACTGCCGCAGAAAGCCGCCGTCTTCGCGTTGTATGGCGTCGAGGCCCATGCCGAGCCTTACATCGGGCGTACGCCCAATCTGCGCGGTCGCCTGGAACGCCTGCTTCTTCCCTCGCCGAAGCACCCCCGCCGCCTGCAGTTGGCCGGCCGGGTCCGGCGCATCGAATGGAAGCTCACGGGATCTGATTTCGAATCGCTCCTGCTCCAGTTCGACTTGCTCCAGAGCATCTACGGTCCCAAGGGGCTGGAGCGCATGCACCTGGGGGCTCCCTACTTCGTTCGATACCTGGGCAGTAATGAGTACCCGCGGATCACCGTCACCAACCGCCCCAGCCAGCGCGAGGCCGACTGGGCCTACGGGCCCTTTCCATCGCGGGCCGCGGCCGAGCGGTTCTCCGACGAGGCGCTGAAGCTGTTTTTGCTGCGCCGCTGCACCGACGACCTGAATCCGGACCCCGCCCATCCCGGCTGCGTGTACTCGGAAATGAAGATGTGTCTCGCGCCCTGCTACAAGGGCTGCACCGACGAGCGCTACGCGCAAGAGGCCAACGCGGTGGAGCAATTTATCGCGACCCGGGGGGAGAGCCGCCTGGTGACCCTGCGCACGCAGCGCGACGAAGCTTCGGCGAATCTCGAATTCGAGTCGGCCGCCGCAATTCACGCCCAGGTGCAGAAGGCGGAGGCGGTTCGAGCTCTCGCGCCGGAGCTGGTTCGGCCGCTGAGCCGGTTGCGTGCCGTGGTGCTGCAGGCCTCGGCGGAACCCGACGAGGTAGCCGTGTTCCTATTTGATGGCGGCCGCCTGCGCGGCCCGGCGTCGTTTTCCACCCTGGGCATGAGGATCCAGAACGAGCAGTCGGGGTCGAGCTCCCTGTTTGCCCAACCCATGTCGCTGGAGGCAACGCCGGAAGACGAGGGAACAGGGAACAGGGAACAGGAAACAGAAAACATCGAGGAGGGAACCAACGCCGGTCCGTTGAGCGCCAGCGCCCGGAAGGCCGCCCGGACGATGCTGGAGACGCGGATGGATGGGGTGCTCGGCGATCTGGCGCGGCAGGGGGAGCCCCCCTCCGCCACAGTTCGCCAGGGACACCTTGCCCTGCTCAAAAGATGGTATTACCGGCCCGAGACGAAGCGGACCGGAGAAGTCTTCTACCCCGACGCGGAAGGGGGTTGGCCGGTGAAGGCCCTGTTGCGCGGCGCGGGCCGGATTGCGGCGAAGTCACTCACCGCCGCCGCTTCCCCGTAGGCAAATGATGCCCCACGAACTTGCGTGCCGCGCCGCCTTGATCCCCGCGCCCAACGCGTTGTCCGACTCCATGCGCTCCATCCCGGGCGCATTTAGAATGAGAAAAGGACATCGTTGAAGTGATTGTCGTCCTCAGGACCCTGAACGCGGAAAAGGGGACCAAGGACCTGCTTTCCTTCTGTGGCCCCTCGCAATGAAAAGGACTCTCCTGATCAGTTTTGGCGCCCTGGCGCTGCTGGCGGTTGGCATGGTCTACAGTGTCTTTCACGCCGCCCACGATCCGGTGACCCAGACACCGGGGCCGGTCGAGACCGGGCGCGCTCAGCTTCACGCGCAATTCGAAGAGGCCAAAAAGAGGGAGACAGCCGCGGAGCAGCAGGACTGGGATTCGCCCGCCCGACTTGGCCTCCTGGTCAAGGGACACGGGCAGCGCATCGAGCAGCTTAAGGACAACAAGGAAGCCGCCGAGATCGTGTCCTACGACCGCGCTTCCATCGATCGCCTGCAAAAGCGGATCGCGCAGATCGCCGAAGCTGAAGCGGCGAAGGCGGAAGCGGCCCAAGAAAGGGCGCTGCAAGCCGCCCGCCAGGCGGCCCGGGAATCCGAGCAACAATAGTTCCGATCCCTGGGGCTGATCCCTATGTTTTTTGCTGATACACTGGCCCAGCGAAGGGGAGGCATCCAAACGCCAATGATCGAGTTGTGTGCATCGATTCTCTCCGCGGATTTCGCGCGGCTCGCGGACGAAGTGGCCGCCGCGGAGCGGGGCGGGGCGACCGTGATCCATGTGGACATCATGGATGGGCATTTCGTGCCCAACCTCACCATCGGCCCTCCGGTGGTGAAAAGCCTGCGCAAGGTCACCAAGCTGCCTCTGGACTGCCACCTCATGGTGGAAAATGCTGATGACCTGATCGAGCCGCTCGCCAATGCAGGGGCTGACTGGGTGATTGTCCATTACGAAGCGTGCCGCCACCTGCACCGCACTCTCCAGCTGATCGCGCATCACCGCATGAAGCCGGCGGTGGTCATCAACCCGGCCACCCGGGTGGACCTTCTGGTGGAAATCCTGCCCATGGTTCACCATGTGCTGATCATGAGCGTGAATCCCGGGTTCGGCGGCCAGGAGTTTATTCCCTTTTCTCTGGACAAGATTCGCGCTCTGGTAAGGATGCGCGAGGAGATGGGGCTGGCGTTTAGAATCGAAGTGGACGGCGGGGTGGCTCACGATACGGTTGCCCAGGTCGTCCAAGCCGGTGCAGACCTTCTGGTAGCCGGGAATGCCGTGTTTGGCGAGGGCCAGGGCGAGCATGATGCTCGCGCCCTGCTGGAAGCGGCGCGGCAGGCAGCCGGAGAGCAGTTGCAGCGGGCCGGAAGAGATTGATCGGCCGGGTAGCATAAGCACGATGGCGAGTGACAGTTTTCGGTGTGGCGGCGGTTCCGTGCGCACCAGGCTCAATGAGGTGGTAATGAACCGGTTTTCTCAGAAGATTTCAGCAGCCGCTCTCGTCGTCCTGTTGGCGGCGGGCGTTTCCGCTTTTGCCCGCGAAAAAGCGCCCAAGAAGAAGAAGAATCAGGACCTGAGCGCCAATCCGCTGGCGAATGTGAGTTCCAAACAGCCTGACAAGGAACTCTTCGACAAGGCGATGAACGCCATGAAGAAGGGCCGCTACGACGTGGCGCGGCTGACGCTGCAGACCCTGCTGAACACCTACCCGGACTCCGAATACCGGATGCGGGCCAAGCTGGCGGTGGGCGACACCTGGTTCAAGGAAGGCGGTACGGCCGCCCTCACCCAGGCCGAGGCCGAGTACAAGGACTTCATCACCTTCTTCCCCCAGGCTCCGGAAGCGGCCGAGGCGCAGATGAAGGTGGCCGATATCTATTACCAGCAGATGGAGAAGCCGGACCGCGACTTCAATAATGCGCTGCGGGCCGAGCAGGAATACCGGAACATGATCAACCAGTTCCCGGATTCGACCCTGGTGCCGCGCGCCAAGCAGAAACTTCGCGACGTGCAGGAAGTGCTGGCCGAGCGCGAAACCCAGATCGGCATCTACTACGAGAGCCGCGAGAATTTCCCGGCGGCCATCGCCCGTCTGCAGACGGTGGTGGACACGTACCCGCTTTATTCGAAGAGCGACCTGGCATTGCTGAGTATCGGCGATTCCTATGCCGGCGAAGCGCACGCGGTACGCATCTCGCCCGGGCTGCCGGCGGCCATCAAGGAGCGCCTCAGCGCCATGTACATGGATAAGGCGACCGCGGCGTATACGAAGGTCGTTACGCGCTACCCGGCCGCTCCCCGGGTGGAGGACGCCCGCGACCGCCTGGTCGCCATGAACCGGCCGGTTCCGGAGCCCACCCAGGCTGCTATGGCGGAAAGCGAAGCCGAGGAACAGAGCCGCCAGCGAATCCAGTTCAAGGACACGGTTTGGGGCGTGATCAAGCACGGTCCCACGGTGGTGGAAGCCGTGCACGTGGGCGACCCCAGCCTGGATGATCCCCATCGCACCCTGGCGCCGCAGATCACGAAGGAGAATCTGGCCATGTTTAATGAGGCCAGGGGCGTTCAGCCCGTCGAGAGCGCGGCCAAGCCCACCGGGGCGAATGAGCCGCCGCGCAGCGATCAGCCGTCCACGGCTCCGCAGATGGCGCCCGGGCAGGGCACCACGGGCCTGGGAGTTTCGATCGTGAACGCTCCCGCCGCCGACCCCAATGCGGTGGTAAAGCCGATAGGTCCCGACAAGACCGTCGAGCCGGCTGCAGAGTCCGCCGCCCCCGCCCCGGACCAGATCAACGACATCAGGCCCGGCACGGCGGTTCCGGCGCAGGCGACCGCCTCCAATGGGAAGAAAAAGAAAGCCCCCAAGGCCGACCTGGGCGACGAGTCCTCCAGCAAGAAGAAAAAGAAGAAGGGCCTGGGCAAGATCAACCCGTTCTAAAGACTGGAATTAATTTAGTGGATGCCGAGGGCCGCCCGATGAGGCGGCCCTTCGGCGTCTGCCTTCCTCTAGCCGGGTATTACACCTGCCTTCAGTTGATCGCCCCGTGAACCTCAGCATGCCCCCGGTCATCGCAGGTTGCTGATTATTCATCCTGCGAGAACAACTTAGACACGCCCGGGCCTCCAGCGCCCGTACGGTAAGATTGAATCTGCGCCTGCCGGTGCGGGCCGATTCCAGAAAATGCCCCACGACCTTCCCAAAGCCTACGACCCGACTGCCATTGAAGATCACTGGGCCGAATACTGGGTCCGCGAGAAGCTGTTTGCGCAGCCGACTCCGGGTAAAGAAGATCCCCTGGGCGGCCAGTCCCCTTTTACGATTCTTCTGCCGCCGCCCAATGTGACAGGAAACCTGCACATGGGCCACATGTTCGAGCACACCGAGAGCGACATCCTGATGCGCTGGCACCGGATGCGCGGCGAACGGGTGTTGTGGATACCGGGCACCGATCACGCCGGCATCGCCACGCAGATGCTGGTGGAGCGCCAGGTGGTCAGTGAGGGCAGCACCCGGCAGAAGATGGGGCGAGAGGCGTTCGTCGAGCGTGTCTGGAAATGGCGGGAGCACTACGGCGGCACCATCCTCAACCAGATGAAGCGCCTGGGCGCGTCAGTGGATTGGAACCGCGAGTACTTCACCATGGACGAGCGGCTCTCGGTGGCGGTGCGCGAGGCTTTCGTCCGCCTCTACGAGCAGGGGCTCATTTACCGCGGCGCCTACATCGTGAACTGGTGCCCGCGCTGCCAGACCGCCATCAGCGATCTGGAAGTGGTTTACGACGAGCACAAGGGCCACCTGTGGGAGATCCGCTACCCCGTCCACGATGACTCCGGACGCGAGACGGGCGAATACCTGACCATTGCCACCACCCGGCCCGAGACCATGCTGGGCGACGTGGCGGTGGCCATTCATCCCCAGGACGAGCGCTACACCCACCTGCACGGCAAGAAGCTGGGTCTGCCCCTGATGAACCGCGAGATTCCGATCATTCTCGACGATTGGGTCAGCCGCGAATTCGGCACCGGCGCGGTGAAGGTAACCCCGGCGCACGACCCCAACGACTTCGCGCTGGGAGAGCGGCACCATCTGCCCTCCATCAACGTGATGGACGATACCGCCCACATCAACGAGAACGGCGGCCAGTACGCCGGCCTCGACCGGTTTGCGGCGCGCAAAGAAATCGTGGAAGAACTCACCGCGCAGGGGCTGCTGGCGGGCATCAAGGACCACGTGCACAACGTGGGACATTGCGATCGCTGCAAGACCATCGTGGAGCCGCGCCTTTCGACGCAGTGGTTCGTGAAGATTCAGCCCCTGGCCGACAAGGCCATCGCCGCCGTCAGGCCCGACGCCCAGGGCAACAAGGCCATTCGGTTTGTGCCCGAGATGTACGAGAAGACGTACCTGAACTGGATGGAGAACATCCACGACTGGTGCATCTCACGCCAACTGTGGTGGGGCCATCGCATACCGGCGTGGCATTGCCCGGTGTGCCACAAAATCACCGTGGCGCGGCAGGATCCCGCGAAGTGCGCTCACTGCGGCTCGGACCAGATCACCCAGGAGACCGACGTTCTGGATACCTGGTTCTCCTCGGGCCTGCTGCCGGTATCGGTGTTCGGCTGGCCTGACATTACACCGGAAAACCGCGCCGACTTCGACACCTTCTACCCCACCAGCCTGCTGGTGACCGGCTTCGACATCCTGTTCTTCTGGGTGGCCCGCATGATCATGCTGGGCTGCTGGTTCTCGAACGAGGTGAAGATGTCCGACGGCAGCGATCGCCCGCTCTCGGAGTCGGTGCCCTTTCGCGAGGTCTACATCCACGCCCTGGTGCGCGACGCCAACCGCGAGAAGATGTCCAAGACCAAGGGCAACGTCATCGACCCCATCGAGATCGTGAAGCAGTACGGGACCGATGCGGTGCGCTACACCCTGGCGTCGATGGCCTCGCCGGGGACGGATATTGCTTTCAACGTGGCCCGCACCGAGGGCTACCGCGCGTTCGCTAACAAGATCTGGAACGCGGCGCGGTTCATCTTCATGAATGTGGATCGGGCTGCCGAGGTTGGCATCGCGGTGGATCCGGCTGCACTGGGCACCATGCCCATCATGGGTCCCGATGCGCCCCTGGAAGCGCGCTGGATTGTGTCCGAGATCCATGCCACGTCAGCGAGCGTCAACCATGCGCTCGAAAACTACCGCTTTGACGAAGCCGCCAACACCATCTACCAGTTCTTCTGGGGCAGCTTCTGCGATTGGTATCTGGAGATCGTCAAGCTGCGGCTCGACTTCAGCGAGTCGGCCGATAAGTTCGCCACCAAGGCGGAACTCACCACGCTTGTATCCGTGTTCGAAGCTGCGCTGCGCCTGCTGTCGCCCTTCATGCCGTTCCTCACCGAGGAGATCTGGCATGCCGTCTATGACGGCGCGCCGCCGGCGAAGTCGATTGCGCTGACTCGTTTCCCGCAGGCCTCCCCCGCCGGACTCGATGCGGTGGCGTCGGGAGAGATGACCCTGGTGCAGAGCCTTATTGTGGAGGTCCGCGCGCTGCGCAAAGAAATCGGGGTGGAAGAAAAGGCCGCGGTGCCGATCGAAGTTCGCGCTGACGCTGTGCTCCGAGAGCTGGCCGATAAAAATCGCGACATTATCGAGCGCCTGGCGCGGGTGAGCCGCGTGCATTTCGTTGAACAGATTTCCGCCGGTGTATCCAAACATCATGCCGCCAGCTTCGATGTGGGAGTGGTGTACGAGCGCACCATCGACGTGGCCGCCGAGCGCGAGCGCTTGACAAGGGACGTGGCGAAATATGAAAAAGGCTTGGC
>DASXXV010000244.1:0-18461 GCA_036502905.1 Occallatibacter sp. | reverse complement strand
TCTTTTCGGCACTTGGCGACGATCAGGGTGATGTCGTCGCGTTGCTCGCGGGGGCTGAAGGTGCGAACGTCTTCGACAATCGCAGCCAGGATGTCGCGCGCATTGCGATGGCGATGGCGGCCGAGGATTTCGATGAGGCGGTCCTCGCCGTACTCTTCGTACGCATCATTGAAGGCTTCGGTGATGCCATCGGTGTAGAGCGCGAGGATGTCGCCGGGGAAGAGGCGCGATTCCTGGACCGAACAATCCCATTCGCGGAAGAGACCGACCACGGTGCAAGTGGAGTCAAGGCGTTCCAGGGAATTGTCGCGGCGGAGGAGGAAGGCGGTTTGATGGCCGCAATTGGCGTAGCGCAGGCGCCGCGTCCGGTCGTCGTAGGCGGCGAAGAAGAGCGTGGCATAGGAGCTGTCGGTGGTGTTGTCGAAGAAGAGCTGATTCACGGAGCGCAGGAAGCGTTCGGGCCGGGTCATGGCGATGGCGCTCTGGCTGCGCAAGTTGGCCTGGAGATTGGCCATGAGGAGGGCGGCGCCGATTCCCTTCCCCGAGATGTCGCCGACCACCAGGCCGAGGCGGGTGCGGCCGAAGTCGAGGAAGTCGTAGTAGTCGCCGCCCACCTCGCGGGCCTGGATGCAGACGCCGGCATAGTCGAGCGTCTGGAGCTGCGGGAGGCTTTGGGGAAAGAGCCTTGCCTGCACGCGCTGGGCGATATCGAGTTCCTGGGCGACGCGGCGTTCGGCTTCCAGTTTCTGCGCGGCGGCACGGCGCTGAGCCTCGATTTCGCGAACGAAGTCGTCGCGGCCGACGAGGACAAAACTGTTGCCGTCCACGTCGTCGAAGCGGGTGAAGATGCCGCCCCACAGCGTGGTCTGCGGTGGATGGTGAAAGCGCACGCCGCGGTCGAGCCACTGCTGGTACTTAGCCATGACGTCTTCGGTGACCAGGACGGCATGGCGGCAGCGGCCGATGAGCTTGTAGTCTTCGGAGTTGCGGCGGGGACTGACCAGAGCAAGGACTGTGCTGCCATCGGGAGGGGCCACGGCCAGCCAGCGCCCGCCGGACTCGTAGTTTTCGTCGATCACCACGCCAAAGCCGAGCTGATCGACGAAGAAGTGCTGGCTCCGCTTCTGATCCCGCACAAAGATGTTGATACACAGGAGACGGGTGTAGGGTCCCTCGTGATTCAGGGGAGAGACGGCATCCAGCGGGGAGGAGCTGCCCATGGCCGCGATTATAGGGGATGAAACGAACGGGCACGGAAACGCCTCTTGCTCCGGAGACAAAACCGAATAAACTGGTGAGCCATGGACAACGAGCGTATTCGGGCGATCTGCATGGCGCTGCCGCACGTGACGGAGACTCTGAACTGGGGGCATCACCTGGTGTACTGGGCGGGCGATCGCGACATCGGGGGGAAGATGTTCGCCATGACGGATGCCGATGCAACGGGTTTCGGCAAGCTGTGGTTTCACTGCGGGGCGGAGCGGTTTCACGAGCTGCTGGAAATCGAGGGGATGGCGGCATCGCCGTACCTGGCCAAGGTCCACTGGGTGACGATGGAACGGTGGGATGTGCTGAGGCCGCGCGACGTCGAGGAGGAGCTGCGCAGGGCGCATGCGCTGATCTTCGAGAAGCTGCCCAAGCGAACCCGGACGGTGCTGGGCCTGCCCGAGAAGGAACGGAAGCAAGTGATCCGGGAGAGAAAGAAAGTGCTGGCGGAGCGGGCGAAGGCAAAGGCCAAGGGGTGACGGTTTCCGCCGGCCTGGAACCATTGGGAAGAATCATTCGTAATGCAGGTGAAAGCGGGCATGCCCGCGGGGTGACGCGATGGTGAAATTCCTTCTGTTTTGCATTCTGCTGGTATTGTGCTGGCCGCTGGCTCTCGTGGCGCTGCTGCTCTATCCGCTGGTGTGGCTGCTGCTGCTCCCATTCCGGGTGGTGGGAATCGCGGTGGGCGGAGTGCTGGAACTGGTGCGCGCAATTATCTTTCTACCCGGGCGTGTGCTTCGCGCGATCTGACAGGTTGGGTTCCTACGGACCGGTTTGCCAGGGAGGGCAGGCTTTACGCCGCCGGGAGTGACCCGTTAGCGTGGGTTCATGGGCATTTCTCTCGCTTTGAATGAGAAAGTTGCGCTGATTACCGGCGGGTCGCGCGGGATCGGGGCGGAGACTGTGCGGGCGTTTGCGGAGGCGGGGGCCCGGGTAGCGTTCAGCTACAGGCAGGCGCGGGAGCGGGCCGAGACGTTGGCGGAGGAGTGCGGCGGGGCGGGACGCTGCGTTGCGATTGAGCATGAACTGTACACGCCGGCGGATGGGCGGGCGTTAGTGGCCGCGGCGGTGAAGGCGTTCGGACGGCTGGATGTTCTGGTCGTCAACCATGGTGTTTGGCCGTCCGAAGATATTCCCATAGCGGAGATGGCCGAGGAGCAATGGAGGCGGACGCTGGGGGTAAACCTCGACTCCGTGTTCGGGCTGGTGCAGGCCGCAGTGGGCCAGATGGAAAAGCAGGGAGGGCCGGCGAAGGCGGGCGATGCGAGTGGACATATCGTGCTGATCAGTTCCACGGCCGGGCAGCGCGGGGAGGCCTTCCACGCGGACTACGCCGTGACCAAAGGTGCACTTATCAGTCTCACCAAGAGCCTGTCCAGTGAGCTCGCCGGCCGCGGAATTCGGGTAAACTGCGTAGCGCCGGGTTGGGTCACGACGGAGATGTCGGCCGCGGCGCTTGAGGATCCGGAACTGGGTCCGAAGATTGCCGCCGGAATTCCTGTGGGGCGCCCGGGGACACCGCGCGAGATTGCGGGACCGGTGCTGTTCCTGTGCACGCCGCTGGCGGGATTCATCTCCGGCGAGGTGCTGAATGTGAACGGCGGGGCCGTGCTGGCGGGGTAAAGGCAGGGAGTGAGGGACGAGGGAGTAGAAGTAGAAGGAAGCTGGGTGCAGGCTCCGTCTATTCCCGAATTTCAATCCCCTGCATTCAAGAGGAGAGCGGAGTTGGGACGAAGAATTCTGGTGGGGGCGATGTTGGCGCTGATGATGGGAGCGCCGTTCGCGGGGCGCACGCAGACGCCGGAGGCGGCCAACCCGGCCACAGATGACGCCGCCAAGAATGCGGCCAAGGCACGCGTGGTGCTGGATGCGATGGTGAAGGCCATGGGAGGCGACGCGTGGCTCAACATGAAAAACCAGTACCGGGAGGGGCATTATGCGGTGTTCTTCCATGGCACGCCGAACCTGGGCACGACCAAGTTCTACGAGGTGCACGCGTGGCCCGATCATGACCGCACGGAGTTCACCACCCATCGCGACGTGATGCAGTTTTTTATCGGCCGCCAAGGCTGGGAGGTGACGTATCGCGGGAAGAAGCCGCTCCCGGCGGACCAGGTGGAGGACTACCTGCGACGCCGCGACCACTCGGTGGAGACGGCCGTGAAAGTGTGGATGAAGGATCCCAATACGATCCTGATTTATGAGGGGCAGCAACTGGCGGAGCGGCACCTGGCCGATACGGTGACGCTGATCTCGGCGAAGAACGAAGCCATCACCATCCAGGTGGACGCGCAGACCCATCTGCCGCTGCGGCGAAGCTTCCAGTGGCGCGATCCCGAATATCACGACAAGAACACGGATGCCGAGGAATACGACGGCTATCGCCCGGTGGACGGCATCCCGACTCCTTATACCGTGACTCGTTTCAAGAATGACGAGATGATACGCCAGATTTTTATAGACAAGACCTCGTTCAACCAGGATCTGCCGGCGGATTTCTGGAGCGTCGATACGGCGGAACACCGCATCAAGAAGTAACCAACGCCTGAAGGCGTACCGGGGCGTTCGTTATAATCCTGACGAGCGCCGCGGCGGTATGCGCGTTATTACATGGATCGACGGTCATGCCGTATTGCATCGGACGATGGGTTATGCGATTCACGAGCAGACGGTCTGTTTCAGGAGTAGCAACTTATTTTTGTGGGAGCCGGAAATGACGTTCGACATCCAGGAGATCATGGGGTTCCTTCCCCACCGCTACCCCTTCTTGCTGATCGACAGGATCGTCGAGTTTGAGCCCACCAAGCGGCTGGTCGCCATCAAGAACGTGACTATTAATGAGCCCTTCTTCCAGGGCCATTTCCCCGGGTATCCCATCATGCCGGGAGTGCTGGTGGTAGAGGCGATGGCGCAGGCCGGGGGCATCATCATGATGCACGAGCTGCCTGACAGGGCGGACAAGCTGGTGGTGTTTACCGGCATCGAGCGCGCCAAGTTCCGCCGTCCGGTTACGCCCGGCGATCAGTTGCGCATCGAGGTGGCGGTGCTCTCATTCCGTACGCGCGCGGGGCGCATTGAGGGCAAGGCGTACGTGGGCGCCAAGCTGGCCTGCGAAGCGACCCTTACCTGCCAGGTGGTCCCGCGGGTCGCTCCGTCAAGGGCGGGAGGAGATGAGAAGACCCAGCAGCCTGCGCCCCCTTCCGAGGTTCATGCGGTGGGGACGCCGGAGTGAGCATCCATCCCAGCGCTGTGGTTGCGCCGGAAGCTCACGTCCCGGACTCGTGCACCATCGGTCCTTATTCGACCATCGGGCCCGAGGTAGTTCTGGGCGAAGAGTGCACTCTGGTATCGCACGTGGTGCTGGACGGGCGCACGCGCATGGGGGCGCGCAATCGGATTTATCCGTTCACTTCGATCGGAGTGGCGCCTCAGGATCTGAAGTACCAGGGTGAGCCGACCGAAACGGAGATCGGCGACAACAACGTGATCCGCGAGTGCGCGACCATCAGCCGCGGAACCACCAAGGGCGGGGGCATCACCCGCATCGGGTCAGACAACCTGCTGATGGCCTACGTTCATATCGGTCACGACAGCAACGTGGGCAGCCACTGCATCCTGGCCAACGCGGCTACCCTCGCCGGGCACGTGACCATCGAGGACTACGCGAGCGTGGGCGCGTTCAGCCCGGTGCACCAGTTCTGCACGGTGGGGCAGTACGCATTCATTGGCGGCGGAACGATCGTGACCCAGGACGTGCTGCCGTTTTCGCTCACCTCCTCGAAGCGGGAGAACAAGGCATTCGGGATTAACAAAGTCGGCCTGGTACGGCACGGGTTTTCGGGGGAGCGGCTGGCGGAGTTGCAGAAGGCGTTCCGCCTGCTGCTGACATCGCGATTGAATACCTCGCAGGCGGTAGAAAAGATTCGCGAACTCGATAGTGAAGATGCGCGGATCGTGGCGGATTTCATCGAGCGCAGCCAGCGGGGGATTATCCGGTAACGATGAAGCTTGGTCTCATTGCCGGGAATGGACGGTTCCCTTTCCTGCTGCTGGATGCGGCGCGGGCGCAGGGCTTTGCGGTGACAGTCGCCGCCATTCGCGAAGAGACTGACCCAGAAATCAATCACCGCGGAGCAATCGACGACAAGGTCTCCGTCCACTGGCTTTCTTTGGGGGAGTTATCGCGGCTGATCGATATCTTTCACAAAGAAGGCGTGTCGATGGCGGTAATGGCGGGCCAGGTGAAGCACAAGCAAATCTTCTCGAGCATTCGGCCGGATTGGCGGCTTGCCAAGCTGCTGCTGAACCTGCGCACGCGCAACACCGATATGCTTCTGGGGGCCGTGGCCAAGGTGCTGGGCGATGAAGGGATCGAACTGATCAGCTCGACGACCTTCCTGGAACCACTGCTGGCGCAGGAAGGCGTGCTGACCGGGCGCGCGCCGGACGAGGAAGAACGCCAGAACATCGAGTATGGTCTAAGTGTCGCGCGATCCGTAGCCGGGTTCGATATCGGGCAGACGGTGGTGGTGGCCGCGCAGGCATGTGTTGCGGTGGAGGCCATGGAGGGAACCGATGCGGCCATCGAGCGCGCGGGGGCGCTGATGCGAACCCTGGATGAGGACGCCTCAACCCTCGCGCGAAGGCTGACGGTGGTGAAGGTCGCCAAGCCGAAACAGGATATGCGGTTTGATGTGCCGGTGATCGGGATTCGCACCGTGGAGGCAATGATTGCGGCGGGGGCAAGCTGCCTGTCGGTGGAGGCAGGGAGGACTCTGCTGTTTGATCGCGAGGCCCTGGTGGATAGAGCGGATGAGGTGGGAATCGCGATTGTGGCGGTGCCGAGATCGTGAGATTCGATATTCCACCAACCATCTCAAAATCGAGCTGTGGGTACCCGCAGCGGCATTCCTCCCAAAAACCAGTAAACGTGGGGCGCCCGGATTGTGGGGCGTTCACGATGACGAAATCTTTACAAGCGGGGGCATTGCCATGGCCGCGGCAAGGCGCGGATACTGGTGACCGAGGAATTTCGCGCTTCCTGCTGTGCTGTTTCCCCATCAACTTTCCCAGGAGGTTCCCCATGAAGAAATCCGTATTCGTTCTGATGGTCGCAGTCCTTGCGATCGCGGTCGGTTTTGCCACAGTCTATGCGGCCGATCAGACCATGCCGTCGGCCGGGCAGGTAGCGCCCACTTTTACGCTGCCCTCGCAGGATGGCTCCCAGATTGCCCTGGACACCTTCCGGGGCAAATGGGTGGTGCTCTATTTCTACCCCAAGGACATGACCCAGGGATGCACGATCGAGGCGCACAATTTTCAGCGCGATTTGTCCAAGTATGAAGCCATGAATGCGGTGATCGTGGGGGTGAGCGTGGATACTCCCGACAGTCACAAGCAATTCTGCACCAAGGAAGGCCTGACGTTCCGGCTGCTGGCCGACCCGGAGCACAAGGTGGTGGATGAGTACGGCTCGCTGGGGCACTACAAGGACCTGACTATTGCCAACCGCAACACGTTCCTCATCGACCCGGAGGGAAAAATTGTGAAGGTATGGACGAAAGTGGATCCTTCGCATCACTCCGAGGAAGTGTTGCAGGAACTGTCGGAGTTGAAGAAGTAACCGCTCGGAGCCATACAAGAAAAGCAGGTTCTTCGCTCCGCTCGGAATGACAGCAATTAAGCGAGACGGCCTCGGTGACGGGGCCGTTCTTGTTTGCGACGATGAACGGCGACAGGAGGGGCTATGTCGACCAAGGTGGCAAAGGCTTTTTGCGATGAAATCAACGAACTGCGGGACATGCTGGACGACGTACCCGCAGACCTGGCCAACATTTCCTGGCGCAGCGGCGGATGGACGCGCAAGCAGATTGTCGGTCACCTGCTGGATTCCGCCGCCAACAACCGCCAGCGGTTTGTGCGAGCGGCGATCGAGGGAAGTTACGCGGGACCGGGATACGCGCAGGACGCATGGGTCGCAGCGCATGGGTATGCACATCTCTCGTGGAAGACGCTGGTGGAGTGGTGGAAGGTGGAGCACGACATCCTGCTGGCGGTGGTGGACCGGATCCCGGAGGAGCGCATGACCGTCATGTGCACGGTTGGGGAGGGTGCGCCGGTAACCCTGCGCTATCTCATCGAGGACTACACTCGGCACCAGTTTCATCATTTCGAGCAGATCAATGCGCCGTTGTCGGGAAGTTGAGAAAAGCAGTGGATAGTGGTGGTGCTTGTCGCGCACGGGTGTTCCCGATCCGGCTGATGAGACGGTCCGTGGCAAGTCGATCGTCGCGGGCTCCCACCCTCGTGACAGTAAAGAGTCACGAGGATGGGGCACGGTAGCCTGTGGTGAATGTGCAGCGCGAGCGGTTAGCAGGTGGTGACTTCGAGGCCGGCGTGGTTGATTTCGAAGTCGAAGAAGCGGGAGCGGTCGTTGTGGGGCTTGTCTTCCAGCATCTGGCGGATGTGCGCGGCGTCGCCTGGAGATTTGGCCACCATCAGAAGGAATCCTCCGCTGCCGGCGCCGGAGATGCGCATGCCGTGGACGAACGGCCTGACGCGCGCGAAGAGTTCCTCAATGGCGGGATTGGTCACCGTACCGCAAAGGCGTTTTTGCAGCTCCCAGGTGTGGTCGAGGCAGTGGCCAAAGCCGGCAATGTCCTTGCATGACATGACGTCGGCCATTTCGTGCGCCACGCGGTGTTCGTCGGCGAGCGTCTTGATGATGCGGCGATCGCGATCGAGGTAGCCGCCCACGATCTCCTTGAGGATGTTTTTGGCGATACGCGTGAGGCCGGTGTAATAGAGGAGCGTGCAGCCGCCATTGAGCCGGGGGTCAAGCACGTCGCTGGGAACGAAGTGGATGCTGGCGTCCGGGAACAGGCCGGGTCGCGTGGAAGTGATTTTCGATCCTCCCACACATCCGCCCACCTGGTCCTGCCAGCCGCCGCCGGTGGTGAGCGCCTGCTCCAGGCGGAGAACGTTGTGGAACAACTCCTGCCGGGTAAGCTTTTTTCCCACGAGGCGGGCGATGACGCCCAGGATGGTTGCTCCCAGGATGCTGGACGTACCGAGTCCGCTGCCTTGCGGTATGCCGACCAGGGTAGTGAGTTCGATGCCGCCGCCGAAGTGTTTGAGGATTTGGCCGAGCGTGACGGTGGCGGGCCAGTCGGCCATGCCGGGCGCAAAACCGGAGATCGCCAGCGCGGCCTTGGCCAGGGCGAAAGGATCACCGGGGCGGTGATAGTCGGTCAGTTCCGCCAGTTCGCTGATCTCCAGGCGGCGGCCGCCATCGATGGAGTTGAGGCGAATGAGCGGCTCCTCGATTATGCGGCAGTAGCAATGAATCGGGGGCTGACCGTTGAGATTGATGGCGGTGTTGGTGACGTCGCCGCCGTACTCGAGCGTGTATGGCGGAGTATCGGTCCATCCGCCGGCCAACTCGATGCGCGCCGGGCAGCGTCCCCAGATGGTCTCATCGGGCCGAAGCGAATTGTGCGGCCGAATGGTGGCGCTCAAGGTGCTCTCGAGAATGGACTCCTGCAGGTTTTCAAAGGCCAGGTCGCAGAGCCGGCTGCTCCAATCCCGGGCGCTTTTGGCTGAAACGGAAAGACAGTTGCCGTCGGCCCAATGCTTGACGTCATGGGGAAGCTCATCGGCCAGCGCGGGAAGAAGCGAGTCGAGTTGAGAAGCGTCGCTGGCAGCGAGGTCACCGATGGCGGTGCCGAGAGAGTGGACGATGCGCGCAAAGCCGAAGTCGGCGCGGTTCGCGGTGTGGGCCGCAACGTCCGGGATGCGGTGGTCGTATGCCAGGGTCAGGACACGCGCGATGGTGCGGAGGTTCTGGGGCGAGCGGGTCAGGGCAAAAGCGAGATCGCGTGCGGAGAAGGCGCTGCCGGCGCGGAAGAGAGTGGCGAGCGAGCTTTCGACTTCATGAGCACGGGTGGCCAGGCGGCGCGCATGAAATGCGCCCTGATCGACCAGAGTGGCGATTTCGGCGGCGCTGTATCGATCGGCAGCGAGGAATTTCTTTTTGTCCTCCGCCGAAGCGTTCTCTACATGGAAGAACCATAGCCACGGACGATAGGCTTCGGCGGACGATATTGTGACCGGTTCGGCGGGAAACACGCGGGCGTTCCAAAGGGTGCGTTCGGCGGGCGGGACTTGCTCGGGCCACAGATCGGATGCGGAGGCCGCTGCAGATTCCATCCAGCGCGCAAGGAGAATGCCGCAAAACGTGGCGCCCTTGTCGACGGCATGTTTGAAGGTATCGTTCACGCCGTAGCAACGCACAAACCGCACCGGCGCACCGTTGCGATTGACGCCTTCAGATATATCGAGGCACGCGCCCTGCGGCAGGGCAAGCGGAGACAGGATGTCGACGCCGGTGAGCACGTTGGTGCGATGGAGGCGCAGGGGCGCAGCGATCCGGCATCCTTCCACCCAACTGTCGTTGCCTTCGATGGACCCACCCGGCTCGAGAGCATGATTGATGGAGAGCACGGTTTGCTCCGGAGCGCTTCCTTCATCATGGGTGAGAAGGGCGATGCCGTTCGTAATCAGCTGCCGGGTCGCTCCGAAATGCAGGAAGCTGCACCGCTCCAGAATGTGGACTTTCAGCGGGATGGGGCGGAGTTGTGCGAACAGATCCTGAAGAAGCAGATCATCCATCGCGCCCCCGCTGCGGCGTACTTCGCGGAGGTATTGAGGCATTCCGGTCTCGGTGCCGAGCGCGCAGCAGATTTCGCGATACAGATCGACGCCGGCGTCCAGCATGGAAGCTTTGAGGCGTGGCTTCCATGCGAGCGCGTCCACATCGCAGAAGACGGCCAGCAGTTGGGTGGCGGCGCGCCCATCCATGCTCATGACCCCGATATCGAGGACGGCCTGTTTCTGCCGGGTCAGGGCGCCGGCGGCTGCCTGCTCCGCGGGGCTCGGTTTCTGCATGAAGAGCCGCACCGTGCTGTTCGGGCCGGGGCAGAAGACGCCGTGCCGGGAAGCCTCTTCAGGCGTGGAAAGGGCGCCCAGGGCGATAACGCCCGATGCAGCGAGATCGAGGCGCGAAGGATCAAGGTCGATCAGTGCGTCGCCGGCTGCGACCACGATCTGTCCTTCGCCTCCGGGAGGCAGCGCGAGGAAACTGGGCGCGAGGCGATCGAAGAGGGTTGATCCGAGAGCGGAATGGCTCTCGCCGGGCAGGGGGACAAACAATTTGCCGCAGGGCGAGTAGGCAGGCAGGCGCCGCGAATCTCCGCCCGCATGCAGGATGAGGACCCGCAGGCGGGCGAGGATGACCTCGGCGGAATCCGATGGGTACGCGGCGCGCTCGCGCGCGACCACCTGCCGCAGGCACTCGATAGTGCTTCCGCCGCTGCCGATGCGCCGGCCCTCGAGGTCCGGAATCACCATCGCTTCCCTCACCTCGGTGAGTTGCCCCAGGGAGCGGCGCAACTCGATCTGCGAACGATAGGCGTCGGCTTGCAGATCGTTCGAAGCCGTAACGACGAGGTAATCCCAGGGCCGATGGTGAGGGCTCATAGATGTATTCTCGCTCACATTTCAGCCGAAAGAGGCGGGAGTATAGTGTCTCCATTGTGCCTGAAAAATCCGCCCATTTCCTTGCCGCCGATCTGGGTGCGTCCAGCGGACGCATCATGCTGGGCGAGTGGAATGGGCGCACGTTCGGGGTACGCGAGCTGCACCGGTTCGGCAACGGAGGAGTGCGGGCGGCGGGATCGCTCTACTGGGACATCCTGGGCATCTGGTCCCAGATCCAGAGCGGGCTTCGCAAGTATCACGCGACCTATGCCCAGACGCCCGAGGGCATTGCGGTCGATGCCTGGGGCGTGGATTTCGGCTTGCTCGATGGCTGCGGGCGACTGGCTGCCAATCCCATGCATTATCGTGACGCGCGCACCGAGGGCATACCGGACCGCGTGTTCAAGCTGGTTCCCGAAAGCGCATGGTTTGCGGAAACCGGCGTGCAAACCATGGCCATCAACACGCTGTTTCAGCTCTTCAGCATGGTGCGTGGGAAGGATCCGGCGCTCGATGGGGCGCGAACCCTGCTGATGATTCCCGACCTGTGCACGTACCTGTTGTGCGGAGAGAAGACAGCGGAGTGGTCCGAGGCCTCCACCACGCAGATGTATTCGATGGGGCGCCGCGAATGGGCGCGCGACCTGCTCGGGGCGGTAAACGTTCCGGTCGATATCCTTCCGGCGGTTACGCAGCCGGGCACGGTCTTGTCGCGATTGCGGAAGGAGGTGTGGGAAGAATGCGGATTCACGGAAGGGTTTCCCGCGATCGCAGTGGCGTCGCACGATACCGCGAGTGCGGTTGCCGCGATTCCCAACATGGATGAGCACAGCGTATTTCTGTCCAGCGGCACGTGGAGCCTGATGGGCGTGGAGGCTGCTCAGCCGGACACGTCGACCGCCGCGCAGCGCCTGGGCTTCACCAACGAAGGGGGCGCGGGCGGAGCAACCCTGCTGCTGAAGAACATGACGGGGCTGTGGATTGTGCAAGAGTGCCTGCGCCACTGGTCGGGCGAAGCCTACAGCTATTCGTGGACGGACCTGATAGCGGCCGCCGAGGAAGCGACCCCCTTCAGGAGCCTCATCGATCCGGACGCACCGGAGTTCAGGGGGCCGTGCGACATGCCCCGCGCGGTTCGCGATTATTGCGTCGCCACCGGCCAGCCCCTGCCGCAGTCGGAGGGCGAAATTGCGCGTTGCGTGTTCGAGAGCCTGAGTCTGAGCTATCGCGCCGTGCTGGATGCGATCCGCACTCTGACGCGGCGTGACCTGCGTACAATTCGCGTGGTCGGGGGCGGCGGAAAAAATGCGCTGCTGTGCCAGATGACGGCCAACGCGTGCCACTGCCAAGTGGTCAGCGGGCCGGCCGAAGCATCCACGCTGGGAAACGTGATGCTGCAGGCGGTGGCGACACGGCACCTTGCCAGCCTGCGCGAGGGGCGCGCCGCGATGGCCGCTTCGCAAGAATGTTCGCGGTTCTCGCCGCACGGGGGCGCGCGGTGGGATGCGGCCTACGCGCGCTTCCGCGCGCTGCAAGAATTGAAATCAGGCGCCGCGGTCTCGTAGAGGGACGAGCGGCCATAAAGGAGCAAGTTATGGCGACCTATGCCATTCCGGAAATCGAATCACCGGTCCGTGTTGCCGCCAAAGAGATCCTGCTGATCGCCAGCGGCGATCTTCGCGAATCGGCCAACCAGAAGTGCTGGCCGGCACAATCGCAGATGGAAGAGAAGCTGAAAGTGGCGTTCAAGGGGGAGGGATTCACCCTGCGGCGCGCGCATCCCTATGACCCGCAACTTGGGCACGGGTTCATCCACAACCAGCGCATGGGCATGGATGTATTTACGCAGATTCATCCTGAATCTCCGCTGGTGGTGGCGGAGGCGGTGTGGCAATACAGCAATCATGTGCTGGCCGGGCTGCTGAGTCATCGCGGGCCCATCCTCACGGTGGCGAACTGGTCGGGCGAGTGGCCGGGATTGGTCGGCATGCTGAACCTCAATGGATGCCTGCACAAGGCGGGCGTGAAGTTCAGCACGCTTTGGAGCAAGGATTTTGACGACGAACTGTTCAAGGAAGGCCTGCGCGAGTGGCTGCGCGATCAGCGCATCACCTACGATCAGAACCATGTCCATCGGCTGGTGCTGAAGAGCCTGCCGGCGGAGGAGCGCAACCTCGGCCGCTTGCTGGCAAAACAGGTGCAGGCGCGCAAGGCTATTCTGGGCGTGTTCGACGAAGGCTGCATGGGCATGTACAACGCCATTATCGAAGACTATCTGCTCAATCCCCTGGGTGTTTACAAGGAGCGGCTCAGCCAGTCGGCGCTGGTGGCGGCCATGCGCGATGTCGCGGACGCAGAGGCGCAAAAGGTTCGGGACTGGCTGGATGCGCGCGGCATGACGTTCATCACTGGTCCGGACGAACAGACGGACCTGACCGATCGCCAGATCCTGGAGCAGTGCAAGATGTACATCGCCGCGCTGCGGATTGCAGACGATTTTGGCTGCGATGTCATCGGGATCCAGTACCAGCAGGGGCTAAAGGACATGGCACCCGCATCGGACCTGGTCGAAGGGCTGCTCAACAATGCAGAACGCCCGCCGGTGTCTTCCAGGGACGGCCGCGAACTCTACGCGGGGCAGCCGCTGCCGCACTTCAACGAAGCGGACGAGTGCGCGGGCCTCGACCTTCTGATGACTAACAAGGTCTGGACAGCCATGCAGCTGGATCCGGCGTCGACGCTGCATGATGTGCGCTGGGGCGAGCGCTACTGCGGCGAAGGCATCGACGATTTCGTGTGGGTGTTTCAGATTTCAGGAGCGGTACCGGCGTCGCACATCGCGGGGGGATACCGGAATGCGGTGAGCGAACGCCAGCCGCCCATGTACTTCCGGCTCGGCGGCGGGACGCTCAAGGGCATCTGCAAACCGGGCGCGGTGGTGTGGAGCCGGGTGTTTGTCGAAGGCGGCGAGGTGCATGTGGATATGGGCCGCGCGACCGCGGTCGAGCTGCCGGCGGAAGAAACCGCGCGGCGCTGGCAGGCGACTACGCCGCAATGGCCGATCATGCACGTCATCCTGCACGGGGTATCCCGCGATCAGTTCATGGTCCGGCACCACGCCAACCACGTGAACGTGGCCTATGCGCCTGATGCTGAATCCGCGGATCGCGCGCTGGCTGCCAAGGCTGCCATGTTCGCCGAGCTTGGCGTGCGCGTGCATTTGTGCGGGGTGGAGATCTAGTTAGCCGGTTGCGTGATCCGGTGGTCCAGGCCCCTGTTTCGGCACGGCTGAACCGCTGCCCTTTCCAGACAAGGGCACGCCGATACGCTGGTATGATGGTGGAAGGCCTTCCGCGGCTGTAACAGCCAAATCGGGGGCGGTTAGCTCAGTTGGTTAGAGCACTTCCCTTACAAGGAAGGGGTCCGGGGTTCGAGTCCCTGACCGCCCACCAGTTAAATTAACAATTTAGAATCGACAACCTACTAACTTGGGTCCAAGTGAAGGTCCACAAAGGTCCAATCACGTGGACACAGATTGCTGGATGGTTGCTGCCAGCACTTCAGGCGCCGCTCTCTTGCTCGACGTGATTGCTTGAGCGTAGACACCCAACGTCATCACGGGTGAACTATGGCGCATTAGCTCCTGGGCAGTCTTCACATCTTGCTCGCTGGAATAGAGCAAGGTTGCAAAGCTGCGCCGGAACGTGTGCCATCCAACGCGCTTGGAAATGTAATTCCTTGGCGCGATAGATCCATACTGGCCGAACGCATGGTGTAAGTGCCTAGCTTGAGGCAGAACCTATTTTTGAAACAGGCTCTAGCAAGAAGTGTCAATCAACTTGCGGAATCTGCCAAATAGGTATGCCTAATACCAACGCCCAGGACAGGCATCCCGAAAACGAGCCGGACCGTTCCCTTCGTCCTCATCGTTCGACCGTGATGGTCTTCCCGGGCGTGAGAGTAACGTCCACGTAGCTCATCGTTGTGCCTGTTGTTGTTTGTTCTGCCTTTGCCCGTACCTGTTTCCCATTCACAAGAAAGTGCTGAATGGAGCCGTCGAAGCCGGCGCGCCAGGTGAACGAGGGTCCGGATTCATTGGTGATAGAACTGCTGCGGTTGCGCACATGACGCACGCCGATCACGTTCTGGCGGATGGGAAGCCTATCGAGCGCGGCTTCCGGGGTGTTTTCAGAGAGGCGGGGCAGCGTCTGGATGACCACGTTCTGCGACAGCATGTGGTCTGCGACCGGACTCTCGGCAGGAACCACGTTCACGCCCATCATGCCGGTGACGACGGAACCGAGGATGGCGTAGGAGACTTCCGGATATTCGCGGCGTTCGCGGTCGGGCCGGGAAAGATCGAGGATTTGCGCGTACGCCTCTTCAGGGGCGTTCAGGTGAAACAGTATTTCTGGACGGTAACTCTGCTCCTCGATCCCGGGAGCGGGTTCTCTGGTCTGTTTTTTCAGTTCATCCAGAGCAAGTTTCCGTTGCTCGATCTTGGCGGCTGCGCCGAAATAGAGGACAAACGCATCGCCAGTTCCAAGGCCTTCTCCGGTCTGACGCAAACCGTTATAGAAGTGCCTGCCTCGCTGGTCCCAACCCCGGGTTTCGAGAACGTGGGCAATGCCTGCGGCCTGGGCCTCGAAAGCGGGCGCCGAGTCCGCCGAGCCACGCATTCGCAACAGTTCTGCATAGAGGCGCAGAGCGCGATATTCCGCGGCAAGAAGATCGGTGCCGACGTTAAATTCCTTGCGGCTTTCGGTGTACCCCGGGATGCCGCGGGCATCGACGAACTTACCGGACTCCAGGCGGCGGTTCATGATCCGCGGCCGCGAGATCACGTTTGCAGGCTCAAGCTGCCATCGACGGATGTAGTCAGTCATCGTGTGCCGATAGAACGTCAGAAACACGGGATCGGAAATGTAAGATGGGTCGCCGGTCCATAGGTACATGCGCAGTGCGGCATTCATCACGTCGAAGTTGGCGGGCAGGTTGTACCAGAAGTCATCATCGCTTACGTAGTCGGCAGACGAAGGTTTGCCATCCAGGTCAATCTCCCAATACCCGGCCCAGTCCCTTGAAGCCGAAACAGCCTGGGCGAAGCGGTAGAGCATGTTCTTGTTTTGTGCCGATAATCCCAGCGCCTGCGCGCCCATCGCCTGGTGCGAAACGTCTCGCATGCAGAAGGCGCTTCGACCCGGCAGGGCGGCTTCATACCAAGCCTTAACGGGATCGTTTCCGGACGAGACGTATTTCAGCGCCTGGCTCTTGGCCCAATCAAATGCCGCCTGCAATTGCCTATCTGGAGTGGACAGTTGCAGAGGGGAGGAGGCGACGGTGCCGGTCTGCGAACGCGCCGCAGCGCAGAACATGAGGATCGAGAAGGCTATCCAGAACGAGATTCGGCGCAGAGAGCCAAGCCGTGCGGGGCCAGACCAGGATTCCATTGGCGACTCGACCGAGGTCTGAGGCGGGAATCGGTCGAGCTTTGTCGAGAATTTCGAGAATACGAATAAGAGCACGACTAGTTCTCCATCGTTCTATTTGAGCCCTTGTGGAGGCAACAAATGCCCCCGGAGGGAACGTCGAGGGGATGCTGCGCGCTGCGCAGGTCGCATCAAGCTTGGCGGCGATGCAGGTGCCTGAAGCCCCTCTTAATCTATGGAAGGAGCATTGGAACTTCTAGTTTCGGCGGGGATAAATCCGCAACTCACGGGTAAACCCTATGAATAGAACGCTCTGTAACGTGCGGGGTAACGTTACATAAAGCTTGGCACCGCATTTTGAAGGGCCCTCGGCGGGTCTGGGACCGGGAATCGAACTCCGTTCAATGATGATGGGGCTTTGGTATACTCCAGTCCGCGGCGGCAAAGAAAAAATTGGCACATCCTCACACTATTGCGGGCTCGGAGGCTGGAACGCCGGATCGGGAGCAGTGTGAGGAGCAGGTGCGCCGCATCCTCCGGTCAGCCACCTTCCGCAATGCCTCGACGCTCCAACAATTATTGACATACCTGGCAGCCAAATCGATCGCGGCTACGGGTGAAGCGCCGAAAGAGTACACCATCGGAGTCGAGGCTCTGGGCCGAAAGGATGATTTCGACCCTAAGATCGATCCCATCGTTCGGGTTCAGAGTCATCGCCTCAGGACCAAGCTGAAGGAGTATTACGCGGTCGAGGGCAGGCAGGATCCGATCCTGATCCAGATTCCCAAGGGCCATTACCTTCCTACGTTCGAACCTTCATCGGCCGAGCGCACGTTTTCGCCCGAGAATACTGACCTTGCCGAGGCGGAGGCGCCAAAAGTTGCTGCTGCTCCGGAACCGGCGACCAAGTTCGAGGGTGGGCCCGAAGGGGGCGAGGAGCCGCTTCCTGCTTCTGACGCCGGTTCGGCACGATGGTTCACTCCTGCCTGGGGTATTGGAATGGCAATCGTCCTTGTGGTGGGGGGCCTGGGGTTCTGGCTTGGCAGGCTATATTCGAGCATCCGACCGGCACGCGGCGAAGGATCGTCCTTGAGTCATAGCGCCGGAAGCGAAGACCCGGTGGAAGCCTTTTGGGCCCGTTTCCTGAACGATGACCGCGCTCCTGTCATCGCCTATCCTGACGCGGTCTTTCTGCTCGACGATTCGAACGACCTGTTTCGATACCGCCGCGGGGCAAGCGATGGACGTGGCGGGCGGGTTGAACCGCATCTCGCGCGCCAGTTTGCCTCCAATCCGCAACTGGTGGGGATGGCTGGCCCGCTTTATTACGATAACGGGTACACCGGCACCGGAGAACTCGAGGCGGTTGCGATGCTGTCCGGGCTTCTGGGGCGAATGGGGATCAAGCCCACCATTAAATCGTCACGCGACCTGACTCCTGACGATCTCAGCCAGCACAACGTCATTCTACTGGGCTCGCCGTTCCAGAACGTGGCCGTGGCACAACTGCTGACCTCCGGCGATTTTGTTTTTCAGAACCCGGATCAGCGCCACGAGCAATGGCGGGCGCAGATCATCAACGCTCATCCGAAGGCGGGTGAGCCAGGCGCGTACGGCACTGAGCGCGATCCGGATACACGGGTTCTGACGTCGGACTATAGCCTGATCACGATTGTGCCCGGAGTGGTGCCGGGGCGCTATATCGCTGACCTCGGGGGCTTGGACACGAAGGGAACCCAGGGAGCGACGATGTTTGCCACATCGAACTTTGGCGTAGAGCAGCTCTCCCGTGCGCTGGGGAACCAGAATGCGCCGGCTGGCGGCGGACCTCCAACCTTCCAGGCCCTGGTTCGTGTACGGCTGGCCAAGGGATACCAGGTTCTGGGCGCCGAGCTTACATCTCTACATCCTCTGCCTGCAAACGCCGCACCGAAGCCCACATCCGTTGCGGAGCAGCACTGAATTCCCCCGATCGATCTTCCTGTCGGTTCAATACGAAACGGTAAGCCGCGCGATGCGTGCCTGCCATGGCGGATTGCGCGCGATGCCCGGAGCGCAGGGCCCATGTTGGTCCTTCCGCTCCTTCGTGCCGTCATGGCGCGCGTAACGACCGGTGTAACCCGGGTGAAACGTGGTTGGAATGTGCTTTAGAAGCTTTGAAGTGCCACGTGTCAGAAATCCGTATCCCTGCCGTAACTAGTCCGCGGCCGCTTCAGTTGGATACGGTTG
>DASXXV010000243.1:0-12351 GCA_036502905.1 Occallatibacter sp. | reverse complement strand
CCCCCGCTGGCAGAGAAGTACAGGATTCCCATCGTGGTCACGGGCTTCGAGCCGCTCGATCTGCTGGATGGCATCCGGCGGGCCGTGATCCAGCTCGAATCCGGGCGCTACGAAGTGGAGAACGCCTATGCCCGCATCGTGCGCTACGACGGCAACCAGGCGGCGCAGAAACTGCTGGCCGAGGTATTCGAAGTAACCGACCGCGCCTGGCGGGGCATCGGCGTGATTCCCCGGAGCGGCTGGCGGCTGAGGGACGTATATCGTGATTTCGACGCGGAGTTGCGCTTCCAGATCTCCGGGATACACACCGAGGAGTCCAAGCTGTGCCGGTCGGGCGACGTGCTGCGCGGCCTGATCAAGCCCTCGGAGTGCGCGGCCTTCGGCAAGGAATGCACGCCGCGGCATCCGCTGGGAGCGACCATGGTGTCGAGCGAGGGAGCCTGCGCGGCGTACTACAACTACGGACGGTTCATTTCGGCGGAGGAACTGGCGGGGGCGGGAGTAGCTGCCAGCTCCTAGCTACTTCGGTGATCTTTGAATGGCTTTGTCCAGGGAGCGATTCGAACACGAGCAACCGAACTGCAGATCCTTCGACTACGCGCGTTGCGCAAGACGCGACGTGCTTCGCTCAGGATGACATCAATAAGGAAATGCTCGAGGCCAGGAGCTAGAAGCTAGGAGCTTGCTTCCAATGTCCAACGATACCGATTTGATCGAGCCATCCAACGCAGCCCCTGATTTTTCCAGCTGGTCGTGCCCCCTGCCGCTGGAAGGGTATCCCGCCATCGTAATGGGACATGGCGGCGGAGGCAGGCTCAGCAACGAGCTGGTCGAGCACCTCTTTTTACCGGCGTTCCGCAACCCGGCGCTGGAGAACCTGGGGGATGCCGCGGTTTTTGAGCTGGCATCCGGCCGCCTGGCGATGAGCACCGATTCGTTTGTCGTTCAGCCTCTCTTCTTTCCGGGCGGGTCAATCGGTGCCCTGGCCGTGAATGGCACGGTAAACGATCTCGCGGTCTCCGGCGCGGACCCCAGGTTCCTGAGCGCCAGTTTCATCCTCGAGGAGGGCTTTCCCCTCAATCAACTGGCCGCCATAGTGCAGGCCATGGCGGATGCGGCCGCAACTGCCGGCGTGAAGATCGTCACCGGAGATACAAAAGTGGTGGAGCGGGGGCACGGCGATGGTTGCTACATCAACACCGCGGGAGTCGGCATTCTGCGCGAGGGCATCAACGTGGGGCCCCATCGTGCCCGGCCGGGCGATGCCATTCTGGTCTCGGGGACCCTCGGCGATCACGGCATGGCCATCATGAGCGTGCGTGAGGGGCTGGAATTCGAGAGCCAGATCCGCTCCGATTGCGCCGCGCTGAACGGCATGATCGCCGCGGTCCTCGATGCGGCGGGAACGGCGGTCCACGCCATGCGCGATCCCACGCGCGGAGGGCTGGCCTCCACCCTGAACGAAATCGCCACCTCTTCCGGCATTGGAGTGGCAATCGACGAACGCGCCATGCCGGTGCGCACCGAAGTTCAGTCGGCGTGTGAACTGCTGGGCCTGGACCCGGTGTATGTCGCCAACGAGGGCAAGGTGGTGTTCTTTGTCGCGCCGGAAGCCGCCGGCCGTGTGCTGGAAGTGCTGCGCGCCCATCCGCTGGGTCGCGACGCGGCGCGAATAGGGCAGGCCACGGCGGAGCATCCCCGCATGCTGGTTGCGCGCACGCAGATGGGCGCCAATCGCGTGATCCCCTTGCAGATCGGCGAACAGCTTCCGCGGATTTGCTGAGACCGGCGCAGCGGCGGAGGTTTGTCCACCCAACTCATAGATTGGGCTCATAGATTAGGGCGGGGGCGAGCGCGCAGGCCTCTTGCGTATACCTCCAAACCGATGGGCTGCGCTGGCTGCATCGACGGGCTCAGCTTACCGGCTCCCTTGAGGAGTTGTTTGCCAAGCAGAATCGCCCGCGCCATAGCCTGGTCCATATCAAAGTACCGATACTCTCCGAGGCGCCCGCAGATCACGGTGTCGGGGAGGGCCGCGGCCCGGGCCCGGTACATGGCGTAGAGCTGACGGTTGGCCGCATCGGGAAACGGATACTCATATTCGCTGGTGTGTTCGGGAGTGTAAGGGTATTCGCGGGTGATGACGGTACCGGCGATGGAGGGAAGCTCCTTTTCAGGCATCATGTGCTTCCACTCCAGCGTCCTGACAAATTCTCCGTTTTCGAGGCTTGGATTGTTCACCTGTCCGACGGGCTGGAACTCAGTCCTGTCCGGCAGGTACTCATGGATCCGCTTTTGCGCCCGGTACTTGAGCTTGCCCAGTTGGAACCCGAAGAACTCGTCGATGGACCCAGTGAAGATCAACTTCTTTCTATGCCTTATCGATTGACGATGCTCCAGGTAGTCGCAACCGAGGACCCGGGGAATGCCATCGAGCATGTTGCTCATCAACGCGGCATAGCCGTGGAGAGGAATTCCCTGGTGCTTGTGCAAGCTGAAAGACTGCTCGTCACCCTCTCTGACATCGAAGCGGCCGGCTAGCTCCTTACCAAGCGCCATTGGGGACACTCCCCACTGTTTCTGGGTATAGCCGCGAACAAACCTTTCGTAAATGACCCGCGGCATCATGGTAAGGCAGGCCTCCTCGAAATTCGAGGGCGGCTCTGTCCGCTCCGGCTTCCAGTCGGAACCGGCCGCAGCAACCAGGTAGCTCTTATTGAGCGGCCAGATTGCATACCGGCCCTCGACCCATGAATAGACAATCGGCCGGTAAGGATGAAAGCCGGTGAACCGACTCACAAAAGCCCACATTTTATCGGAGCTGGTGCGAAAGTAATGCGGCCCGTAAGTATGGATGCGAATGCCGCTGGGATGAGTAAAGTCGTGAACGTTGCCGCCGAGGTGAGTTCGCCGGTCGACAACCAGGACATCGCGACCCGCATCGGCAAGTAGACGAGCGATCGTAGCGCCCGTGACTCCCGAACCTACGACGACATAGTCCGCTTGAGTTCGAGACATAGAGTCCGCTTTCCGGTTACAGGCAGAGCAGAAGTCTCAATGAGCGCCGGTCCCGCGGATCAACTCCCAGGGAGTTGCCAGGAGGATTCTCAGGTCCAGCAGCAGGCCGATGTTGGCGATGTACTCCGTGTCATCCGCGATCATGTCCGTGACACTGGTGTTGTTAGCGCGGTTGCGAATTTGCCACAATCCGGTAAGCCCGGGGCGAACAACGCTGCGCACTGCCCGGATTTCCGGAAATGGTTCCATCATGTGAATCATCAAGGGCCGCGGCCCGACGATGCTCATGTCGCCTATCAGAACATTGAATAGCTGAGGCAACTCGTCGATGCTCGATCTGCGTAAGAATGCGCCGATTGGGGTAACACGCGGATCATCTTTCATCTTGAGCAGGATGCCCTTGCGCTTTTCCACGTCCGACTGTTCGCGGCCCAGCTTTGCGGCTTGATCGACATACATTGTCCGTATTTTGAACATACGAAATTGCCGCTCGTTGTGTCCCCAGCGCCGTTGCGAGAAGATCGACGGTCCGGGAGAGGAAATCCGGATAAGAAGCAATGCCGTGATCAGCACGGGAGAGATGAATACCAGCAGAAAACCGCTCACCACGATATCGAACAGGCGTTTTAATCGAAGCTGCAGACGGAAGGTACGGGACACGGAAACTCGATGCTGGAAGCTTCGGTCCACGCGGATCTGGTCAATATAGAGGAAGGAATGATCAGTCGTGCCGGCCAACGCATTTGCGGAACCGGATTGCATCGATTGCCTCACAACAACTCTTCAACCCTGCAACTGCCTCTCGTTCCGCTGGTACTGCTGTTCGTAGCGTTAGTACATCCTGTTCCCGGAATCTAATCCAGCCTTGTTATAAGTTACTGTCCTGTGGACGACCGAATAAGTAAGATTTTCCGAGTCACGCAGGCGGGGCATCTTTCGGTAACAGCTCGCCCGGTGCAACCACCCAGATTCATGGCGCACCCGGCGCCGTCCGGATCAACATGAACACGCAGGCAGTGGCGGCCAGCGGCATGCACCCGGCCACCAGGAATGCGGGGCCGTAGGAGAACCGGTCAACGGTGGCTCCTACCGCGAGCGTGAACAGCGTCCCGACAAGCCCGGCGGCCAAGCCGCTGAGTCCGGTCACGGTGGCGACCACATCCTGGGGAAACAAATCCGAGGGCAGGGTCAGACCCATGGTGGACCAGGCGGCATAACCCCAGACGGCGATGCTGATGAGGATGAGGGCCAGGTACGGGCTGTGGACGCGCGCCGCGGGAATGCCCAGCAGCATCGGCACGCAACTTACCGCGCAAACCCAGCGGCGCGCCTGTAGCACGGAGGTGCCGCGGCGGATCCGGTGGCGGGAGACAAAGCCGCCAGTGAAGTTCCCGATATCGGCCGCCACGAACGGGATCCAGGCGAAGAAGGCAATGCGCTGAAGGCTGAATCCGCGCGCATCGGCCAGGTACTGCGGCAGCCAGAAAACGTAGAACCACCAGATAGGGTCGGTGAGGGCGCGACCCAGCACCGTACCCCACACGTTGCGGTCTTTGGCCAGGGAAAGCCAGCGCGACCGGCCCTGGAGGGCAGAAACTTGCGGCACTTGCCGGCCGGCGCGAATCAAAGACAGTTCTTCCCCGGTGAGGCGCGGGTGTTTCGCGATGGGATGATAGATGCGCAGCCACGCAATCAGCCACACGAAACCGAGCGCGCCGGAGAAGGCAAAGCACCATCGCCATCCCAGCAACAGGGCGACCCAGGGGATGATAAGTGCGGCCAGCGCACCCCCAACGCTCGATCCGCTGTCAAAAATGGCGACGGCGACGCTGCGCTCCTCGCCTGGGAACCACTCGGCGACTGCCTTGGCGGCGCCGGGCCAGTTGAATCCCTCGCCGATGCCGAGCAGGAAACGGCAGGCGGCAAAGCCGGCCACCGAATTGACTGTGCCGGTAGCCGCGTTCACCACAGACCAGAAAACGACGGCAATGGCGAGGCCGATGCGCGTACCCACAACATCGAGAAAAATGCCGCCCAGCAGCCAGGTGACCGCGTATGAGATCTGGAAGGCGCCGAAGATGTGTGCCAGGTCGGTGTGGGTCAGGTGGAATTGCGCCGTGATCGCGGGGGCCAGCACGGAAAGTGTCTGGCGGCTGATGTAGTTGAGGACCGTAGAGCCGAAGAGGGTCCAGACGATCCACCAGCGCAGGCCTGTGGTGCGGCGGGGTGATCGGGGTGCTCGCAGGGTTTCCGGTGGTGTTGACATTGCTTCGAGTAGAAAATCCCCAAAACGAAAAGCAGGTCTTTCGTCGCGCAGCTCCTCAAATGAAAAGTCGGGGGGCGGCGTTATAGCTCTGCAAGGCCGAAAATCCGGACCTGGGGCGCCCAGATTTGCGGCTAGGTAGAACGGTTCACGGGCTGGTCAACGATGTCCTCGGTTTCGGGGTTCCAGTAGAGGCGCTTGCCGCTCCAGTAGGATTGAGCGGCCATGATGCAGACGATGGCGTGCGAGAAGCCGTGGTCTACGTTCGCGTTTGGCGGGGTGCGGGCCTGCATGGCCTTGAGCCAATTCATCATGTGTACCAGGCTGTCGTCGTTCGGCTCGCGTGATTCGGGCGGCGCGGCGCCGGGCGCGATGACCACTTCCTCCTGGTCCGCGGGGGGAGCGGCAATGGGCACGCCCTTCGAGTTCACGGAACCCCAGTACTCGTCGCGGCCGCCTTCCTTGCTGACGGTGAATAGGGTCGCTCCTTCGCCGCCGTAGTTGGCGATGGTTCCGTCGCGGCCCATGATTCGCGAGAAGCTGCGAAAGCTGTTTCCGAAGATGGTCTTGAAGGTGTAGAGAAACCCCTTCGGATAGGTCACCGCGGCCACCACCGTGTCGGGGTTTTCGCGGCCGTCTTTCCACGTAAACACGCCGCCATTGGCGACCACACTCTCGGGATGAGACTCGCCCGTCCAGAGATGGACGAGGTCGCTGCCGTGGCTCATCCACTGGTCGAAGATGCCGGAAGAGAAATCCTTGTACAGGCGAAACTCGAGATACACGTGCGGATCGAAGGGGCGGTACGGCTTGCCGAGGAGCCAGCGCTTCCAATCGGTGTCTTCTTCCTTCAGTTGTGAGGGGCGGGCCAGCCACTCCTTCCAGCGCATCTCGCGATCCTGCATCATTTCGTCGGTGGCGCCGGTGTCGTAGCCGACGAAGCGCCAGCGCTCCTGGTTGACGTTCCACTCCTGCTCGATGTGCACCACGGGGCCGATGCGGCCGGACTGCACGATGTCCCGCACGGCTAGCTGGTAGGGCTCGCTGCGGTGCTGCGAACCTACCTGCACCACCTGTTTCGAGGCCTTCACGGCCGCTCGCGCCTCTTTCGCCTCCGACAACACGTTGGCGAAGGGCTTTTCGACGTAGCAATCCTTGCCGGCCTTCACCACGTCGACGCAGAGTTTTGCATGCTGGAAATCGCCGGTGGCAATCATCACGCCGTCAATATCCTTGTTGGCGAGCATCTCGTCGGAGTATTGATAGCCCTGGGGGTCAAGATTGAAGGCGCGCTTGACCTGGGCGGCGCGGCGCTCGCGCGCCAGCTTCCAGAGATCGCAGACGGCGATGGTCTCTACCGCCATTTGTTTTGAGGCCATCTCCGTCATGTGGACATGCCCCTCGCTGCGGCTGCCGCAACCGAGCTGGGCGATCGCAATGCGGTCGTTAGCGCCCAGCACCCGGCCGTAGGAGCGGGCGGTGAGACCCGCGGCGGCGATGGTGCCGGTGGCCTGCTTGAGGAAGGTGCGGCGGTCGGGGTTGGGAGGATTGGAGTCAGTCATTTTGCTGGTAGCTCCTGCTGCTGGCTTCTAGCTCCTGCCCTTTAGCTCAAGATCGCGGGCGGATTCGGGGTCGAGGAACACCGTTACGTCCGAATGGGTGCGCAGGATCGTGGCCGGACAGGAGGTGCTTATGGGCTCCTGGATGGTGCGGCGGACGATGTCTGCCTTGCGCGTTCCAGGTACGGACGCGATCAGTTTCGGCACGCGCATCAGCGCGGGTATGGTTAGGGTGATCGCGGCTGTAGGGACATCGTCGATGCTGGGAAACCATCCTTCGGCAAGCTGCTGGCGGCGGCACTGCGCGTCGAGGCTCACAACTTTGGCGTCCAGGTGATCGTTGAAGTCGGCTACCGGCGGATCGTTGAAGGCGAGATGCCCGTTCTCGCCGATGCCGAGTAGGCAGAGTTGCGGACCGGCGGCACGAAGTTTATCCGCATATTCAAGCGCAGTGCGCTCCGGGTCGGGGGCGTTGCCGTCGATCTCGTGAAACTCCTTCATCCCAATTTTGCTGACCAGCCGTTCACGAAGATAACGGCGAAAGGAGGCGGGGTGTTCGGGGGAGAGGCCGATGTATTCGTCCATATGAAAGCCGCGGACGCGATCCCACGGCAGGTTTTCGAACGCGGTTAGCGCCGCCAGGGTGTCGAACTGGGAGGCGCCGGTAGCGAAGATGACGCCTATGGTGCCAAGGCGGGAAAGTTCTTGGAGGACCGAAGCGGCGGCCTGGGCGGCGGCCGAACCAGCGGCTTCGCGCGAAAGATGGATCTCCACTTTCATGAGCCCGGCTCGAAACCTTCTCACTGTAGCTGTTCCGGAGGACACCCTGAGACTCCTTGGACATGAAGGAAGCCTCGCTGAGGCGCTCCTTCGTTGCCGGAAATGATACACGGCGTGCGTCGCAGGAGGATCGCGGACGCGCGGGCCGGGGCATCGTTTCAGTGCAGGTGATTCGCGTGCGTCCGGTACGTTCCAATGGAATCCCACACCCACATTCCCGCTGCCCACGCTTCAGCTAATCCCCAGGTGCGTTCTCCCCCTGTGTCCACCTGAGGGCTTCTGATCAGGCCGGAAAGGGATGGCAGAGCCATCTACTAAAAAACTAGTTGCTAACTAAAGAATTAGTTGGTAGTCTAAAAAAGCGTTGGCGGGCGAAGAGTTCCGCCCGAGACCAAGAAAAAAATGCCGCCAAAGAGATCCATCACGTTAACTCCCGCCGAGCTGAGGCTGATGCGGGTGCTGTGGTCCCGCGGCGAGTCCAACGTGGCGGACATGGTGGCCGCCACGGCCGACGAAGGGGCGCTGGCCTACACGTCGGTTCTGACCACAATCCGGATCCTCGAGAACAAGGGGTACGTGACCCACCGGCAGGAGGGGCGGGCATTCCTGTACAGCTCGTGCATTGGCGAGCAGGAAGCCAGCCGCTCAGAAGTGCGGCATATGCTGCAGCGGTTCTTCGGCAATTCGCGGGAGAAGCTGCTGTTGTCGCTGCTGGGCGACGAGGAGATCACCGCAGAGGAGTTGAAGCGGCTGAAAGAAGCGATCGCGGAACTGCCCGAGGACGTGACGGAGGCAGCGCGATGAACGAGATGCTGCGGGCGGTTTCATTCCTTTCCGCGGGCGCGGCAAGCGCCTTGTTCTCGGCCATCTGGGAAGGCGCGGTGCTGGCGCTGGGCGTTTACTTTTGCCTGCAGCTTTTGCCGCGCTTGAGCGCGGCGGCCCGGTCGGTGGTGTGGCTGAATGTTTTTGTCCTGCTGGTTTTGCTCCACTTCATTCCTGCGTATGCGGGACGTCCCGGCGGTTTGGCCGGGGGGCAGATTCCGGCGGTTCATCTCGACGTGCGCTGGAGCCTTGGGATCGTTGCGGTATGGCTCGCGCTGTCGCTCTGGCGGTCGGCGCAATTGACTTTGGGGATTGTGCAATTGCGCCGTCTGGCAGGGCGCGCCACGCCCATCGAGGCTGATGCCGAATTGCTGGCTCTGCTGGCGGACGCCCCGGGCGGAAGCGCGGCGCAGCTTTGCAGTTCGGATGAGGTAGTTCGCCCCAGCGTACTTGGCTTCCTGCGACCGCGGATCCTGTTGCCGACGGCCCTGATCGGAAGCCTGACCCCGCAGGAACTGCAGCAGGTTGTGATACATGAAATGGAGCACCTGCGCCGGGGTGACGATTGGACCAACCTTCTGCAGAAGATCGGGCTGGTGCTGTTCCCGCTGAACCCGGTGCTGCTGTGGGTCGAGCGGCGGGTGTGCGCGGAACGCGAACTGGCCTGCGACGATAGGGTGATCCGTTCCAGTGCGGGGCGCAAAGCGTACGCCATGTGCCTGGCGCGGCTGGCGGAGTTTTCCCTGGTACGGAGAGGTTTTTCGCTGGTGCTGGGCTTGTGGGAACGACGGCCGGAGCTGGTGCGGCGCGTACAGCGCATCGTGGGGCAGCCGGTACGGTCGATGGGCCGGCGGTCCGCGATGGCTGCCACCGGAGGTGTTCTGGCCGGGGCGCTGGGATGCGCACTGGCCCTGTCGGACAGCCCGCAATTGATAAGTTTTCTGCCCGCACAACAGGCGGTACTTCAGGGGTCTTCGCTGGATCCCCATGAAGTAGCGCGGGCCATCGGCGGGACTCCGCAGCTGATGAAGGCGGCAATGCCGGCCGGGTTGGCGGCTTCTCGACGAGCTTTGCCGACTGCCCCCAGTGAAGCGGGTGCGGATGCAAATCCGCATTCCGGGTCTCGGAATCGAGATCTGGGGCATCCGGTTTCGCCCGTGCATCGAGCGGTTTTGAAGAGGGCTCAACGGCTGCAGCCGGCGGGTAGCGAAGTGGCGACTGTGAATACGCCCGCAGTTCCGGCACCGCTGCCGGCGCTGGATCAACGCGCGGTGATTGTGCTGACCGAGGTGACCATGTTCCAGGGTCCGCCCCGCGTTATGCGGGCGGCATCGCCGGATCAGCGAACGGCACGGCCCACAGCGCTTCGGGCCACTTACGCCATCGTACCCACGCCGAACGGATGGCTGATTATCCAGATCTAGATCCCCGGGGACCGGTCGGGAGCCCGGCCTCAAGTTTCAACAAGCTAACTGACTCATTGGAGAAGACAAACCATGCAGACATCAACTAATCAATTAGTAGCAAGCCTCAGGAAGCTATCCATTCTGGCATCGATCGCGGGAGCGTTCGTGCTGGGGGCGGCTTTCTTTGCCGGCCACGGCCGCGTGCACGCCGCGGCCGCCATGCCCCTCGACGAGAACAGCGTTTCGGCGCTGACCTCGCTCGACCATGCGATGGAAAACGTAGCATCGAAAGTGACCCCGGCGGTGGTCAACGTGGCGGTGACGTCGCACGGACCCAGCGAAGAGCAAGCTTCGGGCGACGACGACCAGTCTCAGGAACAGGGCGGAGGACAGATGCAGCAACTGCCTCCGGGACTGCGGCAGTTCTTCGGGAACATGTTTCCGCAGATGCCCAACCGGCCGCAGCTCGAGCACGGCGTGGGCAGCGGCGTAATCATTTCGCCGGACGGCTACATCGTAACCAACAACCACGTGGTGGACGGAGCGACGCAGATTCACGTGACGCTGAACGACCGTCGCGTACTGAATGCCAAAGTGGTAGGCACAGACAAGCTGACCGACCTGGCGGTGATCAAGGTGAACGCCTCCGATCTGCCCAGTATCGCGTGGGGCGACTCCGCCACGCTGAAGCCCGGACAGACGGTGCTGGCGTTCGGCAGCCCGTTCGGCTACTTCCAGTTCTCGGTAACGCGCGGTATCGTGAGCGCGGTAAACCGGCCGAACCCCTACGCGGATGATGCGCGGAAACCGGGCGGATTCATTCAGACCGACGCCGCCATCAATCCAGGCAATTCGGGCGGCCCTCTGGTGGATGCACGCGGCGAACTGGTCGGCATCAACACGTTCATCATCACCAACAATGGCTCCTTCGCGGGCGCGGGATTCGCGATTCCCTCGCAGATCGTAAAGGCCACCACCGAGCAGTTGATCAAGCACGGCAAGGTGGAACACGGATACCTGGGCGTCAACATCAACGATGTGACCCCCGACAATGCTCACTTCTTCAATGTGAAGGATGCGTCGGGCGCGATCATCTCGCAGGTGACGCCTGATTCGCCGGCCTCCCGGGGCGGGATGAGACAGGGCGACGTGGTGACGGAGGTCAACGGCGAAAAAGTGTCGAATGCCAGCGCGTTGCAGGTGGCCGTAAGCCAGATGACACCGGGCACTCCGCTGAAGCTGGGCATCATGCGCGACGGCAAGCCGATGACGCTGGACCTCACGGTAGGCCAGTTCCACGGCAAGAATGAGGTAGCCGAAAACGAAGGCGAGCATGGCAGCAACAAGGGCAAAATCGGCATTGCAGTGGCTGACCTGAACGGGCAGACAAGGCAGCAGTTCAACGTGCCGGAAAACGTGCACGGCGTGGTGGTGCAGCAGGTTCGCCCGGGCAGCCCGGGGGAAGATGCGGGCCTGCAGCCGGGAGACGTGATCATGGAAGTGAACCGCAAGCCGGCACAATCGGCCAGCGATTTCGCCAACGATGTGCATAACTCCGCGGCGGGACAGGACGTGCTGCTGCTGGTGTGGTCGCACGGAAACGCCAGCTATCGCACCGTTCATCCCGAGCTCGGCGAGCAGAACGGATAAGCACAACGTCAAGTTAGTCCAATGGACTACCCCGATTGTCCATGGGACGGTGCCCGGCCGGGTGGAAGGCGGCCGGGCATTTCTTTTTTGCCTGGATGTAAACGTCATTTAGTTCGCCAAGCTGGGATCGCCTTCCGCGTCTCACGGCGCCGACCAGCTAATCTATTCCTGTTCCGTGAATCCCAGCGAAAGGTAAGCACATGATCGAGCGCATCGCCATCCTGGGTACGGGTCTGCTGGGAACGTCGCTGGGGCTGGCGTTGCGCGCGGCAGGATTTAAAGGATCCATCGCGGGCTGGAACCGCAGCGCCGACGGGGGTCGCGAGGCGCTGCGGATGGGCGCGGTAGACCTGGTCGCTTCCGATGCGATCGGGTTGGCGCGGGAGAGCGAAGTGGTCGTGCTGTGCGTGCCCATCTTCTCCACCCTCGACTACATGGAACAACTCGCCTCTGTGCTTACGCCCGGCCAGCTTGTCACCGATGTGGGCAGCACCAAGGGTCAGATTACCGCGGCTGCGAGACGGCTGTTCAACACGCCGGAGCGCGCGGCATTTCTTCCCGGGCACCCCATGACGGGCAAGGAGCGCGGGGGCGCATCGCTGGGCGAAGCCGGCCTGTTTCGCGGGGCCGTTTGGCTGTTTAGCGATGATCCCGGATGGCGCCGCTCAGAGCGGGGAGCCGAACTGGTTGCCGGGTGGCGCGAGTGGGTCGCGGCCATCGGTTCAAAGCCGATCGATGTGGAGGCGCAGCGCCACGACGTGCTGGTGGCCTGGGTCAGTCATCTGCCCCAGTTCACGGCCACGGCGCTGAGTTCGCTGCTGGAGGACCAGGTGGGCGATGCGCCCGAATTGAA
>DASXXV010000242.1:0-17423 GCA_036502905.1 Occallatibacter sp. | reverse complement strand
AAGCCCGTACCCTTCAAAATGGTGACTTTTTCAGCAGATTGAGCTACGCCGTTGGCTCGCCGGCACTGGTTTCCTCGTCCTCGGTCGCTTCAGCTTCCACCGATGGATCGGGGGCCAGCACGGCGTCGATCAATTCTCGCGCCTGGGCTTCGCTGCCGGAGGCCACCTGGATGCGAAACACCGGGTTGAGCATGGGGCTGAATCCATATCCCGGCAGCGCATCTTCGGTGACGGCGAACTCGATGCCCGCGTCCTTGAGCGCCGCTTCGGCAACATTGAGCGCCACGGGATCATCCCTCTCGAACACCACAGCCAATGTCAGATTCGGATCAGGAGTTGCCATTTGTCTTCCTCCTCTTCCATGAAATTCCGGCGGAACCAGCTTACTCCGCCGGTTCTGCTGATTGGGCTACTTGCTCTTCAGTCCCAGCGCCTCCACCACCTTGTCGTCCACCTTGGCGGGTTGGCCGTCCTGCTTGTAAACCACTCCGAAGCCGCCGCGGTAATCCCACATGGTCCAGCCGATCGAGTCGGCTTCGAGAGCGGTGCGCACATCGCGAATCCAGTTCATGCGCGAGGCAGGGTCGGTGACGCGGCGATACGCGCCGAACTCATTGCAGATGAGGGGCACATTGTAGGTTTTGCCCCAGTTGGCGGCTTCGTCGATCTGCAGGCGGATGCGATGCGCATCCCAATGGTCGAGCCAGTAACGCTCGAAGGCGAAGCGGTCGGCGAGGTCCGGCACCTGCTTGACGAGGTCGAGCGAACTGTCGTCGGCCGGGTAGGGAATGCCGTGGGTGTAGCTCCACCAGGGGGCGCCCCAACCCGCGCCCTGATGGGTGAATTCGTGCGGCTCATAGAAATGGAAGGTGTAGATCACGTTTCCGTCGGGCAGCGGGTGTTGTGTGAGCAGGTCGGAAATGCCGGAGTAATTCGGTCCGGCGGCGATGATGGTGTTCCTTGGCGCGGCTTCGCGGATGGCCTGCGCAGCGGCGGCCTGGATGCCGAGCCAGCGATACGGATCACTGACCTCCGGCTCATTCATGATCTCGTAAAAGATTTTTTCCGGATCGCGGCTGGAGTAGTGCGCGGCCAGGCGACGCCAAAGCATGGTGAAGCGCTGCACGTCTTCGTTGCTGTTCTTGACCTGCTGCTTGTAGGGCGATTCGGGATGAATGTCGATCTGCACGGCCAGGCCGTTGGCCAGCATGGCATCGACAGCGCCATCGAGGCGGCCGAGGAAGTCGGCGTTAAAGCCCTCCTGGTTGAGCGGCCTCCGCTCGAGGGGCACCGGGTCGATACTGAGGCGGACGTTGTCGAAGCCCAGCCTGGCCATCAATGCTATGTCGGCGGCGTCGGTGTAGCGGTCGGTGCGCGCGGCGGAATAATCATCTGCGGATTGGGCGAACCACTCGGAGGCGTTGATGCCGTGGCGCAGGTGCTGCGCGCGGGCGAAGGCGGTCTGGACAGGGGCGGAACGATTCTGGGCCGATAAGGTCTGGGCCAATAAGGGCAACGTGAAGAGGAGCAGTGCGGCAAAACGAAGCAGGCGGCTTGACACTCATTTCTCCTGGGTGGAATTCCGAACAGGGAATGATACTGCGGAGCGGTCCGCTTGCGCCGTGATATCGCAAACGGGCAGAATGGCTGGAGTTTCGGGAAAGCGGGTTTACCCATGCGTCCGTGCAGCAGCAATCGTCAAAGGGTGCGAGCTTTGGTCGTCCTCGTCACCTTGGTTATGGTGGCGGGCGCCGTTCGGGCTCAGCAATCGCCTGCGCCGACGCCATCCGACGCTGGATCCGCTGCCGCCCGCCCATCCACGCCCAATGACAGCAAACCCGAGGACGAATTGCTGGCCAGGGCTTCCAAGCTCTACTACTCGACAAAGGCGGCGGGGCTGGAGGGATTCGACTGCGATGTCCATCCCGACTGGCGCACCCTGTTCAGCACCGCGGATAACGGCGTTGCCGTAGCCGACAACGACCTGCGCCTGGTGACCATGAACCCTGTCAAGATCACGTTGCATGCCCGCATGGGCGGGGGCTCCACGGTGGACTGGCAGCCGCCTGCGAATGCCGGCAAGGAGCCTGATCCCGATACGGCCACCATGGTCGACCGCATGCACGAGGCTACCGAACAGACGCTCAAAGGCTTTCTGCAGTTCTGGACGCCGTTCGTGGATGGGTCAGTGGTGCCGGCGACCGCGGATGGCCTGAAGATCACCCGCGCCCCCGCAGAGTGGACCATTCACGGCGAGCAGAACGGGACCCAGGTCACGGAGGTCTTCTCCAACGAGATGGTTCTGCAGCACTTCAGCGTGGTGATGGGGGCAATGTCGATCAAATTCGACCCGTCCTACGAAAACACCGAGAAGGGACTGCTGGTGAACCGATTCGACGCGCATATCGAACCGCGCGGCCAATCATCCGTGCCGGTGCAGGAAATGCATGTACGGGTGGTCTACGCCACGATAGACGGGCTGCCGATCCCCTCGCGTCTCATCGTGGAAGTGGTGGGGACGGGAACATTCAACATGGCCCTGGACGGATGTCACACGCTGCGGGCGTCGAAGTAGCGGTCGAGGACGAAGTTCCAGGTTGCATGCGCTGCACGTGAGCCCAGCGTTGCCACTGCGGCCCTAAATCCCGGGTTCGCTGATCAGTTACCGCCACCGGTGCCAAGCGCGTGAGTATCGGCGATCGCCAGCTGGTTGTAGCTGGTGCGCAGGTACTTGTGGGGATTGACCGGCACCATGTGCACCCGCACTTCGTAATGGAGGTGCGGCCCGGTGGAGCGGCCGGACTGGCCCACATAGCCGATGACCTGGCCGCGCGTCACGTGCTGTCCGGGCACCACGATCATGGAGGAAAGATGCCCGTAAACGGTCAGCAGATCGTGTCCATGGTCGATGGACACTTCGCGCCCGTAGCCGGCGCCCATGCGGGTAGCAGTCACGTCGCCATCCGCGGCGGCGCGCACCGGCGAGCCGTAGGCCGCGGCGATATCGATGCCGGCGTGGAAGGCGCCTTCGCCGTTGAACGGATCTTGCCGTTCGCCGAAGCTGGAGGTCACACGGCCTTCAATGGGCCAGAGGGAGGGAGCATCGGCAAGCCGCGCCCAGTCGCCGGTAAACGAAGACGACAGCCCGCCTTCAATGGCGCGCGTGACCCGGCCCGACATGGCCTGAGAGCGCAACGCGTAGAACTGGTCGACGGACATTTTGACGTTCTGAGGATTGACGTCGTCAGTCAGGGCGAGAGTCTGCGGAGTGGGTGCGGCGGCGGCCTTGGAAGCGCTGGTGGTATGAGAGCCTGCGCGATTCTGGCGAAGTCCGTATAGCGCGGTCACTTCGCTGGCGAGCGCCCCGAGGGAGGCCACCTGGACGTCGCGGTCGTGCGCGATCTGGGCCATCTGCTTGTAATTCTTGCGAAGGGTTTCACGTTCCTCGCGGACCTGGTTGAAGCTCTCAGTCTTCAGCAGCATGCGGGTATAGGACCCGGCGAGTCCCACGATGGTGAAGGCGCCGATAAGGGCGGCAGCCACGAAACCGTAGGCATAGCGGAGCGGGAGGGGGATCTTGCGAACGCGACCCTCCTCGTCCCGGGCAACAAAAAGAATGTAGTAGCGCTTGCGCAGCATCAATGGTTCACTCTCGCGATCGCAATTCGCAGTCCGTTCAACTTGTACAGATGATAAGGACAACAGAAAAGGGTGCCCGCTGCACGCGCAGGATCTCGCGCTCCGTGCATTGGGAACGTCATCACAGGCTAACAAACGGCATTTTGCGGGGTCAACGAAATAAGTCAAAGAAAGGGACGCGGAGGCTCGAACCCCTAGATATGGTGGACATAAACCCTTTGCATTCTGCCGGTTTACCGCGGAATTGGCTTTACACCGCCGGCTGAAATCGTTTTCCTCTATCGGCCCGCTGCCCTATCCTCAAGGAGAATGATCGGCAAGCGCACCAGATCGGGTTCGGCCGGGGATGAGATGGACCTTCTGCGAGCGATACGGGCTCGAGCGGGGAGGGCTGGGCGGGACGGCCCGGGGCGGGACGGCCCGGGGCGGGACGGCGCGGGGCGGGACGGCGCGGTGCGGCTGGGCATCGGCGACGACTGTGCGCTTCTGGGGGTGCGGCGGGGCGAAGAACTGGCCGTGACCACGGATCTTTCCATTGCGGGACGCCATTTCCGCATGGACTGGCATCCGCCTGAGGCGGTGGGCCACCGCACCCTGGCGCGGGGACTGAGCGATCTTGCCTCCATGGGAGCGCGGCCGGTTGCCGCGTTCCTCTCGCTGGGACTGCCGCGGGAGCTGACCGTGAGGAAAGGCCGCGGAGGCTCGTGGGTGGATCGCTTTTTTGCCGGCCTGTTTCGTCTCGCGGACGAGCACCGTTGTCCGCTCGCGGGCGGGGACCTGGCGGAATCGCCGCTGGCGCTGGCCGATATAGCGCTCGTGGGGGCCGTGCCGGCCGGAAAGGCCCTGCGGCGGTCGGGAGCACGGCCGGGGGACCTGCTGTATGTGACAGGAACCCTGGGCGGGGCGGCGGCCGGATTGGCGACGCTGGCTGAGGCGTCCGCCAAAGGGCGGGCAGAGCGCCAATGGACCAGCCCGGCGCGAGTTCCGGCCGCACTCCGGCCGCATTTGTATCCTCAGCCTCGAATCCGGCAGGGACTGGCACTGCGACAACGCGCACTGGCGGTCGCCGCTATCGACCTCAGCGACGGTTTGTCTATTGATTTGACCCACATGTGCGAAGAGTCGGACGCGTGCGCCGTGATCCAGGAGGGGGCGCTTCCCATCGCTGACGGAGCTACCCTCGAGCACGCACTGCACGGCGGCGAGGACTATGAACTGCTGTTTGCGGGCCGGCCATCGGTGCCGATGCCGCGGTCCATTGGCGGGGTCCCGATTACCGCGATCGGATACGTCACGCGGTTTCAACGCGGCAAACCGCGAGTCATGATCGACAACGGGTCGAGCCTGGAGCCCCTCGGTCCCCACGGCTGGCAGCACTTCCGTTCATAATTCACCGGGTCTCAGCCCCCGGCGCTTGATCCCGGCCGTTAATACGCCGCGGTGAACTGCTGCCGCACATGGGCCGGTTGCTCCAGTTCATCCACCAGGGCGACGGCATAATCCTCGGCCGAGATCCGGCTCTCGCCGCGGTCGTTGGCCACCAGCCGCGTACCGCCGAGACGGAACTTGCCGGTGCGTTGGCCGGGCTCGATGAGAGCCGCGGGACTGAAGTAGCTCCAGTCGAGGTCCGCCTGCTTGAGAACCGGCAGCACGTCGCGATGGGCCAGGGCGATTGCCATCCATCCTGGAGGAAAGGAAGGCGTGTCCACCAGTTGCACCCCGGGAGCGACCTCGAGGCTGCCCGCTCCGCCCACCACGATGAGCCGCCTCACTCCGGCTTCGCGCAGGCCAGCCACAAGGGACCGCGCCGCGTTGACCACCAGTCCGGGATCGGTTCGCGGCGGCGAGTAGGCGCTGATCACGGCGTCGGCCTCCTTCACGGCGGCGGCCACGCTTGCCGGATCGGTCACGTCCCCATGGACGGCAGTTACGCCGCTGGTCGGCTTGATCTTTTCCGGGTGGCGAGTGATAGCGGTAACCGTGTGCCCGCGGCGAACGAGTTCTTCCAGGACGCGGCTACCGATCATGCCCGACGCACCAAATAGAACAACTTTCATCGTTTATCCCCCGCGTTCATGATGCCAAGTTTAATGGCGGCGGTGCGTGTTCTTTTGTCGATGTCCGATAATACGGCCGCCGCCAAGGGAGAAATCGCCAACCTGGCGAGCAACGCTTACTCATCGTCGCCGATGGGCTGGCCCGGCGGGGCAGGCAGCTCCGGCGGCGGGACAAACTTGGCGGGATCGCTCCGGAAGCGCTCAATGAGGGCTAAAGCAGATGCCCGATGGGCGGAATACTCCGGGGAATCGGCGGAGAACGCGGTGGCTTTCAGCCAGCTCTCCAGTTTCTCGATTCCCGCGAGAGCCTGGGCGCGGGCTTCAGGGGAGGCGGCTGCGCTTCGGCCTTCCTCGATGGAGATGCCCGCCGGGACAGCGGCACCCGGCGACGAGCCTCCGCCGCCGCTGGCGGCCAGCCGCAGCAGCTGATTCAGAACCACGTCCTCGACCGTGAACTGGCTTTCCTCTTCGAGTCCCGTGCGGCGGGGCGATTGCCAAGTGGCGGCCAGCACCGCATCCATCATCTCCTCCAGGCCAAGCTGTTTCGGATCGCGGGCGTGGTATTCAACCAGGCGGGAGGCGCGGCTGGGATCGAATAATAAGGCGGCTGTCAGCTCGGCGGAGACCTCTACCGGACTCTCGGCGTCGAAGGTCAGACCGGTGTGGGCGCCGAAAGATTCGTGGGTGCGCGGAAAATCCGGCGGACGGGGCGGAAGCATCCGGAGCAGAGGCTCGGGCAGGGTAAGGGTTTCCGGGGTCAACGTTTCCAAGACCGCATGCAGCGCCTTGCGCTGATCGCCGGGAGACACCGGTTCCGCGGCGGATGCTTCGCCGCCGCGCACGGAGTAGGTGTAGTTCAGTCCGCCGATCCACTTGGCCGCGGCCTCCGTCTGGTAGCGGTGAAGCAGGTAGAGGGGAACCAGCGTGTCCTCGAGCTTCGCCATTGGCTCACCGGGCCGGATGGCTTCCTGGCCGAAACGCGACAAGGCGGCCCTGCGCACGGCCAGCATGCGAATCAACTCGTCCGGCGCGGAGCCCCCGTTGTCCCAGAGATGGGCGAAGGGATGGGCGCCGCCGAACGGACGCGCATCCGCGTCGGTGATGTAGCGGAGCCCTTCGGCATCCTCCTGTCGCAACAGCCTAGCGAGGGCTGCGGACTCGTCGGTACCCGCCGGGAACTGCGAATAGCCATAACGGATGGCGGCCTTGTCCCAGGCGCCGATGCCGACGGCATAGGCGTGCGACAGATCGATCCTGCCCGATGTGTCCAGCGTGATCCAGGGATGCGGGTAGTCCATGACCGAAATCCCCTGCCCCAGGGACGACGCGGCAAAGTTGTGCTGCAGCCCGAGGGTGTGGCCCACCTCGTGCGCCGCAAGCTGCCGGGTGCGCGCCAATACCATGGCTTCCAGTTCGCTGGGAATGGGCTTTCCTTCGGCGTAGGGAGCGAGCAATGCTTCGGCAATCATGTAGTCCTGCTGGGCACGAAGGCTGCCCAGCGTCACCTGGCCTTTGATGATCTCGCCGGTGCGCGGATCGGTGACGGCATCACCGTAGCTCCAGCCGCGCGTGGCCCGGTGAACCCACTGGATCATGTTGTAGCGAATATCCATGGGGTCGGCGCCCGGGGGCAGCACCTCCACGCGAAAAGCGTTTTTGAAACCGGCCGCCTCGAACGCCTGCGCCCACCAGTTCGCGCCTTCCACGAGCGCGGAACGGATAGGCTCCGGCGCTCCCCGATCGACGTAATAAACGATGGGCTTCACCGGCTCGCTTACGGCGGCGCCGGGATCGCGCTTTTCCAGGCGGTGGCGCGCGATGAAGCGCTGGTCCATGCGTTCGCCCAAGGGGACGGAGTAGTCGCGATAGTTCAGGGCAAAAAAACCAGAGCGCGGGTCAAAGCGGCGGGGCGTGTAACCGGGGCCGGGCAGCTCGATCATCGACGTGTGCCCGCGCAAGGTGATGGAATGCGGATCGGGCGTCACCGTCGCAACAAACTCGCCCTTCGGGGGCCCGTCGGTCACAAAGGTCAGCATCGCCTCCACTTCAGTGTTTTTCGGGAAGGCCCTGGTGTTGTCCATGGCCAGGGCGCTGCGCGTGGCGTCGAGTTTGTAAGTGCCCTGCCCGGTCTGCTGGAGGCGCTCGGCGACGCCGTGGGCGTCGCGCAGGAAGAAGGCAGTGGCATCGATCAGCAGGCGGCCGCTTTCTTCCGCTTCAACGGGGAATCCCCACAGCACAGATTCCGCAAACGACTGGGTGACGGCAAGGCGCTCCTCGGGATCTCGCGCAGAGGACCGGTACATCAGGTTCGGCTCAATCAGCAGGACCTTGCCGCCGACCCGCGAGAAATGTACAACGTGACCGCGCCCGAGTTGCCCTCGATCGAGGCCGATGTCATTGGAGCCCAGGCCATAGGGCAATTGATCGAGCAGGAGAAAGTCGTCGTCGAGGCGGGAGATCTCGAGGTAGAGCTTGCCGGTTTTGGCATCCCAATCGAGGGGAAAGAGTCCGTCCTTGCGTTCCATGCCGGCGATCTTCTGGGTAAGGGTCTGGGGGGCATCGGCGGCAAGGGCAACTGCGGGGAGTGTTGCTAAACAAAAGCCAATGGCGATCCAGACGCGGGACGCTTTATACATTCGGGAAAACCTCGGGAGGAAGTGAAGACCGGCGGGAGCAGGCTTCTTAATAGCTGGTATACAGCATGTGCGCCTGAGTGGACGCAGCGTTCTATCATCATTACTGCCATGACCGACCAAAGGATCCGCGTTCGCTTCGCTCCCTCACCCACGGGTTTGCTGCACGTCGGCAATGCGCGGACAGCCCTCTACAACTGGCTCTTTGCCCGGCGCATGGGAGGCGATTTCATCCTCCGCATTGAAGACACCGACGTGGCGCGCTCCGAAGTTCGCTACGAGAAGCAGCTCATGGAGGACCTGCGCTGGCTGGGCCTGGACTGGGATGAGGGTCCGCAACCCAACCCCGACGGGTCGATTTCCGATGTTGGAGAGTATGGGCCATACCGCCAGTCCGAGCGCCTGCACATCTACGCGGAACACACCGAACAACTGCTCCAATCGGGCAAGGCCTACCCCTGCTTCTGCACGCCGGAAGAGCTGGAAGAAGAACGCAAACGGGCGGCCGCCGAGCACCGGCCGCTGATCTACTCCGGGAAGTGCCGCACGCTGGCAGCGGAAGAAGTAGAGAAGAGGCTCGCGGAGGGAACGCCCTTCGCGGTACGCCTGAAGATCGAGGATCACCCGCTGCGGTTCCACGACCTGGTGCGCGGGGAAGTCGAGTTTGCGGCGGAGGCGGTCAGCGACCCCATCATTGTCCGCTCCGCCAGCAGCGATGAGAGCGGCGACACAGAGGGGATCCCGGTTTACAACTACGTGGTCACCATAGACGATGCCCTGATGGACATCACGCACGTGATCCGCGGCGACGACCACATTTCGAATACGCCCAAGCAGGTGGCCATCTACGAAGCGTTCGACTGGCCGGTGCCGCAGTTCGCGCATCTCTCGACAATTCTGGGCGCGGACCGCGAGCGCCTGTCAAAGCGTCACGGCGCCACATCGATCTCGACGTTCCGCGAGATGGGCTATCTTCCCGAAGCGCTGGTGAACTATCTTGCCCTGCTGGGCTGGGGCGCGGAAGACGGCAAGACGGAAACCTTTACGCTGGACGAGCTGACGCGCGCATTTACGCTGGAGCGGGTTACGCCGTCGCCGGCCATCTTCGACTTCGACAAGCTGAACTGGCTTAACCGGCATTACCTGAAGCAGGCCGATCCCTCACGGGTGGCCGAACTGGCGTGGCCGTACTTTGCCATGCTGCCGGCGCGCGACACTGCTTCGGAAGCACTCCAAAAATGGTTTGCGAAATTGCTGGCGGTGTTCGTGCCCACAATCGATCACCTCGACGAGCTTCCGGCGAAGGCTGCGGCGGTGACCCGCTTCGATTGCGACGCGGCGCGCGCCAACCCGGAGAACGCGTCCGTCCTGGAAGCCGACTCGTCGCGCACGGTGCTGGGCGAGTTTGCAGCGCGCGTCCGCACCTACTCCCAGCACATTGCACCGGACCTGTTCAAAGCGTGGTTGAACGAGATCAAGGGCGCGACCGGGATCAAGGGCCCGCAGCTCTTCCATCCCGTGCGCATCGCGGTTACGGGCTACCACTCGGGACCGGAGTTCGACAAAATCATCCCGCTCATCGAAGAGGGATCGTCTCTGGGCCTGGGCATTCCCGACGTGCATGAGCGCGTCGAGTGCTTCGTAGGAGTGTGAGCGCGTGCCGGACATTTTCTGGATAGACGGGAATCCTGCGCCGGGCATGGCGATTGTCACGCGGCCGCACGGAGCCGACTCGCTGGAAGACGAAATGCTCGCCCTGAAGCATGGCGGCATCGATACGCTGGTGTCACTGCTGGAGCGGCGCGAAGCGGGATGGCTGGGCCTCGAGTACGAGCGGCGCGAGGCCGAAAAAGCCGGCATCCAGTTTCTGAATTTTCCCATTACCGATACCACTGTGCCTGCGAACGTAAGGCGCTTTCGCGAGTTCGTCTCGGATCTGGGGGTGCGGCTGCGCAAAGGAGAGCGCATCGGCGTCCATTGCCGCGGCAGCATTGGCCGAGCAACCGTCACGGCCGCTTGCACGCTGATCCACCTGGGCTGGAGGCCTGCCGACGCACTGGCCGCGGTGGAAGCGACCAGGGGTTGCCCGGTGCCCGATACCGAAGAGCAGCGCGCGTGGATCCTGGCCTACGAGGCGTCGTCGTGACGTCGCCGATGATCGATCTGAGCTTTTCGCATCGTTGGGAGGCGGAGATTCTGGCTGCCCGGCCATTGATTTTGCCGCCGCGGCATTTTGTGTATCCGCGCGAAGTGGAGGAAGTGGAACGCGGCGCGATGGAGGTGATGGTGCGGCGGGGCGAGGAGAAAATTTCGGAGTTCCTCGCCACCTGCGCCCTCGGGTTCCGCGACCCGGCCGTTCCCACGGGTGTCTGGTCCACTCCGGAAGCGGAGAAGCTCTGCGCCGTCTCCGGCGGTTACGCCTACGTGATTGACACGACGGCCCCGGAGCGCTTCACGATGATTCCCTGCCGGCCCGTTCTCGAAGTGCGGCCGGTGGTTCCGGCCGGACTTCTGTTGTTCATCGGCCACCGCTCCATCCTGGCGTGGGGCGCGAACGGCGAGGCCTGGCAATCCGGAAAACTCTCCGACGAAGGCCTGACCATCACCGCGATCGGCGAAGGCGTTTTGCACGGCCTGGGGTGGGAAATGCTTTCGGACAGGGAGACTCCTTTCGCGCTGGACCTCGGCAGCGGCCAACAAGTCTAGACATCCTCAAAAAAAGCGGGCGCAGCAGGATTGCCGGCTGCGCCCCGAAAGTGAGGAGGTTCGACTTAGAACACGAACTTCCCACCAAGTTCCAGCGTGCGTGGATCCCACGCGCTGGTGATCTGTCCGAACTGGCTGCCGCCATAGCTGGTGTTCAGCCCGTTCGGCTGGAAGTGGTTGAAGGTGTTGAAGGACTCGAAGCGGAGTTCGATGTGCGCCGCCTCTCTGATGGCAAAGTTCTTGTACAGAGAGGTGCTGAAGTTCTCGCGGGCCGGTCCGACAATGGTGTCTTTCCGGGCGTTGCCAAAGCCCAGGTTCGGTCCGCCTAACCATGCCGGGATAGGCGCCTGGAAAGCCGAAGTATCGAACCACTTGTTTCTCTGTTTGAGGTAACGCGTCTTGCTGGTTTGATTGGGACGGTTGGTGTATCCGCCGCCCAGGCCGATGGGATCGTAGCTGATGGACAATCCGGGACCCTGGTTGGCGGGAACGACACCCGACTCGGCCAGAACCGTACCGGCGACTTCCCAGCCACCGAGTAGAGATTTCGTCCATCCATTGCTGCTGCTATTAAAGAACGGCAGGTGATAGACGTAGTTGATGCTGAGGATGTGACGCCGGTCAAGGAAACCAGAACCCTTGTCGTACTTGAGATTCCAGGGATTGCTGACGTTCTGCAGATCCTGCGTGGTGAGATCGGTTTCGTGCGACCACGTGTAATCGACTTCGCCGCTCAGGCCCCACCGGTTCTGAATGCGGAGAGCCGTCTGGAAGCCGTGATAATTTCCATTGGAGGTGTTCTCCTGCTGGTTGATACCGGCCCATCCCGCGTAGGTGCGATAGAAGTTGGTGTTGGCCAGCGATTGAGGCGCGCTGCCATTGGGGCAAACATCTCCCCCGGGATACTTGTTGCTTCCATCGCCGTTGTTGCAGCGAACGTTCAAATCCGTATCCACCGGGAATGTGTTCACGTTGCGCTGGATGTTCTGATGCCACGCGAGGTTGCCGACATACTGGACTACCCAGATCATGGACGGAGCCACTTCCCGCTGCACGCCCAGGCTGAACATTGCAACCGCGGGCGCCTTGTAGGTTTGAGGTATGTTCTGGATGCCCGCCGGGAAGAACGGCTTTGAAGCCACATCGCCGGTCACCCAGCTCTTGGATGGCGTGCTGAAGAACACATTGTTGGCGTTGGGGTTGTAGGCGTATGGCGGCGCAGTGGCGGCATTGTAAATGTCGTTACCCTGCATGCGCTCAAAGAATGTTCCGAAGCCGCCGCGGAGAACCGTCTTGCCGTCGCCGAGCAAGTCTTCCGAGAAGCCGACGCGCGGCTGGTAGGTGTTGTAGTCGTTTTTGACCAGGCCGCGCGGGAACCCGTTCTGGCCCGCCAGGCCCATGCCGTTCAAGTAATAAGGAATCCCGCCCACGACCTGGAAACCGGGACCGCTGGGATCCATGGATCCATCGCTATTCCACTTAGGCTGCTGGGATCCGTAATAGAGGGCCGGGTCAAAGTTGGAAACGGCGTTGCTCCGCTCCCAGGCGTGCGGCAGTGCGTCGTACCGGAGCCCAAGTTGCAGGGTGAGCCTGGGTGTCACATGCCAGTTGTCCATCATGTAAAGCGACGGGGTCTGATTCACGTAGTGGCGGACCGGCGCCGTCATGAACTGCTGGTAGGTGTTGGGGAGGCCCATCACCATGTCCATGAACGCGTCGCCGGACAGGTTGGCGGAGAACTGGTATTGCCCCATGACGTTGCCGAAGAGCTGCTGGTTCTTCGTATACCGGTTGTAGCTGAAGCCGAACTTCATGGCATGGCGGCCCTTGGTGTAGGACACATCGCCCTTGGGCATGTAGTCCTGGGCAGCGTTGTGCCACGGCGCGGAGCCCTGCTGCTCGTTGGTGTTATACGGAGTACCCCAGCCCATTCCGGGCACCAGCTTGGAGCCGTTATTAAAGAACGTCCCGGCATTCCAGCCGCTGGGCTTGTTGGCCAGGTCGCTGTTGGTGATGTCGATGATGTTGCCGTCGTAGTTGATGCTGGCCTCGACGAGCAGGTTGGGATTAAGGGTGCCGCTCAACTTGATGGCCGACGAGTACGACGGGTTGGACAGGTTGCTGGTAACGGTGTTGTAGCTGGCCGAGAGCCATCCCAGGAACGGCACGCCGTAGCCCTGGTCGACCTTGTCGTGCATGTAGTGTCCCAGGATCGCCCACTTATCGGTGAACCTGTGATCAATGCGGACGATATCATCGCGGACATTGATAGGATTGGCGATGTTTCCCACTGCCTTGTCATCGCTGGTGGTCGGCTTGGGTACGATTCCCGTGCCCAGGAAGAGCACCGCATTGGGATCGAACAGCTGATTGGGAATGGTGTTGTTGGGGAACGGCTTTCCCGGCGTCAGGCCGAGCGCAGTCAACTGCGCGGTAAACGCAGGGTTCCTGGTGCCGACGTCCGGAACGACGATGGACGTGGTGGGACTGAACCCCGGAGCCGAATACTTCAGATCCTGTCCCGCAACCGGCCTGTCTGCATTCGGAATGGTCGGGCTGTTGGTGGTGCCTGCTCCGGACAGAATCTTGCGCCACTCTTCATTCCAGAAGAAGAACGTCTTCTCCCGGCTGGCGTTGTACACCTTGGGAATGAACAAAGGGCCGGCAATATTGCCGCCGAAGATGTTGTAGTGAGCGTTGGTCAACTTGCGGGAGATAGGTTCCTTGGCGTTGTAGGCGGGCGTGCGGTTGAATTCAAAAAGCGTTCCATGAAACTTCTGCGTGCCGCTCTTGAGCGAGAGGCTCATGGTCGCGCCCGAAGAGATGCCGTAGTCGGGAGGATAGTTGGAGGACATGACGTTAAATTCGGCGATGGCGTCCTGCGAAGGCATAATGCTCATGCCGCCGGCGCCGCCGCGGTCATCGGCCTCGCCACCATCGATCAGCCAGATGTTGTGGCTCTGGCGAAGGCCATTCACGCTGATGGTGAAGTTGGATGCTACCGAGGTAGGCGTGTTACTGTCGGGCAGCGCGGAGCTCACGCCCAGTCCCAGGGCGGCCAGGGCTGCGAAGTTGCGGTTTTGGGTGGCGATGGATGTGATCTGCTCGGAGCTGATCAGGGTACTCACGACGTTGGAGTCCACCTGCGGGGAGAGCGCGTTCGCCTCAACCGTTACTGTCTGGCTTTCGGCGCCCACGGTCAACTTCACATCCAGACGCACGGTAGACGAAACGTTCACCACGACTCCGGTCTGCTCGAAGGATTGGAAACCCTTGGCTGTGACTTTCAGCTTGAAGGTCCCAGGATTCAGGCCGCCGATCACGTATAGTCCCGACGGTCCGCTTTCGGTCTGATTTGTAAATCCGGTTGCCGGGTTGGTGAGCGCGATAGTTGCTCCCGCGACAACTGCGTCCGACTGGTCTGTGACGATGCCGGTCAGCTCTGAGTTGGCTTGCGCAAACGCACCTGCGCACGCCAATCCGAGAAGCACCGGCAACACAATAAGCCAATATTTTGGTGATGTACTGCGAGGATTCATCTGGCCTTCCTTAAGCTGGTACTGCATGTTTGGCGAGGCTCGGAATGCGGTTTTCAGCATTCGAGGATTGCGAATCCCGGTATACGCCGTGATCCTGCAATCCATGGAGCCACGCTGCCCGTCTTGTTGTGCACGCGATGCGCTTGCGTTGCCGGCGTTCGATCGCCGTGCGGGCTTCTGGTTTTTCGAGACTACCTGGCCGGGTGCGCTCCTTGAACCCCGGCAAGCGGCTATTCCACAACTCCCGATGAAACGGCCCAACGGCTTTACAAGCGTCTAAGCTGGCCTGATTGCGAGTGATCTGCAACACAAACGGCATGCACGCTGGTTTTACCCATACGATCGCACTTGGCCAACTTATCGGCGCCTGTGAGTAAACTCCGCGCCCAGCTGGAGTGTCTGTGTCTGGCATCACGAACATGATGTTCATACACGGGCGCAGATATAACCGTGGAGTTAGCCTTGCTGACGTTGTCCTGACAAAGCCGTAAGTATAATCAGTTATTCAGCTCAGCTGGTCGGCGAACGGAAGCCTGATGGCTGTCAAAGCGTCAAAAGGGGGATTTTAGGGGGATATCGTTGGGTGTTGCCACAATGCGCTCTGTGTGAGTCTCACCGGCCAGAGCCGCAATGCCAAACGAGATGTCTTGTTGTGAGCCGGACGGTGTCTTAATAATGTATTGAATTGGAGTCTTATGATCCTCGAACCATTTCTCGGCCGCCGCATCAATTACTTTTGTTTGCGGAATTCCTAACTCCAGTGAAACAGCGTCCAGGTACCTGCGTAAGGCGGGTTCGGAAACATCGCCACCCTGCAGCCTGGCAACCTGGAACCAGAAGCAGGCTCGCTCGGGATCGTGCTTGTTGGGGGCGCCGTTGAATGCATGAATGCCGAGGGTGGCGGACGCCTTCCAGGTTCCAGCGACCGCGGCCTCCTCGATTGCAATTTCGCCTTCATTGGGAAAGGAGGCCAGCTCCGGCTTGTTCGAAAGGAGAACTCCGAGCGAGAATTTCGCCGCCACCAGGCCTGCTTGACCGGCTTTGCGGAATAAATCTGCGGCCTGGGCGGAACGCCGATCGGCATCCCGGCCGGTCAACAGCATGAGTCCAAGCCGGTATTGCGCAAGACTGTCGTTACGTTTGGCTCCGATCTCATACCAGCGGCGGGCGCCGGCGTCGTCGATCGGCATGCCGATTCCGAAGTGATGCATGTCACCCAGGTAGGTTGCCGCCCGGGCACTGCCCTTGTCGGCGGCTTTCTGGAACCATGTAGCGCTAACCTGCACGTCTTTTCTCACTCCCGCACCCCATAGATAGTTCGTGGCCAGATCGACCCTGGCCTCCAGCGATCCGCCCGCGACGGCACGTTCCAGCCAGCGAGAGGCTTTAGCGGGATCGCGAGGAACACCTAACCCCACCTGATAAAGATGAGCAAGCGCCCTCTGTGCCTCGGGGTCGCCAACGTCCGCCGCCTTCTCGAACCAATACGCCGCCTGTGACTCGTTCCTCTCCACCCCGCGACCCACCAGGTACGCTTTCGCCAAACAAACCTGGTCTTGCGTGGAACCCGCCCTGGGTTCCCCCGGGCGGCAGGCGGAATCTTTCTTCTCCCCAAAAGTGGGAGAAGGCAAAAGCGAGCATACGACGATCGCAGCAAGGGCAATTACAAGGCGTGTGCGAACTCTGATGCGCGTGCTCATTTGCTTGTCCGGCGACCTCCGGATTGCAAGCTGGAACGCTGCGTGTGGGTCCCTGCCAGTTTCAGGGAGTTGTGGTTTGCGCGGAATCAATGCCGGCAAACAACCGAGCTTCTGGCTCAGATGAAATCAGTTTTCCGGACAGGCAGACACTGCAAAAACTGCTAGCGGCCCATCAGTGTGATTCGGTGGGTAGGGGCTGGCGATGGATCTACACACGAAGAGCGCGTCCGGGCACAATCGGGCAGGGCATTGAATCGCAGATAGCCCATCCTGAACTGGTGTGGTGGTGTCCCCGAAGTACTTTGAAGAGCAATTAGTGGACTGTCGCGTAGAATTCGTTACCAGCGTGGCAGAAAAGCAACCGCATATCCTTCGACTGCGTTGCTCGCTTTCGCGATCAACTTCGCTCAGGATGACAAGCTCTTGACATCACTGCAGTAACGGTTTCACTGCGACGGGTCACTAGGGCCTGTCGCATTGAATTCGTTACCGGCATTGGTTGAAGGCAAACGCAGATCCTTCCCCTTCCCCTTCGCAAGCTCAGGGTCAGGGTCAGGATGACAACCTGTTGTTTTCATCAGCTCACGCGAGAGCCCGCAGTAACGTTTTCAACGCGACAGGCCACTAGTGGACTGTCGCAGTGAAGGCAAACGCAGATCCTTCCCCTACCCCTTCGCAAGCTCAGGGTCATGGTCAGGATGACAACCGGTTGTTTTCATCTGCTCACGCGAGAGCCCGCAGTAACGTTTTCAACGCGACTGGCCACTAGTCGACTGTCGCAGTGAAGGCAAACGCAGATCGTTCCCCTTCCCCTTCGCAAGCTCAGGGTCAGGATGACAACCTGTTGTTTTCATCTGCACGTGCGCCGTTCAGGATCACAGATTTATATATGGTGCGAACTTATACCGAGACGCAGGTGGCCGGGAATTACCGAGTAGATAAAGCACTCCATATTCCAGCCGTTTTTCACCTGTTGGCAATTGGGAGCGCCTCGCAGTCTTTCGCCCAGTTACATTCAGGCCCTTAGCAGCTCCGGGCGTTCCTGGGCGAGATGTGCAATCAGCTCGCCGAATAGAGTATTGGCCCAGGCAAACCACGATCGTGTGAAGTGTTTCGGGTCATCTTTGAAGTAGCTCTCGTGAATAAAGC
>DASXXV010000241.1:0-46027 GCA_036502905.1 Occallatibacter sp. | reverse complement strand
TTGTCGGGCGATCCGGCGCATCCGGGGCAGACGTCCGGATGGTTGGACACCCGGCTCTACTTCGGCCTGGGCCCGGCCGACCACCCTGACCAGGGGGTAAGCGAGGGCCGGTGGCGCGAATTTCTCGATCGCGAGGTGACTCCTCGTTTTCCCGACGGCCTGAGCGTTGCCGAGATCTACGGCCAGTGGTTATCGAAGGGGCAGCCGACCCCGGAGCGGCTTCGCTCCAAGGTTCTCATCATCGACTACCCGGACAGCCCGGAAAACCGCGCCAAGATCGAGGCCATTCGGGCCGCATGGAAAGCGATTACGGGGGATCAGTCTGTCATGCGGGTGACGCAGCCGGCGGATGTGTCTTTTTGAGGACGGACCCGCCGCGACAGGGCAGCCGAACCCGCTGAAAAGCCTCCCAACCTGCGCTGGCGGCAGGCAGCGTTTAGGCAAATATAACCACGATGCCTTGGTAAACGAGGCAGTTGTCAGTCACTGGCTTATTTGCGCCCTCTATGTCCGCTAACGCTCGCAGAAGGCGGCACTCGGGGCTGGTACAGAGTATTTCTGGCTAAGCACGCAACTTCGTAACAATCCGCCGCATTTGGTGTCTAGTAGGTGGTGAATGGTCCGTGGCCGTGGAGGTCGAACGGCGCGCAGGCCGCGTGCTGCTCCAGCAGCAAGAATCGCGCAGCACGCAGAGAGGAAGAAACATGTTAAGGAAGATCGGTTTTAGCAGGCCGGCAACCATGATTGCGCTGTCCGCGGCTATCCTGGTCCTTCCCCAGGTGTCTCTGGTAAAGGCCTGGGGTTCGCCGGCGCCGTCGGACGACAACAACAAGATCGCGCAGGAAGTAAAGAGCAAGCTGGACGGAAAGCAATTTCAAAACGTTCAGGTCAGCATCGACAACAATGGGGTTGCGGACCTCACCGGCACCGTGGATCTCTATCAGTACAAGGCGGACGCGGACAAGAAAGCCCACAAAGTCAAGGGCGTGAAAGCGGTTCGCAATGATATCGAAGTTGCCGGCGGCCGCAGCATGTCCGACCAGGAACTGCAGCAGAAGATTCAACAGAAACTGGCGACCGATCGCGTAGGCTACGGTACCAACGCATTCAACGCCATCACGGTGAGCGTGCAGAACGGCGAAGTGACGCTGGGGGGACATGCTTACGGCTATCCCGACAAGAACTCGGCGCTGGCCGTGGTAAGCACCATGCCGGGGGTAAAGGATGTCAACGACGAGATCCAGGTAGATCCACCCTCGCCCATGGACGACCAGATCCGGCTGCAGGTGGCGCGGGCGATTTATGGTTACCCCAGCCTCAACAAGTACGCCATTAACCCCGCCAATCCGATCCGCATCTCGGTGCAGAACGGGCACGTCGAACTATATGGGGTGGTGGACTCGAAGGCCGACAAGGACACGGCTTACATTCGTGCCAACGGAGTCCCCGGCGTGTTCAGCGTGAAGAATAACCTGCAGGTTGAGGGGCAGGCGCCGGAACAAGACAAATCGCAGAATCAACAAAAGTAGCGCCACGGCTGGACCACAACCGGCCCCCGCCCCGAATCAGGGCCGGGGGCCTTTTTCGATTAGGACCTCTGCCCATTAAACTGGTCATGCGATGGCCGGATGGTGGGGAAAGACGCGAACGACGCTGGACATGATCAAGTGGGAGCACTCCATCTTTGCGCTTCCGTTTGCCCTCACTGCGACTCTGCTTGCCGCTCATGGCTTGCCGGCGTGGCGCACCATCGCGTGGATTCTGGTGGCGATGGTTGCGGCCCGCTCTGGCGCCATGGCCTTTAACCGCTGGGCTGACGCCGAGCTGGATGCGGCCAATCCGCGTACGCGCATGCGCGCCATTCCGGCAGGCCTGCTGTCGCGCGGATTCGTGCTGGGATTTACGCTGCTGATGGTGGCGCTTTTTCTGATTGCGGCGGCGGCGCTCAACCGGCTGACTCTCTATCTTTCCCCACTGGTGCTGGCGGTTCTTTTCGGCTACAGCTACATGAAGCGCATCACGCGCTGGTCGCACCTGGTGTTGGGGCTGGCGCTGGGATTGGCACCCGCGGCTGCGTGGATCGCGGTTCGGGGGGCTCTGGATGCGCGCATCCTGGTGCTGACGGGCGCGGTGACGCTGTGGGTGGGAGGCTTCGATGTCCTCTATGCATGCCAGGATTACGAGCACGATTGCACCGCCGGCCTGCACAGCTTGCCGCAGGCCATCGGCATCCCGGCGGCGTTCTGGGCGGCGCGCATCATGCATCTGCTCATGTTGGCGCTGCTGGCGTGGTTTGCGCGGCTGTTTCATTTCCAGGCGGCGGGTTGGTTGGGGATCGGCGCTGTCGGCGGGCTGCTGGCCTATGAGCATGCCATCGTGTCGCCGCGCGATCTGCGCCGCCTGAACGCCGCATTTTTCACCATGAACGGCGTGATTGCGATGGTATTCCTGGCATTCGTGGCGGCCGACCTGTGGCTGCGGAACTGATGCGATGAGCACGCGAAGTGGAAACGATCCACGTCTAAACCTGTGGTATGGTGCAAGAAAGTCCAGGGTGAATTCCGCACCGGACCTAGACCCCGCATCACCAGGAGACGCAGGCGCGGCCATGAAGATAGGCATCCAGGGAGAGCCCGGCTCATTCAGCCACGAAGCCTCATTGAAGCTGGTCCAGGACGCCGTGATTGCGCCCTTCTCGTTATCGGCGGAGGTGTTTCAGGCGCTGGTCAACCGCGACGTCGAAGGCGCCGTGATTCCCATTGAGAATAGCCTGGCGGGTTCGGTATCGGAACACTTCGACCTGTTGCTGGCGCATGATGTGAAGGTAGAGCGGGAGACGCTGCTGCGCATTCGTCACAACCTGATCGGAGTTTCCGGATCGACCATCGGGGAGATCGATAGGGTTTTTTCGCATCCCGTTGCGCTGGCGCAGTGCCGGCGCTTCCTCGCGGATCACCCCAAGATGGAGGCGTACTCGTTCTATGACACGGCGGGGAGCGTCAAGCAGTTGGTGGAGCTGCGCGACCATCATGCAGCCGCCATTGCGAGCGCGGCCGCGGCCGAGTACTACGGCGCCGAGATCCTTGAATCCGACATCGAGGATAACCCCGAGAACTACACACGATTTTTCCTGGTGAGGCGCGCGGACCAGGGTGTGCTCGATAGTCCGGCGAACAAAATGAGCCTTGCCTTCTCGGTAGAAAACCGGCCGGGTTCGCTCGCCGAGGCCCTTTCGGAACTGAAGGAGTTGGGCACCAACCTGACCAAGATCGAGTCTCGCCCGGTGCACGGCAAGCCGTGGGAGTACATCTTCTACGTGGATTGCCAGATTCAGTCGCGCGATGAAGGGAGCCGGGCGCTGGAAGCCCTGCGGCCGCATTGCGCCATGGTCAAGTCGCTGGGATGTTACCGCGAGGCGGAGAAGCCGACGGCCTCACGCGGTTGACTTACTTGAGGATCACAGTGTGGCAAGCCCGGCCGAACCCACCGGCAAACGACTCCTCACATAGTTGATCATCGCCATATCATCTTCTTTGATGTGGTGGTTCAACCAGTCGGCCAGAAAGAGACAACCCGGTGACCAGTACGAAAACTGTCGTCCCACACAACAACTGCCATGGCGTTCTCCTGGCTGATTCTTGCCCTGCACCACTCCAAAAAGGCGGCCACTAGCTTTGCTGGATCTAGCGGCAGCCAATGGATTCTCTGTAGACAGATGGAAGGAATTCACCCGGACCGGCCAGGGTATGGCAGGGAAAGGGAGTTCAGCAGACAACTCGGAGCCTGCACCAAACGAAGAACCGCGCCCCCAAGGGGCGCGGCGGCATTCTTGTTCCCTGCTTCCTGCACTTTAAAAGTGGTAGGCGACGCCCAGGGTGGGCACGAAAATGTTGAACCACTTGTTGGTGGTGAGGTTCGCGTTGGAAGAACCGCCGCCAGAGCCGAATGTAGGCACCTTCGTGACCCAACCCCGGTATTCGGCGCGAATGTCGAAGCTGGGGCTGATCTCGTAGGCGATGCCGGCGCCGTATACGCCCCCGATCTGGGTTTGTTGCTTGGCATCGATGAGGGTGGTCCCGGAGTTGCGAATGGGGAGGAAGATGAGCGCTCCCGGTCCGGCCTCGACAAAAGGATTGAACTTCTTGAACGTAAAGCTCCGGACGTAGGCGGCCGAGATCTCCTGGGTACGGGTCAAGATTTTGTAGTCGTTGGTGCTGCTGATGGTGTAATGGTAGGTCTGCTGATACGTAATGCCGTAATTGGCTTCCAGCGCGCTGCTGGGCGTGAGCATGAAGCGATAACTAACCAAGGCACCCAAGGCGGTGTTGGAATGGACCTGGACGGTGGTTGACGAGGCAATGAATGGCGGGATAAAGGCTGTGGCGCTGAGGCTGATATCCTGACGGCTTTCCTGAGCCTTGCCTGCGGCCACACTGACGGCCAACAGGAAAAGTACGAGTACGATCTTCTTCATTCGGTCCTGATCCTCACGACTGCGCAACCGTGCGGCTGGCAAAGAGCTTCTTCAGATTCGGGCGCGCCAGTCGATTGCCGGGCCCCGCTCTCAGCAATTGTAAACGGCCAAGATGGGACGAACGGTTCGATGGCGCGAGATTGAGCTGCGGCAAATTCGGGGACGCTGTAAACGATCGGCCGCAGTGGCTGTCGCCGCTCCTGCTGATCGCGGCAATCGGCGTATCGGCTTCGGTCTACACCATTTCCGAAAAATGCGACAGGGCTTAGACGTTTCCAAAACCGGAACGGGTGTCTCTATAAATCATACATTCCGGATCGCAGTTCCTGGTCTGTCTTTCCCCTGGCGGCCTTGTTGCCCTGGTTCGCGTTGCCCCGTCTTCTCCACGTGATAGTAGAACGGAGGTCCGTTCTGCCGGGCCAGGGCGCGCACCGATTGCAGGAACGCCGATGCGGCATAAGACAGGGTGCCCTGCCGGCGGTGAAGCAGCCGCAAAATGCGCTTCATCTCCAGCTCGGTGACCGAAACCGCCACCAGTTCGCGCGTCTCGAGTTCGCGCGCCACGGTGAGGTGGGGAACGAGCGCTACGCCGTTGCCCATCGCCACGAAGCGTTTGATGGCCTCGATGGTGGGCAGTTCGATTCCCATGTTCAAAGGGGTGCGGTAGCGCTGGAAGGTCTCGATGACGCGGCGGCGGAGGGGGGAGGCGACGTTGTGAGCGATGAAGAGCTCGGAACCAAGATCGTTAATAGACACGCGTTCGGCGCCGGCCAGCGGATGGCCGGGGCTTACGATCAGCTTGAGGCTGTCGCCATAGACGGCGATGGTGCGGAAGGCCTCCGGATCGGGACGGAAGGAGATCATGCCCAGCTCGAAGGTGCGCAGATTGAGTTCGTCCGGGATGCGCGAAGCGAGCATGCGATGTACCGTCACCGTGATGTGAGGATAGGCCCGGCGGAATGCGTCGATGGCCGGGAGCAGGTACATGCAGGTGTACTCGTTGGCGGCCAACTGCAGATGGCCCCGCTCCAGGCTCTTCAACTCGTCCAGGGCGCTGGTCGCCTCGCGACGCAAGGCCATGAGACGCAGGGCGTAGTCGCGCAACAGTGTGCCGGCCGCGGTGAGTGAGCCGTCGCGGGCGGCGCGGTCCAAGAGGATTTCGCCCACATCCTGTTCCAGCTTGCGAATCACCTGGCTGACCGCGGGCTGGGTGCGGTGCAGGCGGGTGGCGGCGCGGGAAAAGCTGCGCTCCTCGGCCACCGCCAGAAAGGTTTCCAATTGGGAAAGGTCCATGCATTCCTCCGGACCGCAGGAGTCAGGGATCAGGGTTCGGTTACTTGTCCCGAGTGCATGCGATCGGACCGCATTTCGGCTTGGTTTTTTCTGATCCCGACCCCGGAAACCTGAACCCTGGTCTCTATAAGCAATTGTAATTGCCGCTCCAACAATAATAACTTTGCCTTATATAGCCCGAATGCGAGAGACTAATAATGTTGAAAGTTCGCGACCAGCTTTTCCCGTGTCCCAGGCGGAGTCTATGAGCACAGTTGAGTCCCCCCATCACGTAGCGTTCTTCGACACTACTCTGCGCGACGGCGAGCAGTCTCCGGGCTGCAGCATGACGACCCAGGAAAAGCTCACCATGGCGCACGCCCTGGAAGACCTGGGCGTGGACATCATCGAAGCAGGGTTCGCCATGGCTTCGGAAGGCGACTTCGCTGCCATCTCGACGATCACACAGGCCATCCGCAAACCGCGTATCGCCTCCCTGGCGCGGGCCAAACAGGAAGATATCGAGATTGCCGCGCGGGCCATTCAGTTTGCCGAGCGGCCGCGCATCCACGTGTTCCTGGCATCGAGCGACCTGCATCTCGAGTACAAGCTGAAGATCAGCCGGCAGGAAGCGCTTGACCGCACCGGCGAAACGGTGCGGCTGGCGCGTTCGTTTGTGGATGACGTGGAGTTCTCACCGGAAGACGCGACGCGCTCGGACCGGAACTTTCTTATCGAGATGGTACGCATCGCCATCGAGGCCGGCGCTACCACCATCAACATGCCGGACACGGTGGGCTACACCACGCCGGAAGAATACGGGCAGATGTTCCGCGAGGTGCGGGAACGCATTCCCGCGGTGGACGAGCAGGGCATCATTCTGTCCTCGCACTGCCACGATGATCTCGGCCTTGCTGTTGCGAATTCTCTGGCGGCCATTCAGGCGGGTGCGCGGCAGGTAGAGTGCACCATCAACGGCATTGGCGAGCGAGCCGGGAACGCGGCCCTCGAAGAAATCGCGGCAGCGCTATACGTACGAGGCGACCACTACGGCGTAACCACCAGCATTAAGCTCGACCAGCTTTATCCCACCAGCCAGGTGCTGGGGCAACTGATTACCTTCCGGCCGTCGCCGAACAAGGCAATCGTTGGGGCAAATGCCTTTGCGCACGAATCGGGCATCCACCAGCACGGCATGCTGGCCAATCCTCTCTGTTACGAAATCATGACCCCGAACCTGGTGGGCGTTTCGAAAACCCACCTGGTGCTGGGCAAACATTCCGGTCGCGCGGCCCTGCGCCATCGGCTGGAGCAACTCGGGTTTACGCTCAGCCGGGACGAACTGCAGCACACGTATTACCGCTTCGTCGCACTGGCCGACCGCAAGAAAAATATCTACGACCAGGACTTGATTGGAATTCTCCCCGACCAGATCCGCGAGCGGCGCCAGGAGCCGGTGGCGGAGTTGGACTAGGCTACGCGGCTTTCGGAAGGGCTTATTTGCTGATATTGGACGGCTTTGTAACAGGGCACGACTTCAGTCGTGCCGCAATGAATCAACTTGAATGTGGGCTTTAGCCCCTGAGGGACAGGAACGAAGTGGCATGAATGAAGGAACATTGGCTTATCCATCTGATTTGGACAGCCGTAGCATCGCCCATTCTTGTGATTGCTGGGCTCTTCGTGAGAGACACGAGATTGTCGTGGTTAGGAGAGCTCTTCTTCATGCCGGGTGCCGCTCTGACCTCTCTATTAGGTGGAATGAAAGGCCACATGCCGGATTTTGGCTTGATGCTGCTGTCGGAGTTTGCTTGTAACTGGGCACTCTTGCTTATTGGCGTCATCATGATCGAGTTCCTTATCAACCGTAGAAGAGAACAGGCATGAAGCTGAAGATTCTAGTAGTCGCCGGCGACGGCATCGGTCCCGAAGTAACCAATGAAGCGGTTGCTGTTTTGCGCGATGTGGCTGAACTGGGCGGGCACGAATTCGTTTTCACCGAGCGCCGCATTGGCGGCGTGGCGATCGTGCAGGATGGAACGCCGCTGCCGCCGGACACGCTGCATGAAGCGCTGGCCAGCGATGCGGTGCTGCTTGGCGCCGTGGGCGGCAACGAATTCAATTCGCTTCCGCCGGACAAGCGCCCTGAAGCGGGGCTATTAAAGATCAGGGCGGAGCTGGGCGGGTTTGCCAATCTGCGGCCGGCGTTTGCGTTCAAGGAGCTCGCGGTCAACAGCCCGTTGCGGCCGGATATCGTGGAGGACGCCGACATCCTTTTCGTTCGCGAACTGCTGGGCGGCCTCTACTTCGGCGCGCCTCGCGAATGGAACAAGGCAACCGGAGAAGCTTGGAACACCATGCGGTACACGCGCGATGAGGTGGCGCGCGTGGCGCGGATTGCGTTCAAGCTGGCGCAGGGGCGAAGGAAGAAGCTCACCAGCGTGGACAAGGCCAACGTGCTCGAAGTCTCGCAGCTGTGGCGCGCGACGGTGAATGAGGTCGCGAGCGAATTTCCGGACGTGACGGTTGAACATCAGTATGTGGATGCGATGGCCATGCACCTGATGAACCAGCCGCGCAACTACGATGTGGTGCTGACTGAGAACCTGTTCGGCGACATTTTGTCCGATGAGTCGGCGGTGATCACGGGATCGCTGGGGATGCTGCCCTCGGCGACCATCGGCGGCAAGGTGAATTTGTATGAGCCGGTCCACGGCTCGGCGCCCGACATTGCGGGCAAGGGGCTGGCGAATCCGCTGGGAGCGATCCTGACGGGCGCGCTGATCCTGCGCCACTCGGCTGGACTAGAGACGGAAGCGCACGCGGTGGAGACAGCGGTGCGCAAGGTCCTCGAAGCCGGATTCCGGACTCCGGATCTGGCGCGTGGCCAGCTCGAGGTTACGGCCGCATTCACAGTGCTCTCCACCAAGGCTATGGGAGCGAAGGTGCGCGAGACGATCAAGGAACAGCTTCTGGCCACTAGCCGTTAGCTTGTAGCTGTGAATTGGTAGAGCGAACAGTTTCAATTCACCTTGGTGTTGCGGTGCACGCGTTCCGCGACCGATAAAGAGGACGATCACAAGCTAGAGGCTGGGAGCCAGAAGCCAGGAGCTGTTTTTCATGAGTAACGAGCCGAAAACATTATTCGAAAAGGTATGGGAGCAGCACGTGGTGGCGGAGCCGAAGGGCGAGCCTACGCTGCTCTACATCGACCTGCAGCTGGTGCACGAGGTGACCTCCCCGCAGGCGTTTGAAGGGCTTCGGCTGGCAGGGCGCAAAGTGCGCCGCCCGGACCGCACCATCGCGACAGTTGATCACAACGTGCCCACGACCATCGAGGGCCGCCTGAACATCGTGGACCAGATCGCGGCCACGCAGATCGCTACGCTGCGCAGTAACTGCGCCGAGTTCGGCATCGAGCTTTATGACGTGAATTCGCGGGAGCAGGGAATTGTGCACGTGATCGGGCCGGAACTGGGACTGACTAAGCCGGGAATGACGATCGTGTGCGGCGATTCCCACACCTCGACGCACGGCGCCTTCGGCGCATTGGCGTTCGGCATCGGCACGAGTGAAGTGGAGCACGTGCTGGCCACCCAGACGCTGCCGCAATCGACGCCGAAGACCTTCCGCATCTCGGTTGAAGGCAAGCTGCCCCGGGGCGTAACGGCCAAGGACATCATTCTCGCCATCATCGGGCAGATCGGCACGGATGGCGCAACGGGCTGCGTGATCGAGTACGCAGGCTCGGCTATCCGATCACTTTCGATGGAAGGGCGAATGACGATCTGCAACATGAGCATCGAGGCGGGTGCGCGTGCCGGTCTGATCGCTCCCGACGAAAAGACGTTCGAGTATCTGAAGGGCCGGCGGTTTTCGCCTCGGGGCGAGGCGTGGGAGAGGGCTGTTGAGGAATGGCGCAAGCTCCCCACCGATCCTGCTGCGAAGTTCGATCGCGAACTGGTGATCGATGCGGGGACGCTGGTTCCCTACGTGAGCTGGGGAACGAGTCCGGGCATGGTGGCGCCGGTGACGGCGGCGGTGCCGGATCCCGCGGCGGCAACCAACGAACTCGATCGCAAGTCGTTCGAGCGCGCGTTGGAGTACATGGCCCTGAAGGCAGGGACCAAGCTCGAAGACGTGCCCATCGATCGCGTATTTATCGGATCGTGCACCAACGGGCGGATCGAGGATTTGCGGGCAGCGGCGCGGATCGCGGCCGGGCACAAGGTCTCCACCCACGTGCACGCGATGGTGGTTCCGGGTTCACAGGGAGTGAAGGCTCAGGCCGAGAAGGAAGGCCTCGACCGGATATTCAAGGATGCCGGATTTGATTGGCGGGAGCCGGGTTGCTCCATGTGCCTGGGCATGAACCCCGACATTCTTTCGCCCGGCGAGCGCTGCGCGTCGACTTCGAACCGCAACTTTGAAGGCCGCCAGGGACGTGGCGGGCGCACCCACCTGGTCTCGCCGGAAATGGCCGCGGCGGCCGCGATCGCCGGACATTTTGTCGATATCAGGAACTGGCCAACCACCGAATCTGTCCGCGAGGAGGTAACTGCCTGATATGCAAGCCTTCAAGACACTCACATCATTGGCGGCGCCGCTCGATCGAACCAACGTCGACACGGACCAGATCATTCCCAAGCAGTTTCTGAAGCGGATCGAACGCACCGGATATGGCGATTTTCTGTTCTTTGACTGGCGGCAGACGCCGTCGGGCGATCCGAATCCCGAATTCGTTATCAATGACCCGCGCTACAAGGGCGCGCAAATCCTGATCGCGGGCAAGAACTTCGGCTGCGGATCGAGCCGCGAGCACGCGGCTTGGGCGCTGAGCGATTTCGGATTCCGCTGCGTGATTGCGCCGACGTTCGCCGACATTTTCTTCTCCAATGCCGGCAAGAACGGAATTCTGCTCGTTCCTCTATCAGAGTCGGAAGTCGAAACGCTGCTCCAGAACGCACAAAAGATTCCGGGATATCAATTGACCGTCTCGCTTCCGGATCAGACGGTGACGGACGGGCAGGGATTTACGGCGAAGTTCGAAGTGGATCCGTTTCGGAAGTTCTGCCTGCTGGAAGGCCTGGATGATATCGGGTTGACACTGCGGCACGCGGCGGAGCTGGACAAGTACGAAGCGCAGCACGATGGGGTTGGTTGGTTGAAGGCGAAATGGAGTGGCGGCCCTGGCTAACAACCTCACTAACTCCGCTAGCTCCGCCAACAACGCTAACTCCGCTTCAATCTAAGTTCGAAAAGGAAGAGATGACTGCAGAAGGCAAACGCCAGAGTATTCCGTTGACTGAAGGGCCCAGCCGCGCGGCGGCGCGCTCCTATTTGCGCGGGGCCGGATTTGCGAAAGAAGACCTGCACAAGCCGATCATCGGCATTGCCAATACGTGGACCGAAATCGGGACGTGCAACGTGCATTTGCACGAGGTGGCCAAGGCGCTGAAGGAGGGCATTCGCGAAGCGGGCGGCACTCCGATGGAGTTCAACACCGTCACGATCTCCGACGGCATCACCATGGGAACGCAAGGGATGAAGGCATCGCTGGTCTCGCGTGAAGTCATTGCCGACTCCATCGAACTTGTGGCGCGCGGAAACCTTTTTGACGGCCTCGTCGGGATCGGGGGCTGCGACAAGAACATGCCGGGCATCATTATGGCATTGTGCCGGCTGGATATTCCGGGGATGATGCTTTACGGCGGATCCATCGCCCCGGGCAAGCTGAACGGCCCTAACGGCGAAAAGCTAGACATAACCATCCAAAACGTGTTCGAAGGCATAGGCGCTTACGCGGCAGGCAAGATCGATGCTGCGGGTCTGGAAAACCTGGAGGCCAATGCGTGTCCGGGAGCGGGGGCGTGCGGCGGCCAGTTCACGGCCAACACCATGGCAATGAGCGGCGAGATCCTGGGCATTTCGCCCATGCAGCTCTCCGGCGTTCCCGCAACTGACAAGGACAAATATGCCGCGACACGGGAGGCAGGGCGGATGATCATGGATGCGGTGCGCGCCAATCGCAGGCCGTCGCAGATCATCACCCGTAAGGCGCTGGAGAACACCATCGCCAGCGTGGCGGCCAGCGGTGGCTCGACCAACGCGGTGCTGCACCTGATCGCCATCGCGCACGAGTTGGGCATTCCGTTGTCGATCGATGACTTCGATGCGATCTCCAAGCGCACTCCGTTCATCTGCGACCTGGTGCCTGCGGGTAAGTACATGGCATCCCACTTCCAGGCGGCAGGCGGATCGCGGGTGCTGGCCAAGCGGCTGATCGATGCGGGCTTCGCCGATGGATCGACGCTGACCATCAGCGGCAGGACGCTGGCCGAGGAAGCGGCGCTGGCGGAGGAAACGCCGGACCAGGTGGTTATCAAGACGTTTGAGAATCCGATCAAATCCACCGGCGGGCTGGTGATTCTGAAAGGGAACCTCGCGCCCGAAGGGTGCGTGATGAAGATTGCCGCGGCCGACCGGGTGGAGCATCGCGGGCCGGCACGGGTGTTCGAGTGCGAGGAAGATTGTTTCGCGGCCGTGCAGTCGGGAAAGATCGAGCCCGGTGACGTGCTGGTGATCCGTTATGAAGGCCCCAAGGGCGGCCCCGGTATGCGCGAGATGCTGCAGGTAACGGCGGCCGTAAGCGGGCATCCGGAACTAAGCCACACAGTAGCGCTGCTCACCGACGGGCGTTTCTCGGGCGCGACACGCGGATTCACCGCGGGCCACGTAGCTCCAGAGGCTTTTGTCGGAGGGCCCATCGCGGCGGTGCGCGAGGGCGACATCATTCATTTCGATATTGCAAATCGCCGGCTGGATGTGGAGCTGAGCGATGAAGAAATCAAGAATCGGCTGAAGAATTTTGCCCCCCCGGCGCTGCGCTGGCCCGCAGGCGTATTCCGCAAGTATGTGGACCGCGTGAACTCGGCGTCGCTTGGAGCGACGACGTAAAAGCAGCTAGAAGCAAGCAGCCAAAGGAGACCTCATCATGAGCAGCCATGCCAATTCGCACCTCACCACTCCCACCCGACTGACCGGGTCTGAGATCCTCTGGGCCACACTGACGGGCGAGGGCGTCACCGAGGTCTTTGGCTATCCTGGCGGAGCCATCCTGCCGGCTTATGATGCGCTGCGCAAGTTTCCCATTCGCCACGTGCTGGTGCGGCACGAACAGGGCGCCGCCCATATGGCCGACGGTTACGCGCGGGCATCGGGCAAGGTGGGCGTGTGTATCGCGACCAGCGGGCCCGGGGCGACGAATCTTGTCACCGGCATTGCGACCGCGATGCTCGACTCGGTGCCCATGGTATGCATCACCGGCAATGTCTCCAGCAAGGTGCTGGGTACGGATGCTTTCCAGGAAGTGGATATCACCGGCATCACCCTGCCAGTGACCAAGCACAACTTCCTGGTGACCAAGGCTGAAGACCTGGCACCTGCGATCCGGCTGGCGTTCCAGATTGCGAAGTCGGGACGCCCCGGCCCGGTCCTGGTCGACATCACCAAGGACGCGCAGCAGGCCACGGCACTGTTTGATTTCGCAGCCGCCAAGCCGAAGCCGTACCGTCCGCATCCCATGCTGCGCGTGGAGGAGTCGTGCCTGGCGCACGCGGCGGAGTTGATCCGCAATGCCCAGCGGCCCATGATTCTGGCGGGGCACGGCGTCATCGAGTCGGGCGCGACGGAGCAGATTCGCGCCCTCGCCGAACGCGCGCAGATTCCTATCGGCATGACTCTGCTTGGCCTGGGCGGCGTCCCGGCCTCGCATCCGCTGAACATTGGAATGATGGGCATGCACGGGGAAGCGTGGGTGAATCATGCCATCCAGGAAGCCGACCTGCTGATTGCCTGCGGCATGCGCTTCGACGATCGTGTGATCGGCTCGCCGGCGACGTACGCCCTGAAGGCCAAAAAGATCCACATCGAGGTTGACCCAGCGGAGATCAACAAGAACATCAAGGTGGATGTGGCGCTGCTGGGCGATCTGCGCGAAGTGCTGGAGCAACTGCTTCCGCGGGTGTCGGCGCGCGACGGCAGCAAGTGGCTCCGCACCATCGAAGACAGCAAGGGCGCGGTTTCCGTGCGTGACATCAAGAACCTGCCGGACTCCGGACACCTGTATGCCGCGCACGTGATGCACGACTTGTGGCGGCTCACGGGGGGCGAGGCCATCGTGGTGACGGATGTCGGCCAGCATCAGATGTGGGAAGCGCAATATTTCCATCACGAGAAGCCGCGGTCGCTCATCACTTCCGGCGGCTTGGGAACCATGGGATTTGCGCTGCCTGCCGCCATTGGCGCGAAGACCGCCTGCCCGGACAAGGAAGTGTGGGTGGTCGCCGGGGACGGCGGATTCCAGATGACGGCGGCGGAGCTTTCCACCATCGTACAGGAGAAGCTAAATATCAACATTGCGGTCATCAATAACGGCTATCTCGGCATGGTGCGCCAGTGGCAGGAGTTCTTCTACGAGCGCAACTACGAGGCCACGCCGCTGGTCAGCCCCGACTTTGTGAAACTCGCCGACGCGCACGGAATTGCCGGCCGCGCGGTCCGCACCCGGTCAGAGGTCGACGCAGCCGTGTCCGAGGCGCGCCAACACCAGGGACCTTACCTGCTCAACTTCCTGGTGGAGAAGGAAGACTCGGTGTACCCGATGATTCCGGCCGGATCCGCGCTGCACGAAATGATCCGCCGCCCCGGTAATAACCCGCTGGTGGAGACGGCGGAGGATCAGTAGAAACAGCTACTAGCTTCTAGCGGCTAGCTTCTAGCTTGTTCGTTGGCGAAACGAGCCTTCGCCATTGCGAACATGCGCGAGCGATGCCCAGCTAAAGGCTAGAGGCTAGAAGCTAGAGGCTGACTTTATGCTGCACACATTCGTTGCATACGTTGAAGACAGGCCGGGCGTGTTGACCCGCGTGGCTTCCTTGTTTCGTCGTTTGAACATCAACATCATTTCGCTCACGGTGGGGCGCAGCGAGCGGGACGGGCTGTCGCGTCTTACGCTGGTGTGCGAGGCGTCCACCGAGGCCGGCCATCGCATTCGCGCCAGCCTGTTCAAGCTGGAGAATGTGGTGGACGTCGACGACATTGCCGGGGCGCCTGCGGTTACGCGCGAACTGGTGCTCATCAAGGTCGCGGCCACCAAGGAAACGCGTTCGGCGATCTTCGAGCTGGTGGAAGTCTTTCGCGCCCGCATTGTGGATCTCGCTCCCGAGTCGCTCATGATCGAGATGACCGGCGTGGAGAGCAAGATCGAAGGCCTCATCCAGGTGCTTCGGGAAGGGGACAACCGCATCCTGGAGATCTGCCGCAGCGGTAAAATGACCATGCGCCGCGGTCACCACACCAGCAGCGTGCTTAAGGCAATGGCCGCAGCCGGAGCCCAGCCGGAATCGCTGCCGGAGGGCGAGAGCCAGATTCTGCAGGCGGAAGAAGGCGCTGTTGTAGAACCGGAGTAACTCGGCGGCCGCTCTCGCCGGGAACTGCAGATCCTTGGATTGCGCCGGTATCCAGCCTGCTCCGCTCAGGATGACAACGTGTCAGGGTGAAGCTTCTTGTTCCCTCCCGGACATCAATCAGTCACGACATTCAAAAAGGAAGAAACGAAGCGAAATGGCAAAAACGTACTACGATCACGATGCGGACCTTTCCCTGATCCAAGCCAAGAAGGTAGCCATCATCGGCTACGGGTCGCAGGGGCATGCCCACGCTCTCAACCTTAAGGATTCCGGTGTACAGGTCAAAGTGGGCCTGTCCGCGAACTCCAAGTCCATCGGCAAGGCGCAGAAGGCGGGCCTGGAAGTCGCCACGGTTGCCGAAGCCACCAAGTGGGCCGACGTGGTCATGATCCTTACTCCTGACCAGACGCAGGCCAAACTGTACAAGGAAGAGATCGGGCCGAACCTGGCCGACGGCAAACTGCTGCTTTTCGCACACGGGTTCAATATTCACTTCAAGACGATTACTCCGGCGGCGGGTATCAATGTGGGGCTTGCGGCGCCCAAGGCGCCCGGACACCGGGTACGCGAGGTGTTCACCGAGGGGGGCGGCGTTCCCGGGTTGATTGCCGTTCACCAGGATCCGACCGGGACGGCGCACGCCCTGACGCTCAGCTATCTCAAGGGCATCGGCTGCGCGCGCGCGGGAGTCCTGGAGACCACCTTCAAAGAAGAGACCGAGACCGATCTTTTCGGCGAACAGGCGGTTCTGTGCGGCGGCGTGAGCGCCCTCATCAAGGCGGGGTACGAGACCCTGGTGGATGCGGGGTACCAGCCGGAGAGCGCGTATTTCGAGGTCCTGCATGAACTCAAGCTGATCGTGGACCTGATCTATCGCGGCGGCCTGGCTTACATGCGCTATTCGATCTCGGACACGGCCGAATTCGGCGATTACGTAAGCGGGCCGCGAGTGATCAACGAAGCCAGCCGCAAGGCGATGAAGGACATCCTGCGCGAAATCCAGGACGGGACATTCGCCCAGCGGTTCCTCTCCGATCAGAATTCGGGACGGAGGGAGTTCCTGGCGTTCCGCGAAGCCGAAGCCAAGCACCCCATCGAGAGGGTAGGCAAGGAATTGCGCGCCAGCATGCCATTCCTCGATCCGGTTACAGTCGAGGAAGTGGCGAAGACGCGATAGAGCAGGTGGAAGCTGCCGAATGGGCCCTTCGTTTGCCGGAGCAATCCGCGCTGCGGACTGCTCCGCGCAGGACGACAGGTTTTTGCAAGTGCACGGCTCAGCTTTGCACAAGGGTCTTTTCCGACACCGCCCAGTCGACCTGCTGACGGTTGTTGACACCGAAGATCCAGGCAAGCCCGCCGACCACCGAAATCAATGCGGTCAAGGCAAGGGCGGCGGTGAAATGGCCGGTTCTGTCGATCAGGAAACCGGTGATCGGCGGACCGGCAATCCCGGAGAGATTGGCGAATCCGTTTTGCAGGCCGATCCACCTCCCCGCGACCCGAGGTCCGGCCAATGTCTGTCCGACGGCAAACGATGCCGAGTTTCCACTGCCGCTGCCGATCCCGATGGCAAGCAGACACCACCAATAGGTTCGCGGGCCGGAGAATGCGCACGCCATCAATCCGAGGGCGGAAATTGCAAAGCCCACGGCCATGGTCCATTTGCGAACGGCGATCGGATTTCCGCCTTTCCGCACTTTCCGGTCAGCGATTGTACCGGCGATGATTGCCGAGAACGAGTCGACCGCATACAGAAGGCCGGCGGTGCCTGCCATGGAGGTCATGGACAGATGACGCTCCTGCACCAGGTAATACGGCAGCCAACTGATGAGGAAATAGAGCAGGTAGTTTCCGCAGCCGTGGCCGGTGGCCGCTCCCCAGAAGGAGGGCTGGCGTAGCACGGCGCCAAAACCGGGCGCAGCGTCCGTATGTTTCTCGGGGATGGCGGGCGGGCCAGGTCTCCAGCGATGCCATGCGGGGAGCCAAAGCAGGCTCGCCAGCCCGATGGCAAGGAAGGCATTATGCCAGCCGTAATGCGCGATCAGCAGACCGCCTGCGAAGGTGCCGATGGCGGAACCCCAGCGGATGGCAGCCATGATCATCGCGTTGGCCAGTCCGCGCGAGTGTTCGGGAAGATGCTGGGCGCATAATTTTGAAGCGGCGGGAAACATGACCGACTCGCCAACGCCCAGCAGGAGCCGCATGGTCAGGAGCGAGGCGAAGCCGACGGCCAGCCCGCTTCCGGCCATAGACAGCGACCAGATCAGGAATCCGAGGGCCATGACCGCATCGACTCTGAATCGATCCACCAGCCATCCCACGGCAAACTGGAGGGCCATGTAGGTCCAGAAGAAAGCGGAGAAAAGGACCCCGAGCCGGGAGGCGGAGATGCCCCATTCGGTTTTGATGATGGGCGCCGCCAGGGCAAGAGTGCCGCGATCGGCGTAATTGATGAGCACCGCAATCAGCAGGAGCACGAGCGTGGGTGCGAACCTGGCGAACTCCTTGCCTTTGCCCATCCAGCCTCCCGCGGTATCGAGCCGTAACGATGACCGCTATGGGGCGGCCGTCCTAGGGTCACTTTACACGCCGGCCGTGGGAATGCGGCCGGGGCGATTCGTTGAACCCAACCGGGTTCGTGTCGTTTTTTCGCGATTCTGCCCTAACCAAGGTTTGAGGGTCTTATGGAACATAATCTTGACCAGACATTGGCACTTCTCACGCGGACGCCGGACGTACTCGCCGCGCTATTGCGGGGGATGCCCACGAGTTGGACGCTTGGGAACGAGGGCCAGGGCTCGTGGAGTCCGTTTGATGTTGTCGCCCACCTGATCCACGCCGAGCACGATAATTGGATTCCGCGCGCCCGATGTATCCTCGACCATGGCGAAGATCAGGCATTTGCGCCGTTTGACCGGGAAGGAAATCTCAGCCAAAGCCGCGATAAGACTCTTGACCAGTTGCTGAGTGCATTTGCCCAGGCCCGCGCCGCCAGCCTGCAGCAACTCCGCGCCTTGAACCTGGTTCCGGCAGACCTCGAGAAGAAGGGAAGACATCCGGTACTGGGGACGGTCACTCTTTCCGAACTGCTTGCCACGTGGGCGGCGCATGACCTGACGCATTTGCACCAGATCTCAAGGGTGATGGCGGTGCAGTACGGGGAATCTGTGGGGCCGTTCAGGAAGTTCCTGGGAGTGATGCACTGCGCGGGGCATGGCGCCTAGGAGTGTAACGCGACGTGGGCTAAAGCATTCATATGGTCTGACTTTAAGCGCAGAAGAAATTTGCTTGAGGTGGGGTGCCGGGTTCTATTTCCCCGGCGGAGTCCGCTTTCTGTCCGTTTCATCACGAAAAATGCCGTATTCGCTGCTTTTTCGTTTGAGATGCTCCCAGCATGCGGAAAACTAAAAGAACTGCAACGAAACCGTTCCCTGCTCGAAAGCGTACCTTGCAGTGTCGAAACATGACAGGTCCTTCTCCGCCAATCGGCTATTCTAAAAGTGCGCTCCGGAGGTCGTTATGTCATCCCCCGCCGGTTCCATCTCTCCGGCGGCCGTTCCCACGCCGCCCGAAATCATCGCGGAGGCCCTGGATCGTGTGACTCCGCTGCAGGGACTGCCTTTCGAAGACCGCTTGTGGCTGGCGCAGCACGGCGACGAGCTCGTGATGCAGCCTGGCGACACCCTTTTTGAGGAAGGCGCGCCCGCGGACCTCATGATCCTGATGCTCAAAGGGGAGATCCACGTCCAGCGCAAACACAACGGAGCAATGGCCTTATTCATCGGGCGCACCGGGCAGATGACAGGCTTGCTGCCTTTTTCACGCATGAAGGCGGCGGGCGGGCAAGGCGTAGCGGTTACCCCGGTCTGGGCGTTGCTGATCCACAAGTCGCTGTTTCCCGAAATGTTGGAAGCGATCCCCTCCATGGCGCAGCGGGTGGTATCGACCCTGCTGGATCGCGTGCGGGAGGTTACCCGCATCGAGCAGCAGGCGGAGAAGCTTACCGCCCTGGGCAAGCTGGCCGGCAACCTGGCCCACGAACTCAACAATCCGGCTTCGGCGGCACAACGAGTGGCGGCCAGCCTTGCGGTGGAATTGCGCGCCAACCGGGAAAACCGCTTTCGACTGGTGAATCTCTGCTTGAGCGAGGAGCAGTTTCGCCGTGTGGATGGCTGGGAAGACCGGCTGATCCATTTACCGCACGTCGCAGAGTCCCGGGACGCGAACAGTCTCATCGCCAACGAAGAATCGCTTCGCGCCTGGCTTATCGCATTGCCCTGTGACATGGCTTGGGATGTGGCTGCGCAATTGGCCGAACAGGGCGCAACCGTGACGGATCTGGATGAACTGCGCACCATGGTCGACGCCGAGGCCGCGTCTGTCCTGCTGCAGTACTTCGTTCGCTATCTTCGCACCACGCGCGCAGTGAACACGCTGATTCACTCCAGTGAGCGGATTTTTGATTTGATCAGCGCGATAAAGGCCTACTCCAACATGGACCGGGCGGCGATCCTGGAAGTGGACGTGCCCGAGGGCCTGGATGCAACCGTGCGGATGCTGCAATCGCGCATGAAGCACACCACGGTGGTACGCGAGTACCAGGCGGGCCTGCCTTGCATCAGCGCATACGGGGCCGAATTGAACCAGGTGTGGACAGCCCTGATCGAGAACGCATTGGATGCAATGGCGGGATGCCCTGAGGGACGGCTGAAGCTGGTCTGCAGGATCGAGGCCGACATGCTGCTGGTGGAGATATGGGACAGCGGCCACGGGATTCCGCCTGAGATCCAGGACCGCATCTTTGAGCCGTTCTTCACTACCAAGCCGCCAGGTCTCGGCCTCGGGCTGAGTCTCGACAACGCCATGCGCATCGTGCGCAAGCATCGCGGTCATCTCAGCGTGAAGTCCGAGCCCGGCTCGACGTGCTTTCGCGTTCGGCTTCCGCTCAACCAATTCCAGGCGTATTGAGATTTCACTGCCTTGCCTCACGCTCTGCGACTGGCTTTGGTTGCAAGAGTGGCAGACTACGACAGGTCATAGGAGCGTTGCAAACGGCAGGACCATGGAGAGGAACCGATGACATTGACCGGTGATGCCGCGGGCGTTCGGACGACCCTGGCTCCGATGCTCTCCGTACGCGGCGGGTCCCAGGCTGTGGATTTCTACAAGGCGGCATTCGGCGCCGAGGAACTGTTCCGGATCGAGAGCCCGGATGGGGCCGTAGTGGCGCAACTGGCGATTGGCACGTCGGATTTCTGGGTGGCGGACGAATCGCCCGAATACAAGAACTTCAGCCCCGAAACGGTGGGGGGAGCCACCACGCGCATGATTCTCACCGTGGACGATCCCGATGGCGTTTATGCCAAGGCCGTGGCGGCCGGAGCGGGGGAAGTGTCGCCGGTGGATGACAAGGACTACGGATGGCGAGTAGGCCGGGTCATGGATCCATTCGGCCACCATTGGGAGATTGGCCGGCCGCTGGGGTGAACCGCAGAACTCGGGCGTACATCGAAGCCGGTCGAGGCATGCAGCAACGGCACTCCTTGGGCACGGATGTTTTAAGCTACCGATCTCATCGACCCAGCGCGAAAATCGACTTCAACTCCTCCGGCGGCACGACTTCGAGTTGGGCGTAGGTGCACTGCGCGGGTGGTTTGTCGGCTCGCCAGCGGCGAAACTGGGCCATGTGCCGGAAGCGGTCCGCCTGCATGTGCTCGTAGGCCACCTCGACGACCAGTTCTGCGCGCAGCGGTTGCCAGGAGAGGTCCTTGCCCTGACTCCAGCGGCTCTGGGCTCCGGGCATTCGCTGGGCGGCAGCGGGGTCGTTGCTCAGCTCGGCCCAGTTTTTCCAGGGGTGATCGGCGAGCGCATTCCGGCGGTAGGGTTCAAGGAACCCGAGCAGCTCGCGACGTTTTTCCTTGCTGAAGCTGGCGCACACACCCACGTGCTGCAGCGCGCCCTGGTGGTTATAGAGCCCGAGGAGCAGAGAACCGATTTCCCTGTCGACCGCATCCTTGTACCAGCGAAATCCCGCCACCACGCAATCGCAATCCCGCTCATGCTTGATCTTGAGCATTACGCGCTTATCTGGCTGATAGCGGTTGTCGGCCGATTTGGCGACCACTCCGTCCAGGCCGGCGCCTTCGAAGCGCCGAAACCAGCCGCGCGCGGTATCGCTGTCCCGGGTGGCGGGCGTGATGTGGACAGGCGGCATGGAGTTTGCCAGCATCGCCTCCAATTCCGCCCGGCGGGTTACAAACGGCTCGCTGCGCAGGTCGCGATCGCCGACGCAAAGCAGATCGAAGAACACCACGGATGCCGGGGTCTGGCCGGCAAGAAGCTTTACCCGGGATGGCGCCGGGTGGATGCGAAGCTGCAGCGCATCGAAGTCCAGGCGCCCGTCGCGTGCGATCACAAGCTCGCCGTCCGCAACGTACTGCTCGGGCAACTGGGTGCGCAGCGGGTCAATCATATCGGGAAAGTAGCGATTGAGCGATTTCGTATCGCGGCTTTGGATGAGGATCTCATCCCCATCGCGAAAAATGAGCACCCGGAAGCCATCCCACTTGGGCTCGAAGATCCAGTCACCCGCGGCCGGGATGTCGTCCACCCGCTTGGCGAGCATGGGGAGAATGGGGGGATTTACAGGGAGATTCACGGTTTTTTGTCCTGACCCATTCTATTCGGACGGGCTGGCCAGTTTCCGCTGGCTTGCCTATGGCATCCAAGTGGGTGCGTCGTGGTGCAGACGATCGGCAGCCACGCACGCTGCGGAGGAGGAAGGATTTGCCGTCCCTTGTTGTATTAATGATCGAATCGGAACACCCTGAAGGCCTTTCTGCGCGCAAACTCGTGGTGGAAACCGCCAAGCACAACGTGCTGACGGCCTATTCCCAGGACGACGGACTCGAGCTACTGCGTCGCTTTCCCAACGTGGACGCCATTCTCGTCCATGGCGCGCTCGTGGAGAAGAATCCCGATATGCTTTCCGCAGTAAAGCAACTGGCACGCGACATTCCCCTTATCCTTGCGGCTCCATTCGCGAATATGCGCAATTCGGATGCCAACTTCGTCGTAGACAGCCATAATCCGCAGGATCTTCTTTCCCTGTTAACCACCGAGATCCAGTCGCGCGGTTAGACCTCAGCAGATCAGCCAGTCCTTGTGCTGCCGCTTTGAGCCGTTCTCCTCGCGTGTGCGAGGCGCACGCGTTATGCAAGGATGGAAGCGGTGACTCAACGTTGAAGATCGCAAGTTGGAATGTTAATTCGATTCGCGCCCGGGTGGGCCACGTGACCGCCTGGCTGCGCGACCGTCAGCCGGACGTTCTCCTCATGCAGGAGCTCAAGGGCGAAGTATTTCCGGCGGAAGTGTTCCGGGAAATGGGCTATGAAAGCGCCGCCGTCACGCAGAAGACCTACAACGGTGTGGCGGTCCTGTCGAGGCGGCCCATCGAGACCATCAACACAACCTTAAGCGGCGACGACCGGGACAGTCATGCGCGTTTTCTGGAGACCAGGATCGACGACGTCCGTATGGTGAACGTCTATATGCCCAACGGCAACCCGATCGGCAGCGAGAAGTTCATCTACAAGCTTTCCTGGATGGACCGGATGCTGGACCAGATGAATCGCTGGCTCAGAGACGAAATGCCTACGGTAATCGGCGGGGATTACAACGTGATCCCGGAGGACATCGACTGTCACAAGCCCGAATCGTGGAGGCGCGACGCCCTGTTCCAGCCCGAGCCCCGCGCGCGTTACCGGGCCATGCTGGAGCGCGGATATGTTGATGCGTTTCGTTCCCTTCATCCGGATGTGCGCGGCGCGTTCACCTTCTGGGACTACTTCCGCAACGCCTTCGAGCACAACCGCGGCATACGGATCGATCACTTCCTGCTATCGCCCTCCGCCGCGTCGCGCCTCATCTCCTGCGAGATCGACAAGGGACCGCGTACCCAGGAAAGGCCGTCCGACCACACGCCGATTATCGTCGAGCTGCGGTGAGGTGAAGAAGTAAACGAGGGAGAAGCTGAGCAAGGAAAAGCAGCTAATGGCCGTTGTAAGTGCGGCCCGGTTCTTCTTGAAGAGAGGCAACTCCCCAATATTGGCTCAGGGGGACAAGCCCTCGGCCCACGGAACGTTTCCGGCCGGCATGCATTCACCGCTTCCGTACAAAAAAGAAGAGCTTGCCGAGAAGTTACCTCCGCAAGCTCTTTTTGATTTTTTTAATCTATTGAGCCCGTTATTGCCTCGTGTATCTACTGCGCGCTTGCAGAACTACAGTGGATTTACGTGTAAATAAAAAGTGGCGCTGTGCACGCGCGAGCCGCTCACGCCGAACAGGGTGATCGGAACCGTCTGCGCAACTGCGGTCGTGGTAGAGCTGAATGTAAGCGTTACGACGCCGCTGGTGAGAGTGGCCTGGCTGAGTGACGCGCTTACCCCGGCCGGCATTCCCTCGGCCTGGAGAGTCACGGGTCCGTATGCAAACGAATTCACGTGCACGGTTGCTACGGCCTTGCCCGACGCGATGGTGTAGTTGTTGGTGTCAACGTTGATGTTGAAATCGGCATACGCCGGTGAAGGAGCGTTGCAGGCATTCACGGCCGAAGTGGCGGGCGCTTGCCAGAGGGAACTGTAATCGGTCTGCACCGCCGACTGCCACGCAGACAGGGACACGGTTTTGCCGTTCGGAATCTTGAACGAACTGGAAGTGGCGGGATCGTACCAGGTGTTGTTGCTGGATTGGAGGGTGCTGGCAAACAATGTCCAGTCGGAGCCGCCCAGGTAAGTGCCGAACACAAATTGTCCCGGCCCGGCATTCTCGAACGTGTTGCCCGAAATCGCCAACCCGGTGGTGAACAGATCATAGCTCTGGCCGGTAACCCAATCGCTGATAATCTTCCCACCCGCCTGGCCGCCAACGAAGATTTCGGCCTGGGCCTTGTTGGTGCCGCTGTTGTTGAAGAAGCGGTTGTTCTGGACCGTTACCCCGCGGCTCGTCAGGATGTTTACCCCCTGGCCGCTCGAACACAGGACGCTGTTCTGGAGCGTGAGGGGCCCTTCGTCGCGCTCGATCTGCAAGGCCGCCTGCACATTGCCGGAGAGAGTCGCGTTGTCGATGGTGATGTTCTGGTTGTCGGTGTCGAACCACAGTCCCTGCGCCTGGTTGTTGTAGGAGAAGTGGTTCTGAATGGCCGCGCCGTGGGTCTGGAAGAACTTCGTTCCGCCCATGCCCCAGTCATAGAACGCCGCCTGCGCGCCGCGCCAGTTGTTGTAGTCGCTCTCGTTGAAGGTGAGCAGGACATTCTGGTCCTTGGTGCCCTGGAAACCGACACCGCCGTTGTTGTTGGCCACGGAGTTCTGGACCGTGATGTTTTTGGACAGGAAGATGCCCAGCCCTCCCCAGTTATTCCATTGCGCCAGCACTGAGTCGACCAGGACGTTACTGCTGCTGTTGATGGCGGCTCCACTGCTATTCATGCAGCTGGCGGCGTGTTCGAACACCAGCCCACGCAAGACCACATTGCTGCGGCTTGCCAGGTTGAATGTGCTTGGCCGCACCGCTGCCTCCACCACGGCCGTGGACATATCGGTGCCGGCCGGCGGGTAAATATGAAGCACCGCGTAAGTTGTATTGAGGAAGAATGTGCCCGGCCTCAGGTCCGCCCAGGCCGTCACCTGGGTGAGCGGAGTGCCGTTCACAAAAATCATTTCCGTGCGCATGGCAATGGGGGCGAAAGTGGTGGGCCAGCCGGACGGACGCGCGCAGGAACTGATGGGGTAGGTCCAGCCCTTGGTGTAGATGCCGCCGGCCACGCTCCACCCCGTGAGCACATCGGACCCGGAGATGACGGCGGTGCCGGCAACGGCGGCCTGCAGTGTGAAGGTTGCGCCGGTGGTCTTGTAATTGCCTACCGTGACGGATTCTCTATATACGCCGGGGTTGACGATGAGCTTCACGCCCACCCCCTGCTGGTTGTAATAGTTGGCCTTATTGATTCCGGCCTGGACGGTTTTGAACGGTGAGGATTGCGCGCCCGAGTTGCTGTCCGAGCCGACGGCGGCGTCTACGTACAGAAACGTGCCCTGGTTTTCAATCACGTTGGCTTGAGCGCTCGCGCGATCGGCAGCTGCGGCAACGATCGCAAGGATGCAGAGAGCAAGAAAAGACTTCATTTGCTTGAACGAGTGCCTCTGTGGGTCACAGCAGTTTGGGGGACGTTCATGTGAATGGGCGCACTCTTCCGACCTCTTGCCATGGCTGGAAAGAACGCAGGGCGGCCAAGAGACAAACCTTCCGCTCCAGGACGCAGGGAAATCTTGTATGTGAATCTTGAAAAAATATTCTCACGAACCCGGGTGGTTACGGTGATCTAAATCACGTTCTTTGGTTACTTTGGGAACTGCAAAGTACCAATACCCTGAAACGTTCGCAAATATGGTCTACAAGGGTCGTGATATTGGCGATCGCAAGGCGGAGGATTCCTTCGAAGGAATGTTCGACCGACCAAGACTGTGAGATTCCCCTGAGGCTATATGCTGTGCATTGCGAGTCTGCACTGGAATCGCGACTGGAAGGGGTAGCAATTGGCTCGATATCTAGTTACCGGCGTATCAGGCTTTATTGGACGGTCGATCGCTGCGGCGCTGCTTGCGCGCGGCGATACGGTGCGCGGTATTGACAGCTTCATCACCGGCAAGCGCGAGAACCTTATGGGTCTTGACGGGTTGGACTTCCTGGTGGGCGACCTGGCGGATCCGGTGGTGTGCGCGGGTGCTTGCAAAGGTGTGGAGATCATTTTCCACGAGGCGGCACTGGCATCGGTGCCGCGCTCGGTGTCGGACCCCACGGCCACCAATGTCAATTGCGTGGATGCCACCCTGAATCTGCTCGTGGCCGCGAAGTCCGAGGGTGTCCGCCGGGTGATTTATGCCGGGTCCTCGTCGGCGTATGGAGATACGCCTGTCCTGCCCAAGCGAGAGGACATGCTGCCCAACCCGATCTCTCCCTATGCCGTGGCCAAACTGGCCGGGGAGCACTACATGGCCGCCTTTACGCGCGTTTACGGCCTCGAGACGGTTACATTGCGCTACTTCAATGTCTTCGGTCCTTACCAGGACCCGACCTCGCACTACTCCGGCGTGCTGGCGATCTTCTGCCGCAAGATGCTTGCCGGGGAACAGCCCACGATCTACGGGGATGGCGAGCAGAGCCGCGACTTTACTTACATCGACAACGTAGTGGCAGCCAACCTGCTGGCGGCAGCGGCGCCTGCCGAGAAGGTTTCCGGCCAAATGATGAATACCGCCACAGGAACGCGGATCACCCTCAACGAGACGTTCGCGATTCTGAAGGAACTCACGGGATTCAGCGGCTCTCCGCTGTACCGACCGGCGCGCGCGGGTGACGTTCGCGATTCGCTGGCGGACATTAGCCGGGTTCGAGAACTGCTCGGATATGAGCCCCGGGTGAATTTTCGCGAGGGCCTTCGACAAACCGTGGAGTGGTACCGGAAAACGCGATGAGGGGTGGTAGCAGGCCGGGAATACGTAGGAGTTCCCGCCGGTTTTGCCGCTGAGCTTCCATGCGGGAAGCCATAACCGGTTCCTTAATTTCTCAGGTTTGGCTGGTTCAGGATCCTGCTGAACAAGAAATGCACGCGCTCGCGAAAGGTCGGCTCAACGCCGCACTCGAAATATATCTTGCGGTTGAGAGCCGCGAGCAATTCGATAGCCTGCAGCCTTCCATGATCTTCTGAAAACCGGCAGCCGTCGTGAACGAATTCATCGGTGAGGTATTCGAGCGCGTGGCCGAGTTTTTCGAGTCCAAGACCCGCATCGCGCGTGATTCTGCGATGCACTAAACTCCGGCTGTCACCGACAAGCCTCTTGTGAAATGGTTCCACGCAGAAGAGGGAATGACCGTTCTGCGTTCTCGGGCCCTTGATTTTCACGATAGGAAAGTTTCAATCCACGAGAATGCCCCTGTCTTTGACCAAACGCAAGTTGGACATTCCCGAAGGTCAGCGTGGAAGCCAAGGCTGTTCCTGTTCACTTGTGACGAGGCTCACGAACAATCGAGCCCGCGATGATTGACACTCCAGGGGACTTCATCGCAGCGATTTCTGGCGCATCACCGCGATTTTGGGAAATGAAGTGCGTTTAGCCGGAGTGCATGGTCAACGCACCTCCTCCCCGGGAATGAAGACCGGTTCCAGGGGTCTCCGGGTTGCTCCCGCCGGCTCGAAGCAAATGGATCAGCCGGTTTCCTGAAGTGCCTTTGTACGCCCGATCGCCCGAGAGGTGGATCGAATTGCCATCGGGGGCAGGGGTTTTGCCGGAAATACCCGCAGTTGAACACTCCTACGAGGATGCCGAGCTGCACGCCCACAACGGACGGCGCGCGCCGGCGTCGAACAGCCCCCCTGGTTCGATGTCCCTGTATGCGATGTTTCAGACGATCGCAAGGCAGCGCCGCGTGGTGCTTTCCATGGTGGGGACGATGCTGGTTGGGTGTCTTCTGTATTGCCTGCTGGCTCCGCGCGAATACGATGCCGCAGCGCGTGTGGCTCTGCGTACTGCGCCTGCCTCTTCTTTGAGCGCCAACGACAGTGCTCCGCGTGCGTCCACGTCGGAATTGGGCGCGTTGGTGCAGATCGAGACCATTGCCGGGGTGCTGCGAAGCGATCGGCTGGCCTGGAAAATCATCGTTGGGAACAAGCTGTACGCAGCGCCGGCATTCATGGGTCGCTTTGAGGCGCGTTTCCCCGGTTTCCGGCCCGAAACCGCAACCCCCGACGCACAGAATTATCTGCTGGAGCGCTTCCAGGACAGGCTGCACGTGGGAACAGTGCCGCGCACGCTTCTGATCGAAATTCGTTTTCGCAGCCGGGATCCGCGCTTATCCGCCGCGGTGGTGAATGCGTTGATTTCCGCATATGGGCAACAACAGGCTGAGCAGCACATGGAAGCCACGCGCGACGCGACCGGCCGGCTCGAAGACCAGTTGAAAGCCCTGAGGACCCGGGCGGATCAAGACGACCGGCGTCTGGCGGCTTTCCAGAAGAAGCATGGCATTTTGATGGCTCCGCAGGCACTGTCGAATGGCGCGCCGGCGGCGGCAGGACATCTGTCCGCGCTGGTGGAAGTGGATGAGTTGGGAAAAGAACTTGCGGCCGCCGACTCAGAGCGGTTGCTGCGGGAGGCGGAGTACCGCGCTTCGGTGCAGGCCGATCCGGAGGTCGTTCTGGCGTTCGATCCCCGCATGGCGGCCGAGAGTAACGATCTCAACGATGGCTTTCGTCAGCTTCATGCGCGCCACGGCGATCTCGAACAGGAACTCGCCCAGCTGCGCATCGAGCGCGGGCCGAATTTTCCCCGCGTTCTGGAGATCCGGCAGCAGCTTCTAGACGTTGATCGCCAACTGGAGGCGAAGAACGCACGTTTGCGCGACCAGCTTCGCAGTGGCTGGTTGGGAGCGAAGGAGCACGAACGCCTGGTGCGGCAGGCTCTGGAGCAGCGCACCGGGGAAGGTCAGAAGGCCAGCGAGGCTGCTGCGGCATACGAAGGAATGAAGAGGGAGGCGGATTCGACCCGCGAACTCTATCTTCGCATGCAGAGCAAGGCGGATGAGGCGGTACTGGCCGCCGGGACACGGGGAGCGGACATCTGGGTTGTGGACGATGCTCGCCCTCCGGCGAAGCCGGCAGTTCCGGATTTGCCACTTTACCTGGCAATCACGCTCTTCGCCGGATTGTGGGTTGCGGGCGGCAGCGCGCTGTTCCTGGAGTCCATGAGGGCAGGGAAGATGCGGGGGCTTCTGGCGGGGATTGCATTGTTCGGCATCGGGAGCGCAATGTATGGGCAGGCACCCACGCCCAGCACATCCGGACTTCCGACCGGCGTGGCGCGAATTCCGCAAACCGGCGATAACAAGGCCGCTCCCAACCCTAAGGAGGCGCCGCCGGTGTGGAATGGCGCGGCATCTCCCGTCGCGCTGGTTGCGGGTAATTCTCCTGCGGTTCCCGCGGCCGCCCCGATCGCCCCGGGCGACGTGCTCGAAGTCGGCGAATTCCATACTCCCGAATTCCATTCGGTGGTTCGAGTGTCCGGAGGCGGCACGGTTCTGCTTCCGATGATCGATGAAGTCCGGGTGGAGGGCATGAGTGAGCTCGAGGCCGCCCGGGCGATTGCCGCAACGCTGCTCTCACGCGGCATCCTCAATCACCCGCAGGTCTCGGTCCTGGTGACCTCTTTTATCGGGCAGGACGTGAGCGTGATGGGCGAGGTGACGCGTCCGGGCGTGTATCCGTACACGGTGCACCACCGGCTGTTCGACATGATCTCTGCCGCCTCCGGACTGAGCCCCGCGGCCGCGGGCGTGGTGAACATCTACCACCGCACTGACCCCGACACGCCGCACCCGGTTGCCCTCGATCCCAACGGCGCCACGGCGGGTCCCGATCGCAACCCCGAGATCGCGCCGGGTGACATCATCCAGGTCGCCCGTGCCGGGCTTGTCTACGTAGTTGGCGACGTGATCCGCCCGGGCGGCTTCATCGTTGATCCCACCCAGGAATTCACGGTGCTGAAAGCGCTGTCGCTGGCCTGGGGTCCGTCGCAGAATGCTGCGCTCGGCAAGGCCCTGCTGATCCGCGAGGAAGAGGGCGGACGCACGGTTACGGCCTTGGATCTGAAGCGAATGCTGCACGGCAAGGATCCCGACCAGTCCATCCGCGCGCAGGACATCCTGTTCGTGCCGGACTCAACAGCCAAAAACCTTTTCAACCGTACTGTGGAAGCCGCGGTACAGTCCGCCGCCGGGGTCAGCATCTATTCGGCGATGGTCTACTCGCAGAGGTACTGAGGCGATGCGTCGCGTAGTGCGGGTCCTGCTACTGGCATTCGCCTTCGTGGTCCCGTGGGAGTACTCGCTGGATCTCGGCGAACCCCTGGGCAATGTTGCCCGGATCGTGGGCCTGGTCCTGCTGGCGGCAGCCATCCCCGCAGTTCTGCAAAGCGGCCGGGTGCGCATGGTCGGACCGGTGCAGTGGCTGGTAGCGCTGCTGTTCCTGTGGTCGTGCTGCACCTGTTTCTGGACCATCGACCAGCAGGCCACGCTTTCGCGGCTGCGAACCTATTTCCAGGTATGGATGCCGCTCTGGCTGATGTGGGAGTTCTCCGAAAGCACGGAAGGTCTGCGCGATCTATTTCGGGCATACGTGGCGGGCTCCTGGGTGCTGGCGGTGCTTACGATCGCCAGTCTTGCGTCCGCCGATATGGCAACCCAAGTGCGCTTCGTGGCCGAGGGCCAGGACCCCAATGACGTGGCCCGGTTCCTCGATCTTGGCTTTCCAATGAGCGCGCTGCTGCTGGATTGGGAATCCCGGCGGCCTTGGAGGTTGCTGGCTTTGGGTTATCTGCCCGTGGGCCTGCTGGGCGTTTTGCTGACTGCTTCGCGCGGTGGGGTCCTGGCGGCGGGGGTGGCGTTTGCGGGCTGCGGTTTGGTTCTGCTTTCCAGGCACAGGCGCATTGTGCTGGCTGGCGCCCTTTCTTTACCCGTCATCGCCGCCGGATTCTGGTGGCTGATTCCGCTCGATACTATTGCGCGCATCGGTACGATTCCTCAGCAACTTCAGGGAGGAGATCTAAACCAGCGCTTGAATATCTGGTCGGCCGGATGGCAGGCATTCGTCCGTGCGCCGTTCCTGGGGGCGGGAGCGGGAACATTCGTGTACGCGGCCCGGCTGACACCTGCCGATACCGCCCACAACACCGCCCTGACAGTAGCGGTCGAAGGGGGTATTGTCGCCCTGGTTCTCGCCTCCGCCATCCTTGCGGTGTGCGCTCGCTCGGTGCTTGCCACGCGCGGGTCTACGCGGATTGCGCTCGGAACGGCGTTCATCGTCTGGCTCGTTACATCGCTGGTGGCCACCGTGGAAGCGAATCGCACCACATGGCTGCTCCTGGGACTTATTTCTCTGGCTTCGCGCCTGGAAGCCGAAGAGCCGGGGGTTACAGAAAGCTGCCTCAGCAGAGCGCGAGAAAAACTGCCGGCAGCCGCCGGAGGGATCGGATGAGCGCAACCATCACGCCGCCGCAGACCGGCGCGAACAGGCGCATCGTGCACGCGGTGGGCGCGCTTTTGGGAGCCGGAGCGGTGGTCAAGATTGCTTCCACAGGCAAGGAGTTTGTGCTTGCCGGCATCTACGGGCGTTCCGATGCGATGGACGCCTACCTGGCGGCTTTTCTCATTCCCAACCTGCTCGTAAACCTGGTGGCCGAATCCATGAACCAGGCGCTGGTTCCCACCCTGATTCGGGTGATGATCCACGAAGGCCGGGTGCGAGCGCAGCAGCTCATTTCGAAGTCGATGTTGTCGCTGTGCGGCCTGCTGGTGGTTGTGTCTCTCGCGACGGCTGCTTTGACCCCGGTCATCTTCCCCCTGATCGCTTCCGGATTCTTCCCGGACAAGCTGGAACTCTCCTCCCGGCTGTTCCTCGCACTACTGCCGTTGGTGCTCTTCACGGGAATTGCGAGCAACTGCACCGCCGTCCTCAACACCCTCGACCAATTCGCACTTCCTGCTCTAGCCCAACTCGCGGTGCCGATCTCGATGGTTGCGGGAGCCCTGATGTTCCATGGCCGTTGGGGCATCTGGGCCCTGGTCTACGGCTCGGTCTTCGGCGCGCTGGTGCACGGCGCAGTTGTGGCGTGGATGATGAATGCCAGCGGCTATCGGTTTCGGCTCGCATGGACGAAAGGCGACGAGGCCTCCCGCGAGGTTGCGCGCCAGTACGTTCCGGTATTGTTCAGCTCGGTGGTCGCCTCGGCAGGTCTCCTGGTGGATCAGGCGATGGCGGCGATGCTCCCTCCGGGCAGCGTGTCCGCACTGGTTTTTGCCAATCGATTTGTGAGCGTGGTCGTGACCCTGCTGGCCGGGGCCATTGCATCGGCCGTCATGCCGCACATGTCGAGTTTGATCGCCCGGCGCGATTGGGAACAATGCCGGCGCACTCTGCGCACATGGTCCCGCGGAATGGCCGCAATTTCGATCCCCATCGCCGTGCTGTTGATTTCCGGAGCACAGCCCCTCGTTCGCCTTACGCTGCAGCATGGGGCTTTTGGTCCACGCGATACCGCGGTAGTGAAAACCGTACTGGCCATGTACGCCCTCCAGATTCCATTCTTTGTCGTCAGCCGGGTGTACTACCGTTTCGTGGTCGCTATGCGGCGTACGGACCTGGTTCTTTATTGCGGCGTTTTGAACCTGCTGCTCGATGTGGTGCTCAATCTCGTGCTGATGCGCTGCATGGGCGTGGCCGGAATCGCGCTGGCTACCTCCTGCTGGTCCGCCACGACGCTCCTGTTTCTCTGGTATTGGGGGAAGAGACTGCTGGCCAACGCCGACTCACTAAATAACGAGGCGTGCGCATGATCCCGGAGCCCGCCCAATACCTGCTGCGTTTCGATGACCTGTGCCCGACCATCTCGCCCAGGAGCTGGGATCGCTTCGCCATGCTGCTGGAAGAATTTGGCGTGCGTCCCATCCTGGGTGTGGTGCCCGAGAATCGGGATCCCGACCTGGAGCGTGCCCCGGCGGATCCCGATTTCTGGGAGAGGATGCGGAGGCTGGAAGCATCCGGCGCGACGGTCGCGGTGCACGGGTATCGGCACCTGTGCGAGAGCCAGGGCAAGAGCCTTCTGGGAATTCATCGCTGGAACGAGTTTGCCGGCGTGACGTATGAAATCCAGCGCGAGTGGATCCGCGCGGGCTTCCGTATTCTGCGCGAGAAAGGGTTGCATCCCCGGCTATGGATCGGTCCGCGGCATGGCTTTGACCGCAATACTCTCCGCGCGCTCACGATCCATGGCGTGCATTACATCTCGGACGGGTTTGCGCGGGTTCCATTTCGTCGTCACGGAATCACGTGGATTCCCCAGCAGCTATGGGGACCCATGCGGAAGAAAAAGGGATTGTGGACGATCTGCATTCATCCCTGGGCGGCCGCTCATTCGGACGCCGAGCAGTTGCGGCGATTCCTGGAGAACCATGGGCATCAGTTCACGTCCTTCGATCGCGTGATCACTGAGCTGCCGGCAAAGCCGCTGGGATTCGGCGAGCGGATCTATGAGCGGATCGCGCGGGGACGAGTTCAAAGCCGCAGCCGCCGGCAGCGGCAGCGGAAGAGCAGGCCTGAAGATTTTTCGGTTGGGCAGTGAGCCGGTGCGTCCTGATGTAAAGCGCACCCGCTTTCTGCTTCATCCCTAAGATCGGGCCGGCTCCCCGCTTTCAAAACAGGTGCCATGTTGTGGAAGCAATTCCCGGTACACTGTCTCCCATCTATCCAGAACCTTATCCAGGCTGAAAGACTCGACTATGCGATTCCTTGCCTGTATCCCCATTGCCGCGCGAGCTTCCACGCCCATCCGCATCATGGTGCTCATCGCTTCGCCCAAGGCAACGCAATCGGCCACAGCGGTCAGGAATCCGGTCTTGCCGTGCACGATGATCTCGCGACTCCCCGCCACGTCGGTAGCCACTGCGGGCAAGGCGCAGCCTCCGGCTTCGAGGAGGCTCATGGGCAATCCCTCCCAACGCGAGGTAAGCACCAGGGCGTCCGCGGCCTGCATCCAGGAGAGGACGTCATGCTGGAAGCCGAGAAACCGGACCCGAGACTCAATGCCGAGTTGGCCGGCGAGGCGTCGCAGAGAAGCCTCGCCTGGACCGCCGCCGGCTATGACCAGGTGTGCCGCCTTGGAAAACTGCGTCATCGCCCTGAGGAGTCCGGGATAATCCTTCACTGGATCGAGCCTCCCGGCGGCAAACCATAAGAACTCATCTGTAAAGCCGAGACTCCGGCGGAGGTCGTTCCGCGCCGCCGGATTGGGCCGCCAGTGTTCGACATCGACCCCGTTAGGGATCACCATGAGCCGGGGCGGCAGAATCATGCCCGCAGCTTCGCAGGCATCCGCAACTCCCTGGCTCACGGCGGAGACAAGATCGGGGAGCCGCTTGCTCATGCGATATCCAATGCGCCGTCCCCAACCACCAGTGGCCGAAGTATGGATAGAGTCGATCAGTACAGGGATGGGGGCGGCCAATCGCGACCAGCGCGCCAGCCACGCCGCATGGGGAAGATGCGCGTGCACCACATCGGGGCGACTGTGGCGCAGCCAGGCCCGAAAGCGGAACCATCCCCGCGGATCGGCCAGTCCTTTGCGCATTTCCAGGCTGACGAATTCCACGCCCGCAGAGCGCAGTTCCGGCGTCGCATTGGCTCCATTTCCCGAGAGGGTCACGATCGACACGCGCCAGTTCCGGTCGGCCATGCCGCGCGCCAGCAGCATCACCTGGCGTTCCGCCCCGGCGATACGGTCCAACGTAGGAATGACAAGGGCAATGTGGCTCATCAAGCATGCTCGCGCAGGATGTGTTTCTCCAGCATCTCGTCAATCATGCGTTCGTAGTCCTGGATCGCGAACTCCATGCGGAAGCGATCCACCCAGGGGTGCGGAAATCGTTGACCCGGGTGGATCGAATCGAGAGCGGCGAGCAAGGCCCGTGTCAGTGCACGGGATGACACCTCCGCGCCCAGCCACGCGCCCTGCTTGCCTGTGAGCAGATTCACGACTCCATCCGCGGCTGGCAGAGCGACGATTGGGAGGCCGCCCGTGGCCGCCTCCAGAAGGGCATTGGGCATGCCTTCCTGGCGCGAAGGCAACACGAAAAGGGACGCGCCGGAGAAGAAACGCTCGGGATGCTGCACATACCCGGCGAACCGGACCGAGTGTCCCAGACGGAGTTCTTTGCGGAGCCCCTTAAGCCTGTCCAATTCCGGGCCGGTGCCTAGTATCGTCAGTTCGGCCGCGGGGAACTTCAGTCGAAGGGAAGCGAAGGCCTCGAGCAGGAGGTCGAACCCCTTTTCAAAGGAGAGCCTCCCCATGGCCAGAAGGCACGGACCCGGTCCACCCCAGTAATCTTCGGAAGGCGCACAGGTGGCTCGGATCGCTACGGCATCCACCGGGTTGGGCAAGACCTCGACCTGTCTTTTGCCGAGGTTCGACCGCACCGCCAAGTCCGCCGCCATAGCGCTGGTCTGGCAGACGATCCGGTCCGCACCCGGGTAAACGAACCTGTAGAAGATTCGGGTGTACACCGGCAGACGCCTCGATTGCAATTCGGCTGAAACGGTGGCGTTCTGACGCACGATCACGCGGGTCTTGTTGGGGAACAGCGGCCGCAGCAGCAGAACAAGAAAATTCAAATGAGCCATCCCGGACAGGATCAAGTCTGGTTCGAGCTTTCGCACCAGACGCCAAAGCCTGAAGGCGGCAAAGCGTACACGCGACGCGCCCAGGGCGTGGATCCGGACCGTGGATGGCACTAGATCAGACGCCATTTCCGACTCCGTGACCAGGCCCAGGTGCAGCTCATACTTTTGCGCGGAGAGCCCCCGGGTCAGCAGGGCAGTCACTTGTTCCGCGCCTCCGCCGCCGAGGTGCGGAATCAGCAGGAGCACTCTGGGACGTTTAGTCATGAGAGAAATATGAGCGTAAAACGCTCGATTCAGTTATTACGTGATCCCGCGCACAGGTGAATTCTGTCGGGAATTGGTACAGTTCTTGAGATTCCGCTAATCAAGGTATGGTTCGCTCCTGCCAGCGAGCATCGCGGAGAGTCATGCAAGATCGGAAAGTGCACGAGACAGAGTTGACGGCCGTGCGTGAGGGGAACGGTCATCCCTTGATCGTTCTGGGTATTACGCATCCGCAGACGTGCCTGATTCTGCCGGCACGCTTGCGCGCGCTGAAGGCGTCGGGATTTCGCGTTGTGCTCATCAGCAGTCCCGGAGTGCTACTGGACCGAATCGCCGAACAGGAAGACGTTGAAATTTTTCCGGTTCCGATGCAGCGGGGCGTGTCCCCCCTGGCCGACGCAGTCTCTCTTGTCCGGCTGTGGTGGGTGCTACGGCGCTTGCGGCCGGTTTTGACCGAATTCAGCACGCCCAAGGCGGGATTGCTGGGGAATCTCGCCGCCAAACTGTGTGGTATTCCGGTACGCGTCTACGTGCTTCGCGGTCTCCGCCTGGAAACTTCCACCGGCTTCCAGTTCCGAGTGCTTCTTGCCGCCGAGCGCCTGGCGTCAGCCTGTGCGCATCACGTGGTATGCAACAGCCAAAGCCTGCTTGGGAAGGCCGCGGCCCTACGTGTAGCGCCGGCCCGAAAGCTGCATTTGATTGGTAACGGGAGCAGCCAGGGGGTGGATATATACCGCTTTTCGCCAGGCTCGGAAAAGGTCCGCAGAGGCCTCGGTATCGCGTGCGAGGCGCCCCTGATCGGTTTCGTCGGAAGACTGACGCGCGACAAGGGTATCCCGGAATTGATCGATGCCTTCGAACGTATCCTGCAGGCGGTTCCTTCCGCTCGCCTGCTGCTGGTGGGATGGTTCGATGACTCGGAAGACGCCGTCAGCCCGGCTCTCCGCCAAAAAATCGAGAGTCATCCCGCCATCGTCTGCACCGGTTACGTTGCCGATACCGCGCCTTACTATCGCGCCATGGACGTGATGGTTTTGCCTACCTGGCGCGAGGGCTTTCCCAACGTGGTGCTGGAAGCTGCGGCCACCGGCATTCCTGTCGTCACCACGATTTCAACCGGGTCGCGTGATGCGGTGATTCCCGAAGTGACCGGCTTGCTGATTCCCGCCGGATATCCGGAGGCGATTGCTGAAGCCGTCCTCCGACTCTTCCGCAATCCCGAGGACCGCTTTCGCATGGGCCGCGCGGCGCGCGCGTGGGTGATCGAGCAATTCGTCAATGGCCATGTCCTGGGGCTGACGATGGAGTTCTACTGTACTCTGCTCGCGGGGTTGGTTCGGAAGGACGCCGTCCTGGTTACGGATGCGGCTGCAGACTGATCTCCGGAGTTGCCGGCGCGCTTGGGGGGACGCGCAGGGTGTGGGCCGCAGTTTCGGCGGCACGCAGCGCTCGTCCCGGCACGATACCCAGCCAGAGGGTTGCGCCCACGGTAAACAGCAGGGCGGCGCCTACTGCGATCCCGACCTGGGGTAAGGCGAAAGCTGTCCTGACGTTGGATTCATCGGGGCGCTGGGCCGCCGCAAAGGCGAGGCGCAGGTAGTAGGCCGAGGCGACGCCTGAGTTCAGGAGGCCGATGATGGCCAGCGTCACCGCCCCTCCGTCTACCGCCGCCGAGAAGGAGTAGAACTTTCCGAAAAATCCGCCGGTGAAGGGAATGCCGACCAGCGAGATGAGAAAGAAGATGAGCAGGCTGCCGAGAAGTGGGGAGCGATAAATCAGCCCCCGATAGTCACGGATCAAGGGCAGGCGGTCATCGTATCCGCTGGCCAGAGTGACTACGGTGAAGATCCCGACGTTCATGGCAGCATACGCGGCCATATAGAAACTGGCCGCCGCAATGCCGGAAGGCCCGAAGCCCGCAAACGCCGCCAGCAGGTAGCCTGCGTGCGCAATGGACGAGTAGGCCAACATGCGTTTGACGTTTTCCTGGCGCAACGCCGCGAGGTTGCCTACGGTCATGGAAAGGGCCGCCACGCCCCAGAGCAGCGGTCCCCAGACCGACCGCAGAGTGGGGAGCATTTCGTATGCCACGCGCAGCAACAGCGCGAAGACAGCCGCTTTGGGGGCGGTGGAGAGGAGTGCCACTACCGGCGACGGAGCGCCTTCGTACACGTCCGGAGTCCACACGTGGAACGGCGCCGCCGACACTTTGAACAACATACCTACCATCATCAGAGCCAGAGCAGCCACCAGCATTGTGTGGTTCGGGTTGTCCGGCACGCGCGCTGCCACTTCATAGATCTGCGTGGTTCCAGTGGCGCCGAAGATGAGCGCGATCCCATAGAGCAGGAACCCGGTGGCGAAGGAGCCGAGCAGAAAATACTTGATGGCGGCTTCCGGCCCCTGCCCGGTGTGCTTGCGATACCCGGCGAGGATATAGGTGGAGATGGACGAGATTTCGAGGGCGATGAACACGACCAGGAGCTCGACCGCGCTGGTCAGAAGGCACATGCCCACCGCTCCGAACGCGAGCAGTGCGTAGTACTCGCCCTGGTGATGTCCGTTCTCGGGCAGTGTATCCATCGAGATGAGAATCGCGACCAGCACGATGGCGCAGATCAGTACGTGAAAGAACACCGTGAACGGACTAGTTTCGACGGTGCGGAAGAAGCCGGTTCCGGTGGGAAGGCCCAGTTGCCAGATACTCGACGCATAGGCGAACCCCGTGCCGATGGCGGCGACCACGCCCAGGTTGCGACGCGACCATCCTGTGGGCAGGGAAGCATCGATCAGCATCACTAGCACACCAGTGACTGTGAGAATGATCTCGGGGAGAATGCGGAGGCTGTCGCTGGCGTTCATCGATGTGCCTCCGAGGCAGTGGAAGCTGAAATTCGGTTCGAGTTCTGGGCCGGCGTGGCCGATCGCCGTTGCTGCAGGAGGCCCGCCGTGGAAGAGCTCTTTTCAATGGCGCGCAGCCAGTAGGTGGGAGCCACACCCATCACCAGCATGAGTACGGCCAACGGGGCGAGCACGGCGATTTCGTGGAATCGTAGATCGTCCACCAACTGGGAAGCCGCCATGTCGCTCTTTGGCCCGTAGAAAATGCGCTGGACGAGCCAAAGCATGTAGCAGGCGCCGAGGATAATGGTGACCGTGGCCGCAATCGCCCAGCCGCGGCTGACAGAGGTGAACGTGCTCGAGAGGACGAGAAACTCGCCGACAAAGCCATTCAGCACCGGCAGCCCCACCATGGCGAGAGACGTGATGACGAAGAACGTCGCAGTGCGAGGCAGCCTGGCGGCTACGCCGCCGTAGCTGGCGATCTGGCTGGTCTCGTAGCGAGTCTCGAGCACTCCAAGCAGGACGAACAGCGCGCCTTCAATGACGCCCTGGCTGACCATGAGGAAAACCGCTCCGTCGCGCCCGATGAGGTTGAGCCCGTAGATGCCCAGCGTGGTTACGCCGAAATGGCCAAGGGTGGCGAAGGCAATCAGCCGCCAGAAATCGCGCTGCACCAGGGCGAGGCACGCGCCGTACAGAATCCCGATCACCGCCAGCGCGATCATCACCGGCGCGAGGGCGCGCGACTGCACCGGGAACAGCCCCACGTGGAAGCGCAACATGGAGTAGAGGCCGAGCTTTCCGGCGACCACCATCGCCAGGGCGACCGGGGCTTCGCTGAATGTTTCGGCGAGCCATCCGTGCAGCGGGAAAACCGGGACCTTCACCGCGAAAGCAAACAGGAAGGCAAGCGAGCACCAGAACAGCGCCGTTGCCGGGATTACGCCTGTCGCCACGTTGTACTGGAGCTGCTCGAAGTTGAAGGTGTGGGTCTCGCGATACAGGTAAAGGATGGCGACCAGGAGAGGAGCCGAAGGGATGAAGGTAAAGAGGAAGAAGCGGCCCGCGGCGTGTGCCCCGTCCTTCCGCCCGTACATGGCGATGATGATTGCCATGGGCACAAGCGACAGTTCCCAGAAGCCGTAGTAGACCATGAGATCCAGCGAGACGAACACTCCAACCATGGCCGTCTGCTGCACCATGAAAAGCGAGTAGAAGACCTTCTTGCGCTCTTTGATCGCGTTCCAGCTTGCGAGTACGCCGACCGGCGCCAGCAGGCCCGTCAGGACCACCAGCCACAAGCTGAGCCCGTCGATGCCCACGTGGTAAAAAATTCCGATATGGGCGCCGTTCGGGCTTAGATCAATCCATGGCTTGTTGATCTCGAACTGGTATCCCGGCTGGCCCACCAGGAAATGCGCGGGAAGATGGAGCGTGAGCCCGAAGGTGACCAGCGCGGTCAGCAGCGCAATGGATGCGGAGAGCTTCCCCCGGTCCGGCAGGATGGCAATCAGGATGGCGCCTGCTAGCGGAACCAGCAGGATGAGCGTGAGGATGGATTCGTTTAGATCATTCATGCTCATTGACCTGCTCCGTGAAAGACCTGCATGGGGGACGGCGAACTGATCCATAACAGGTAAATGAGAACCACTGCGGCGGCCGCCGCCAGCCATGCCGCGTAGGAGCGGAGATTACCCGATTGCCAGCGTTGCAGGATGGCTCCGGTGAATGACGCAATGCCGCCCAGCAGCCAGGCCGCGCCGCCCAGGATTGCCACGTCCACCACCCATTCCAGGAAGAAGCGGGATACCGCAAGAATCGGCTTGACGATGACGGTCCCGTAGATTTCGTCGACCCAGTACTTGTTGAGAAGCAGCTTGTACGCTCCGGACAGCGACGCGGCCAACCGCTCCGGGGCTTCCGGCCGGGTGCGATACATCCGGTCAGCAATGAACCAGCCGAGCAGTGCGACTGCCACAGCGAGGCCAGTCAGCGTCCACTCGAGAGTATTGCCGGCGGCTTCCGCAATACGCGTACCAACTGACGGCGCCAGATATGCGCCGAAGCGTCCCGCACCAATCCAGCCGCCGATGATGGAGAGAATCGCCAGGATGACTAGCGGTCCGAGCATCGACCATGGGCTCTCGTGGGGCTCGTGGCCATGCTCTGCTTCCACCGTGAGCCTGGTATCGGAACGCGCGTGGACCGCGGCTCCGTGCTCTTCCAAAGCGTGGTCGCGCCGTTCACCGTGGAACGTAAGGTACCAGAGCCGGAACATGTAGAACGAGGTGAGCAGGGCCGTGACCAGGCCGATAAACCAAAAGACCTTTCCGAGGCTGCCCTGCATGAAGGCGGCGCTCAGAATGGCGTCTTTGGAGAAGAAGGCAGCCAACCCCGGGATGCCCACGATGGCCAGCACGGCGATCGTCATGGTCCAGTATGTGATCGGCATGTAGCGCTTTAGCCCGCCCATGCGCCGCATATCCTGCTCGCCCCCGAGCCCGTGAATGACAGAGCCCGCCGCGAGGAAGAGCAGCGCCTTGAAGAAGGCGTGCGTCATCAGGTGGAAGATGGCCGCCGAATACGCCGCCACGCCGCAGGCCATGAACATGTAGCCAAGCTGCGAAACCGTCGAGTAGGCCAGTACGCGCTTGATATCGGTTTGCACCAGGCCGATGGTGGCGGCGAAGAAAGCTGTTGCCGCGCCCACGATTGCGACTACGGTCAGCGCGAATGGCGAGCGATCGAAGATGAAATGGGTGCGCGCGATCATGTACACGCCGGCGGTTACCATGGTGGCCGCGTGGATCAGCGCTGATACGGGAGTGGGGCCTTCCATCGCGTCGGGCAGCCAGACGTATAGCGGCAACTGCGCGCTTTTGCCCGTTGCGCCCACCAGCAGGCAGAGAGCAATGGCGGTGATGATGCCGCCCTGGAGCGCTGGATCCGCATCAAGCTGGGCGGCGATGTCGCCGAATTTCAGGGTGCCGAACTGGGCGAGCAGCAGAAAAATCCCGATGAGGAATCCGAAGTCGCCGATGCGGTTGACGATGAACGCCTTCTTGCCGGCGTCCGCCGCGGAGTTCTTCTGATACCAGAAGCCGATCAGGAGGTACGAAGCCAGGCCCACGCCTTCCCAGCCGACAAACATCAGCAGGACATTGCCGGCCTGCACCAGGACCGTCATGAAGAACAGGAATAAATTGAGGTAGCTGAAGTAGCGTGCATAGCCGGAATCGTCCCGCATGTAGCCGGCGGAATAGACATGGATGAGGAATCCTACGCCGGTTACGATCAGCAGCATCACCAGCGAGAGCGGATCGAGCACCGAGCCGAAATCGATGTGCAACTGCCCTGCGGCAATCCAGATCGGCGCGTCCAATTCGACCACCGGCAGATGGATGGCGCCGCTCCACGACAGCCATGCGTCGCGCGCCACGATCAGGAACGACAGGAATGGCGCCGCCAGCCCAATGAAGGTTACCAAAGCCTTGGGCAGACGACCGCCCAGGATCCCGTTGACCAGGAAACCGGCGAACGGCAGCAGCGGAATGAGCGGCAAATACAGCAGCGGTCCGTTCATAGTTTCATCAGGTCGATGCGATCGACCGCCAGGGTGGAACGCGCGCGAAACACCGCGATAATGATGGCCAGGCCCACGGCGGCTTCAGCCGCGGCCACGACCATCACGAAGAACACAAAGATCTGTCCCTTTACCAGGTTCCATTGATGCGCAAAGGCGACAAAGGAAAGATTCACGCCGTTGAGCATGAGCTCGATGGACATGAACACCGTAATGAGATTGCGCTTGATCAGGAATCCAACTACGCCGAGACAGAAGAGAATGGCGCTGAGCAGCAGGTACCACGAAATCGGAATCACTTGCTGACCCTCCGTTCTCCCGGGGTCCCCACGAACTGGTCTTTGTTCGTGGGGTGGTCACCGCTCCCGGCGCGCGCCAGTGCCACGGCTCCGAGGATGGCAATCAGGATGAGCACGGACGTCACTTCAAAGGGCAGCAGCAGATCGCTGAAAAGCACCTTGCTCAGGTCCGCGGTGTTCGTAATCGGATCGCTCAAGGTGGCTCCGTGCAGCCCCTTTGCCTTGAGAATCACGGTGGCGATGACGCCCAGCAGCACCGCTACCGCGGGAAAGCCAATGATCTTGCCGGCGCGGCTGCCAAAGGTGCGCTCTTCGCGGCCGGCGTTAAGCAGCATCACCACGAACGTGAACAGCACCATGATGGCGCCGGCGTAGACGATGATTTGCGCAATGGCCAGGAACTCCGCGCCCAGCAGGAGGTACAGTACGGCCAGCGAACTCATCACCACCACCAGGGAAAGAGCGCTGTTGATGGGATGGCTCTGCAGCAGGAGATTGACAGCTCCCGCCAGGCACAACCCGGCAAACACGATAAACAGGATCAGGTGCATCGTTCCATCACTGACTACTGCGGCAGGGAACCGCCCGCCGATTGAGGAGAGGACTGATAAGTTCGTTCGGAAATCCTCTCCGATTGTAAATGAGCGCGCTGTGCGCTATTGCTTGTAGGCCAGCCACAGACTGGTGCCTACGATGTTGAGAATCGCCAGCGGCAATAGGAACCGCCACCCATAATTCATAAGCTGGTCATAGCGGAAGCGCGGCAGCGTGCCGCGCACCCACACATACAAAAACAGGAACGTAAAGACCTTGAACACGAACCAGAACAGCGGCAGGATGGCCTGCAGAACCATATTTTGCGGCATGGGAAACAGGTTCCCGAACGGACTCGTCCATCCGCCCAGAAACAACAACGTCGCCACGCAGCCCACGTTGATCATGCCGCCGTACTCCGCCATGAAAAACATGGCGAACTTCATGGAGCTGTACTCGGTGTGATAGCCGGCAACCAACTCGGTTTCCGCCTCAGGGAGATCGAACGGAGCACGATTCGTCTCCGCAAATGCCGCCATCAGGTAAATAAAGAACGCAATGAACTGGAACCCTCCGAACATGTTCCAACTCAAGAGACCATGCTGCGCCTGGCGCTCGACGATCTCTCGCAGATTCAGTGAACCGGTGCGCATCACCGCCCCCACCAGCGACAATCCCAGAGCCAGTTCGTAACTGACCATCTGCGCGGAAGACCGTAGCGCCCCGAGCAGCGAGTACTTGTTATTCGAAGACCACCCTGACAGCGCAATCCCGTAGACGCCCATTGAGGTCAGGCCCAGCAGCACCAGGAGGCCAACGTTGATATCCGCGATCTCGAAAAAGCGGAACCCATGATAGGTGATGTTGGGATTGCCGAACGGCACCACTCCGATCAGGATCAGCGCGCAGCCCAGAGAAATTATCGGTGCCAGCAGGTAGAGCGGCCTGTACACCGAGGTGGGAATGATGTCTTCCTTCAGGAAGGACTTCGCCCCGTCGACCAGCGGCTGCAGCAGGCCGAACGGTCCCACGCGGGTGGGGCCCCAGCGATTCTGGATGCGCGCCACCAGCTTGCGCTCCAGCAGCACCGTGTAGGCGACGCCCAGTAGAAAGATCACCGTCACCACGATGCACTTCAGCAAGCTCCAAACAAAAAACCAGAATATCGTCACAGAGCTTTAGCCTCTCTTGCGTCTTGCAAACATAACCGGTTTAAGGGTCGCGCTGTTTCTGGTTCGCTCAGGGCCCAATGCCCCTCCTGTTGTGTGGTCAATGCGGAACGGCGGATGCCGGTCCCTTTCAAAGGACGTCAGTCGCCCGCCAGCTCCGCCAATTGGGGCTGCTCGGATTGATGCACGTTCAAATCTTCGAGCGCGCGGCTGTAACGGCCGAGCGTTCCCGAGGTAAACAAAGTATCGTGCGCCGGCACAATCAATTCGGGGTGCGGATGAGTGAGCGCGGAAATCGGCACAAATCCGGGTTCGGTGTGCACGTCGTTGCCGGTGAAAAGGTTCAGGCGATCCAGCTTGTATGCAGGCACGAGACGCTCGATCTCGTCGAGGACGGCCAGAGGATCGAAGGGGCTCAGCTTTAGCTCCAGTCCATGCGCGGAAAGCCAGACGGCGTGGCGATCCGCCTCGCCTGATTGCGCTCCGCGGGATTGTCCCAGGTCGGCGCGCACGCCGCTTTTACCAAAGGGCACAAGCCTGGGAATGTCCGCGTTCATGGCTGCGGCCAGGCGCACGAGGATTTCGAAATCGGATCTGGTGCCGGCCTTGTCCGCGGCCTTCTGCACAAGCTGCACATCGCCGAAGGTGTTGGTCACGGTTCCGGCTTTTTCATAGAGGCTGGCGGCGGGCAGAACCACGTCGGCGATCGACGCCGTCTCCGTGGGGAACATTTCCAGCACGATGAGAAACGTGTTTTTCAGGCTTGCCGGATCCAGATTGCGGGTCTTCACCGGATTCGCTCCGACGACCAGCAGTGCGTCCAGCTTGCTGTCCCGCGCCGCATCGAGCATTTCCGGTTCGCTTATGCCCGGCTCGGCAGGCAGACCGCGATATTCCCCGGCGAAAGCACCAGGTTCCGCCACCGGCACATATCCGGGCAACAGATCGGGAAGCACTCCCATGTCCGCGGCCCCGCGCGAATTCACGAAATCGCCGAGGAAGGCGAAACGAACGTTCCCCCGATTCAGCCCCCATGAAACCAGGGAAAGAATCTGGTCGCCGCGGAACTCTTCGCCGAAAATCACCAGCAGCGATTCTTCCGCCATGACCGCCTTGGCAAAATCGGACTCATTCTGGTCGAGGATCACGGTCAGATCGCGGTAGCCCGCGGGCGGCAGACCCTGCACGGCCTTCGCCTGCCGTTCCAGCTTGATCGAACGATGATTCGCAATGTAGAGCCGCGCCTTGTTCAACCGCACGTTGCTGCGGATCTGCCACGCCAGGAGCGGATGCTCATTGGTGGGATCGCCGCCGATCAGCAGGATGGCCGGTGCCGTGCCCGCATCGCGCAGACTGGCAGCTTTGCCTTGGTGGCCGGCCATGGCTCGAGCAAAGGTTGCAAAGTCCGCGGTACGCTGGTGGTCGATATTATTGGTTCCAAGCACTGTGCGCGCAAACTTTTGCAGCAGGTAATTCTCTTCATTGGTGGTGCGGTTCGACCCGATCACGCCAATGGCCGCGCCGCCCTTGGTCTCGCGAATCTCCTTGAGTTTTGCGCCGGCAAGGCGCAGCGCGTTTTCCCAGGTGGTCGGTTCGAGTTCGCCTGCCGCATTGCGAACCAGGGGTTTTGTAAGGCGCTCTTCGCTCTCCACGAAGTCAAATCCGAAGCGGCCTTTGGCGCAGAGAAAATCTCCGTTGATACCGCTCTTGTCGCGATTATCGGCGCGGACAAGCTCGGAGCCTTCGTTCGCCTGGCGGACACCCAGCGTAACCTTGCACCCGTCGCCGCAGTGCGTGCAGATGGTGGAGACGTGGTTCATCTCCCACGGGCGCGTCC
>DASXXV010000240.1:0-3394 GCA_036502905.1 Occallatibacter sp. | reverse complement strand
GCCAGAAGCTAGCAGCTAGAGGCTGATAGCTGTCTTTTTACTCGCCGCCGTGGCGAATCTTGTCCGCCTGGCGAACCAGAACCGTCCGCAGTGCGAAGGTGGCCAGGATCAATACCGGGATCAATCTTAATTCTACAGGCTTCCCGAACAACACGATCGTGCCTTCGCCTACTGTAAACCAGCACAGCACCGCCAGAATACCGTACAGCAGAAGAGCAATCGGATAGCGCCGCTGCAAATCCGAACCCGTGCGCGCACCCGGCTGTTCTTCGCGCATTTCCAACCCCTCAACCGCTCCGTGCGCCCGGGCTTGCGTCTATCTTCAGCGCAAGGGCGGGAAACCACGGCCCTTCAAACCTGGTGCACAGGGGAGGATTCGAACCTCCGTAGCTCCAAGGAGCGGCAGATTTACAGTCTGCTGCCATTAACCACTCGGCCACCTGTGCAACTCGCCAGCCCGTCCCGGCTGAAGTCCCTTTTGCGCATTACGCTCTGCCCGGAAGCATCCGGCTAACCCGGAGTCCTCCGGCATTTTCGAGCATGCACCTCATGGGGATTACCGCAGAGGACAGGCCCGGCGTCCACCCGTGACGCCGGTAAAACTCGCTGCCGCTGGTTCAACTCCGCAGTGGTTCTTGAATGGAGCTGGCGAAGGGATTTGAACCCCCGACCCTCTGATTACAAATCAGATGCTCTACCAGCTGAGCTACGCCAGCCCTGAAGCCCGGATCTCACCGACGGTGAAACCGCCTTCCCACCCGGAGAATTTCCGGCGGATTGAAACCAAGGTACAGGCACACTCTCAGTTGCGCGCGTACCACGGCACAGAATCCAAGGTTAGCACAGGGGCGACGGCTGGGCAAGAAAGCAAGCAGCGGGGTGAGGCCCTGATTTGTGCAAATCTGGACATTGCCCGCCGCGGGGCTTTTTGGCTTCCAGTTGTGGCTCCCGGCTGGCCATGATGTATGTGAAGTGGGAGCCCTCGTGCATGGCTGCATATCACTCCCACGCCGAATGAAAGCGCTGTGACGGAAACAACCGCAGATCCTTCACTGCGTTCAGGATGACAACGCATTGAAATGTGCTGAATACAACGCATTGAAATGTGCTGAATGTGGTCGGAGGGCGGTAGCGGTGGTGTGGTCGCCAATGCGGAAGTTTCGACTCCGATCGTAGCCGGCTGGCCTATTCGCTGGCATCACTGTTGGTGCCATCCAAAAGCGCGATTTCCTTCGGAGGTAAACACACTTTGGGGAAGGGTTTTTGTGCAAACCTTAGGGTTTTCGTGCAGCCTGAAAGGATCGTGAGCACCCATGGGATTTTGTGCAAAGCCCCTCAGGGGCTAAAGCCCCGCTGATTTGGGTGGCTTTATGTACGGGCTGAAGCCCGTACCCTTCAACGCTGAAGCCCGTACGCTTCAACGCTGAAGCCCATACCCTTCAAACCGGATAAATGACTATCGGTGCGGCGGACACCACTAGAAGCTGAAGTCAGGCGGCGATGAGCTGATTTTTTGAAACGCGAATTGACTTGACAGAACTATTCGGGGGAAGGAATCTTCCATTGAGCCATTTTCTCTCGAGGGAAATCGTATGAAAATCTACCGCATCGTCCCGGCCGGTATGGCCGCAATGGCTATCCTCGCGACGACGCTGGCCGTCGCAGCGCAGGCGCAAACGGCCAGCAAGCGCCGGCCTCGTATCGCTGTCATGGATTTTGATTACGCCACTGTCCAGACGGTCTCGGCGTCGGTTTTCGGAACCAACGTAGACGTTGGCAAAGGCATTGTCGATCTGCTGGTCACGGACCTGGTGAAGGACGGCACGTACTCGGTGATCGAGCGGAAAGCGCTGGACAAGATCCTGGCCGAGCAGAACTTTTCCAATTCGAACCGGGCGGACACCAACACCGCCGCCAAGATCGGCAAGATCCTGGGACTGGACGCGATCGTGGTGGGCAGCATCACGGAATTCGGAAATGAGACCAAGAAGACCGGCCTGGGCGGGATGGGCGGCAACTGGCACGGAGTGGGACTGGGGAACGTTGGGCATTCCAACTCCAAGGCCAATGTAGCCATCACGGCGCGCATTATCGACACCAATACGGCCGAAATTCTGGGCGTGGCGGATGGCAAGGGGCAGTCGGCGCGGGCCAGCACCAACCTGCTGGGCGGCGGCGGTAACTGGGGCGGCTTCGGGGGCGGGAGCGCGGATTTTGGCAACAGCAATTTCCAGCAGACCATCATTGGCGAAGCGGTCAAGAAAGCCGTGGACGATCTGAGCACGAACCTGGTTACCGATGCGCCCAAGATCGCGACGCACACCGTCACGGTGGAGGGCGTAGTGGCCGCTGTCGAAGGCGGGCAGGTGATCCTCAACGTGGGCTCCAAGGCAGGCATCAAGGTGGGCGACCAGTTCAATGTGGAGCGGGTGACGAAGGAGATCAAGGACCCCACCACGGGAGCGGTGATTCGCCGGCTGGCGACCACGGTGGGCGTGGTGAAGGCAACTGACGTGGACGACGCCTCGGCGGTCTGCGAGGTGGTCTCGGGCGCCGGGTTCAAAACCGGCGACAAGGTGAAGACCGTTACCCAGTAGTTCGCGGAATGGCCGCGCGTTTTCGAATGCATGCCGTCCCGCGCCGGCGCTCCAGAGTCGCTACCCGCCGGAGAAGCTTTTCGGAAGGGTAGCGATCTCAATTTCCGGCTTATCCATGCAGGTCAACGCGGTTCGAGCGCAGCGGCTGGGGCGGAGATTTCGCACGGGCAGGCGCCGCAATGAGCCTTGAGGAGCCCCTGGCAGCGGTCAGGATCCTGGGCCTGGCTCTCGCCGTAGCTTTCGACCAGTGCCTTCAATTTCTCGGGCAACAGCGGAAACGAGCCGGCTCGTCCATATTGATGACGAAGTCGAATGAGGGTGGAAACCATCCCTCAGCGGCTAAAGCCGCACTCATTGTGAGCCGTTTATGGCACGAGTAAACTCGTGCCCCTTCAAAACAGTGACTTTTTCAGCAGGCTGAAACGAGCTGGCTGGTCATCGCCTTGCGTGGCAGAGGGATGGCTGACTCACGTTCCTCTTCCGTTCGGCGGCATTCGAGTCGCCGGCCGCGGGAATCGGCGTGAGAGTCGCTATCTGCCCAGGAACTGCTCCAGACGGGTGGTGTCGGTGTCGGCGCGGTTCATGAACTCGTTGGCCGTATCCAGATCCTGCTGGGCGAGCGCCTGGCGCGCCTGATCGAGCTGATGATGGAGCCGGTTCATGGAGGCGAGGATGTCGCCGCGAATATCGAGGCCCTGCTCACGCTGCTGGGAGCGGATCTGCTCGACTCCGGCGAGCGCGGCATCGGCGCGCGCTTCCAGGTTTGAAAAGCGGGTGTGGGCTTCGTGCAATTCACG
>DASXXV010000239.1:0-4989 GCA_036502905.1 Occallatibacter sp. | reverse complement strand
TCGCCGCGCCGCTGGGTGTTGCGCGCCAGCAGCAGGTTCACCACGTTCACACAGGCGATGGTCAGCAACAGAATGACGGCGCCGGCGATCGCCAGCAGCGCGGGCTTCACCGTATGCGCCATGTCGTCCTGCAGGGAGTCGACGATCAGACCGCGATTGAGCGATGCCCACCGCGGGCGCGGGTACTCGGCCCATGGCGTGTGGGCGATCTGCTCCAATTCGTTCACCGCCTGCTGCTTGCTGACGCCACGCTTGAGCCGGCCGGCGATGTGCAGATGCAATCCCCAGGCCCAGGCCCAGGTGGCAACATTCGGTGTGAGCGTGCCCGCGTCATAGCGTTCCGTAGTCCAGATATCGGCGGAGGGCGAGACTACATTCTCGAATTCGGCCGGCATGATGCCGATGACGGTGTAATTGTCATCATCCAGTTTGATCGCGCGCCCAATGATGCTTCGGTCGCGGTTGAACAGGCGCAGCCAGAGCCGATCGCTGAGGATCACAAGCCGGGGCGCCTGCGACCCCTCTTCCGAGGCCAGGAAATCGCGCCCGAACTTCGGTGCAACGCCGAGAACGCGGAAGAAACTGGAGCTGACACTCTGGCCTTCGAGGCGCTCGGGGAGAGCGTCGCCCGTCATCGTGGGCTGCCACGGTTCAAAAACCGTCATCGCCTCAAATGAGCGGCTGCGATGGGCGAGTTCATAAAATGTGCCGTAGGACAGTTCCGAACGCGCGCCCTGGTAGGTATCCCAGATCATCAGGATGCGGTCTGCATGGGGATAAGGCAGCGGCGCAAACAGAATGGGATTGACGGCACTGAAGATGGCCGTGCAGGCGCCGATGCCGAGCGCGAGGGTGATAATGCTGACGGCGGCAAACCCCGCGTTCCTGCGCAACTGGCGGAAAGCATATCGCAAGTCGAACCAGAGGGTGCGGACCCCGTTTTCCCATCCGGAGGAGCGCACCTGTTCCTGAACCGCCGCCATGTTGCCCAGTTCCATGCGTGCTGCACGCTGCGCTTCGTCCGGCGAAAGTCCGCGCTCCAGGCCGGCCGCCACGGCGTCATCGAGATACTGCCGGATTTCGCAGGTAATCTCCTCGTTGGTTCTCGCCTGGCGGAAGAGGCCGCGCAGACCGCGCGTAAGTTGCCGCGAGAGCGACATGGATCAGATCTCCGCTTTCAAAAGCCGCGCGATCGCACCGGCGCGGCGGTTCCAATCGGCCGTTTCAACCTCAAGCTGCTTCTTCCCGGTCCGGGTCAGGCTGTAAATCCTGGCGCGGCGCGCGTTCTCCGTCTGCTTCCATTCGCAATCGAGCCAGCCGGCGCGCTCCAGGCGCTGCAATGCCGTCAGCAATGACCCGGGGTTCACTTTGAAAACGCCGCGCGAGATCTGCTCCACTCGCCGCGCGATCCCGAAACCGTGCATGGGCTCCAGGCTGAGCGTTTTCAAAATCAGCATGTCCAGCGTGCCCTGGATGACGTCCGTGTTCTCCTCGCTCATGGGAGATCACGCTACGCCGTCTTCATTATGACTGTCAAGAGTTGAGTGACAAGATGAATTGCTGCACCTTGTGATCGCGGTCGTCTGGGAAGACAGGAAAACAGATCCCTAAATGCCTGGCACTGGCGGGCAACCGGGAAACTCGGTCAGAAAAGTATTTCCCTTGTATCCCAGGTACTTGATCCCGATCTTGCTCGTAAAGAACCCATCGGCTGTGAAGTTGCGGAGGAAGGAAAAGTACTCCACGGGGTCGATCAGGGTCTGGTCGTGCTCGGCGTTCTTGCGGTACGCAACGATGTCGAGGATTTCCTTCTGCTGTGCGGGCGTGCAATCCCGCCATGCCTTGCTATAGCGCGATGTGCAGGTGGAGTCGAGCCACTGGATCAGGCCGCCGAGACGCCTCTGGTACACGTCATTCTCGCTGGTCAGCAGATCGATGAATTCCGGAGCGCCTGCTTCCGTTGCGCCTCCCGAGTCGCCGTCCGCCGGCATAATGGTCTCGCAGAGCACCTGCAGAGTTTTGTATTGCTGCGGGTTGAAAAATTTTGGAGTGTATGCCGGGGCGGTCGATTTCTCATCTTCGATGAGATGGTGAGCATACTCCGCAGCCTGCAGCGGAATCACGCGCAGCACCGAGCCGACGGCTGCGCCCACGGTGAGGGACTTCAGGATTGAGCGGCGGGAAGGTCCTTCTCTGCGCATGCGCTTAGATCTCTCCCTTCTTCGCCTGTTCCAGCAGGTACTCCGATGTCTTCCACGAAAGCGCCATGATGCTGAGGGTGGGGTTCTTGTCGGGGTTGGAGACAAACGGCGCCGCATCGGCCACAAAGAGATTCTTCACGTCGTGCGCCTGGCAGTTCTGGTTCAATGCCGAGGTCTTCGGGTCCTTGCCCATGCGGACGCAGCCCAGTTCGTGAATGATCTCGCCGCCTTCCGAAATGCGTCCGGCGGGCTGCTGTACAAGGGCATTGCTCGCGCCGGCGGCGGCCTTCTGCGGATGGCGGCGCGAGCCAGCGATTACCGTTCCCCCCGCGGCTTCAATGATGGACCGGAACGTCTGCTGCATGTCCGCCGCCATCTGGCGTTCGTTCTCGCCCCATTTCCAGTGGAAACGCAGCACCGGGATGCCCCACTTGTCCTTCACCTCGGGGTCGATGTCGCAATAGCAATCCGGATTGGGGATCATTTCACCACGGCCGCTGAACCCGATAAAGCACCCGTAAGAGGTGCGGCATCTCTGCTTCAGGCTCACGCCGTAACCTTCGTGCTCTTCGCACACATAGTCGAAGCCGCCCACGCCGGGCATGTCGCGCCCCCCGCCGAACTCGATGTGATACCCGCGCAAAAACTCGTTCTTCCTGTCGAATCGCCACCACGGCATGTACATGTGCATGCCGCCTACGCCGTCGTGGTTGTGCACGGGCATTTTTTCAAGCTGGGGAAAGTAGCCGGCCAGATCGCTGCCTACCGAATCGGTGAGGTACCGACCCACCGTCCCGGAGGAGTTCCCCACCCCGTTGGGAAAACTTGGCGAGCGGGAGTTCAGCAGGATGCGCGCCGACTCGCAGGCGCTGGCCGCAACCACCACAGTTCGCGCATAGACGCGCTGCTCGGTGCCCGTCGTCTTGTCGACGTAAGAAACCGCCTCGGCTTTGCCCGAATCGTTCACCATGATTTCGCGCGCCATGGCGTTGGCGACCATGGTGAAGCGGCCGGTAGCCGCCGCGGGGGGAATCATCACCTGGCTGGAGCTGAAATTGGAAGCGGTGCGGCAGCCGCGCCCGCACTGCGCACAGTAATGACAAGCATCGCGATCGTTCAGCGCCTTGGTCAGGATCGCCATGCGCGACGGAATGCACGTGATGTGCAGTTGATCGCAGGCCTTCTTGACCAGGGTCTCGGTGCAGCGCGGTTTGGGCGGAGGCTGGAAGATGCCGTCGGGCGCGTTGGGAACGTTCTCCTTGGAGCCGAAGACACCGATGTAGGCTTCCACCTTGTCGTAGTAGGGCGCCAACTCTTCGTACGTAATGGGCCAGTCCTCGCCCACACCGTCTGTCGAATGAGGCCGGAAATCGGTCGGCCCGAAGCGCAATGCGATGCGCCCCCAGTGATTGGTCCGTCCCCCTTCGATTCGCGAGCGGAACCAGCGGAACGACGACCCGGGAGCCGTGGTGTATGGCTCCCCTTCAATATCCCAGTAGCCGTTCGGGGCCATGAATTCGTCGCCGATGCCACGCTGACGGCCGCCGATACCCACCCCGCGGTGGGGAATCTGGTACGGCCAGACGTGTTCTTTGAAGTCGCGGTCCGGATTGAGGCGCGGCCCCGCCTCGAGCATCACTACGCTGAGCCCGCCCTCGGTAAGAACCTTGGCGGCTGTACCCCCTCCGGCGCCCGACCCAATGATGCAGACGTCGTACACCTTGCGGGGAGGATTGACTTGAAACATCGGACCTCCGGAGATGTTGGAAAAACGGTGAGCCGTCACGGCGGTTTGCGCCGCTTCGCGTGCGTCGCCCGAACAACCATGCCATCATAGCTGGCCGTCGCGTCGCACGAGAAATGCGCTCGTGCCGCAAAGTGAAAAGGGCCACTGCAATCGAAGCAGCGGCCCCACCGCTGGATTGCAGCGGCCCCGTTGCTGGATTGCAGCGGCCCCCTCACTTTTTTGGCGGCGCTTCAGCGTTGCGGCGGTTTCTGCTTTTCCTTCTCGTCGGGCCGTCTGTTCTTTTCCGCAGGCGGAGCAGCCTCCTGCCGGGGAACAGACCGGGGTGGTGGCTCCGCATTTTGCCGCGCGGGCGGAGGCGGCGGAGGCTCACGCCGCGGCTGTTCCTGCGGCGGCCCCGGCCGTTCCGTCGAGTGCGGAGGCGAAGCCGGTTGCTGGTTGGTCGGCGCCGGACGTTCCTCACGCCGCTGCGGAGGAGGCGCTTGCTGCTGGTACGGCGCCGGACGCTCTGTGGGCCGCTGCGGCGGAGGCGCTTGCTGCTGGTACGGTGCCGGACGCTCTGCAGGCCGCTGCGGCGGAGGCGCTTGCTGCTGGTACGGCGCCGGACGCTCTGCAGGCCGCTGCGGAGGAGGCGTTGGTTCCTGATAGGTGGGCCGGGGCGGCTGGGCCGGCGGACGATTCGGCACAGGCCTCTCCTCGTTCCGCGGCTGGCCGGGTTGCGGCGGCGTGGGTTGCGGCCGTTCCGCCGGACGCGAAGGCTGTTGCGGAACCGGCTGAGCTGGAGGATGCGCGCCCGGGGTGGGAATGGGAGATGGGCGCGGTTGATTGGACGGAATCGGCGCAGGCTGCTGGCTTTGCGCGGGCGGTAGCGTCGCCGGGCGGCCGGGTGAGGCCGGCTGGCCGGAACGCGCCGGTGCCTCCGCAGCATGCGGCGCAGTCTGCATCGCCTGGCGAGCTGTAGGTGTCATCTTCACGTTGGGCGGCGGAGCTATGGCCACCCGGTTGGGAATCCTCGGCGGAGCTGGCGCGGCTTTCTGCGGCGGC
>DASXXV010000238.1:0-17875 GCA_036502905.1 Occallatibacter sp. | reverse complement strand
GCATGCAGGTGAATTGGGAACCATCGCGCTTCAGTGGTTTGAGGTCATGCGCAAATGCGGGGACGAAGTCCGGGAGACCTTGCACGACGGCTGTCCGGTCGCATGTCTGGGCGATGCGCCTTTCGGCTACGTCAATGTATTCACTGCGCATGTAAATGTGGGGTTCTTCCAGGGTGCGGCGCTCCCCGATCCGGCCCGCTTGTTGCACGGCGCCGGCAAGTTCATGCGCCATGTGAAGCTGCAACCAGGTACGGCCACCAACTCCGCAGCTCTCCGCAGGCTCATCGAGACAGCGTACTCGGATATAAAGATGCGGGTTGAAAACGGTTAGCTCAGCCAGCCGCCTTCAGAGGGTCGGGGGCGGCTATGAACCGCCCGCTTAATAACAAAATTCCAGGCTCCTCACCGGCCCATGATCGCACGGAGACATTGAATTCCGCCGCTGTAACACTTCGTTACATTCGTGAAAACGTGCAGATACGGATCTCTTCGACACTGAGACTGCGCTCAACAGGTGTCCCGAATGCGAAGAGTCATCATAGGCGTGGTCATACTGGGATTGGTCGCCGCCGGGGTTGTCGGCTGGAAACGGTTCGATACGGCGCATCTACAGGCCAGCGCGCGCAGCCAGGAAACCGTCGAAGTTACTCGCCGTGATGTGGGAACCGCAGCCAAAGCAACCGGCATCATCAAGCCGATGATCGGCGCGGAAGTCAACGTAGGGTCCAGCGCTTCCGGCGTGGTGATGCATCTGCTGGTGCAAATTGGCGATCACGTCGAAAAGGGCCAGCTGCTTGCCGAACTCGACGATCGCGCCCTCAAGGCGCGCCGCGATGCCGATGCCGCCTCCCTCCGTGTGGCGCAGGCGAACCTCGACTATGACCAGGTCGATCTGGGGCGCAAGCGTCAGCTGAACGAGGCCCGCATCATTTCGCGCAGCGAGCTTGACCTCGCCCAAAAAGCCTTCGCGGTGGCTGAACAGCAGCGCGACCAGGCCAGGGCCACCCTGGCCGATTCGACCACGCAACTCGGCTACACCCGGATCTTCGCGCCAATTTCCGGCGTCGTCTCTGCCGTCTCCACGCAGGAAGGCGAAACCGTGGCCGCCAGCTTCGCCACGCCCACATTCGTGACCCTGCTCGACCTCTCGAGACTTGAAGTGTGGGCCTACGTCGACGAAACCGATATCGGCCGCATCCGGTCCGGGCAGAAGGCGCGCTTCACCGTCGATACCTACGGAGACCGCGAATTTGTGGGCACTGTAACCTCCATCCACCCCAAGGCCGAGATTCGGGACAACGTGGTGGACTACGTGGTCGTGCTCAGATTCACTGCCCCGCGAGGCTTTGTCCTTCGGCCGGAAATGACCACCAGCGTCACCATCGATCTCGACCGCCATGCGAACGTGCTTGCACTGCCCATCCGGGCCGTCAGGCGGCAAGGAAACCGCACGTATGTGCTGTGCATGAAGAACAGCAAAACGGAGCAGCGCTGGGTGAATACCGGCCTTCGCGATGACAGCTATTGGGAAATCAGCGGCGGCGTTCGCGAGGGAGAACAGGTGCTGATCGGACAGGTGGATTCGCAGTGAGGAGGCGGAAGACATGATCGAATTGCAGGGAATCAGCAAGACCTACAGGCGGCCTGCGGGGGAGATGGTCGACGCGCTCATCGACGTGTCGCTCACCATCAACGATGGCGAGTTCGTGGCCATCGTCGGCTCCTCCGGATCGGGCAAATCGACGTTGATGAACATTCTCGGTCTTCTCGACGTCCCCACGAAGGGCGCGTATCGGTTGAAAGGCTCTGAGACCTCCGGCCTCTCCCCCTCCGCCCAGGCGCGGTGCCGCAACCAGCGAATCGGCTTTGTCTTTCAGACCTTTCACCTTCTGTACCGCACCAGCGCGCTCGAAAATGTAGAGCTTCCGCTGCTCTATTCGGATCGCGCCAGCATTCGTGGAATGGGACGAAAGGCGCTGGAAATGGTGGGGCTCGGCGATCGGGCTTCCCACCGGCCCTCCGAGCTGTCCGGCGGACAGCAACAGCGGGTCGCCATCGCTCGCGCTCTGGTGAACGGCCCGGATCTTCTCCTCGCCGACGAGCCAACCGGCAATCTCGATCGCCGATCCGCCGGCGAAGTGATGAACATCTTCCATGAGTTGAACCGCGCCGGACGCACCATCGTGATCGTCACCCATGACCTCGAGATCGCCGGCCATTGCGGGCGCATAGCCCGCATTGAAGGCGGCCGTATCGTTGCCGACCACAAAACCGCTGACACCAGAACCGCTCTTGAGGGGGCCCTGTGAACAGAGTGCGTCTGATCAGCCAAAGCGCGCGCATGATGGGCCGGTACAAACTGCGCACCGCTTTCATGATGCTGGGTAGTTTCATCGGCGTTGCCGCACTGACCCTCGTGATCTCCGTCGGCCAGGCGGCCAAACAAAAAATGCTTACCATGGCCCGCCAGGTCTTTGGCGATGCTTCCGTCATGGTCATGGATGGCGGCGGCCACATGTTTGGCGGCCCGCGCAATCCCGGAACCCGGCTCCGGCTCGACGATCTGCAAACCGTCGCCAATCAAGTCCCGGACATTGAGGCCTGGGATCCCCAACAGGGGCTCACCACCACCGTGCGCCGCGGCGATGCATCCGATAGCGCCCAGGTCCTCGGTGTTTCTGAGCGTTTCGAACTGGTATGGAGCCGTTCCGCATCCAGTGGCGCCCTGTTCGATGCGGCCGCAGTCAAATCCTCGGCGCGGGTCGCAGTCATCGGCCAAACTGTCGCCGGGCGGCTCTTCAATAGCGAGGATCCTGTCGGCTCCGACATTCAAATTGGCTCCGTGCCGTTCCGCGTGATCGGCGTGCTGGAGCGTTGGGGGACGGATCCACACGGCATGGACCGTGACAACGAAATCGTGGTTCCCATTTCCACCTTGATGCGTCGCTTAACCAATGTGGATACCATCACCGGCGCGAAACTCGTCATTGCGCGCACCGCCGATGACGATGCCATGGCCAAGGAAGTTCGCGGGATTCTCCGCAGCCGCCACGGCCTTGCCGCCGATCAGCCCGACGACTTCTCCATCCTCACAGCTTCCGCAGTTCGGCAGATGATGGCCGGTATTGAACGCGTGTTGTCACTCTATTTGCCCATGGTCGCCGCCATTTCACTCCTGGTCGGCGGCATCGTCTCGGCGAGCTTGATGTTTGCATCTGTCAGCGAACGTGCCGGGGAAATCGGCCTGCGGCGCGCGGTTGGCGCGCGAACTGAGGACATCCGGCTGCAGTTTCTGGTCGAGACCGCGGCCACCACGCTCGCCGGCGGAGTCGGAGGCATCGCCCTGGGCTACGTCCTGGCGCGAATGGGCGCCGCCAGAATGCACCTTGATGGCGTTGCGCCGTGGAGCGCGGCCCTGCTGGGGATCGTCTCTGCAATCCTCGTCGGCCTCCTTGCCGGCCTGCTCCCCGCTCGCCGCGCCGCGCGCCTTTCCCCGGTGGATGCGCTGCGATGAAACTGCTGCGCGGAATCGGCATTTCTGCGCGCGCTCTGTTGGATCACAAGATGCGCGCAGCGCTGGCACTGGCAAGCATCGCCGTGAGTGTGGGAGCGGTGGTGGTTGTCAGTGCCATCGGCGAAGGTGCCAAAAACGACATCCTGCGCCAGACCGAGAGCATGGGCGCCGATCTCCTGGTGGTAAGACCGGCACAAGTGAAAAATTCCGCGGCCCGCAAGCAGATACGCGGCGTGGTATCGACGCTGAGCGTCGAGGACGAAAAACAAATTGCCGAACTGGCCGCGGTCAAAGCCGCCGTGCCCGGGCAGGAGAACACGCTGCGTGTCATAGCCGGCAATCGCTCCATGTCTGTGCGCGTGCTCGGCACCACTACCCCGTACCTGGATGTCTGCGCATTTCAGATCGATCGGGGAAGATTCCTCGACGACGATGACAACGCGCAGGCGCGCCGCGTCGCGGTTCTCGGCGCGCGTGTGAATCAGGAGCTCTTTCCCTCCCAGGACGCAGTCGGGCGCGGCATACGGATTCGCGGAGTTCCGTTCGAAGTGATTGGCGTGCTCAAAGCCAAGGGCATTCAGGCCGACGGTTCCGACCAGGACAATCAGATAGTGATTCCCATCCGCGCCGCCATGCGCAGAGTCTTCAATCTCACCTGGCTCAATCCCATCTTCGTCAGCGTTCGCGATCCCGCCCGGATAACCGCCGCCGAAGCCAACATCGCACAACTGCTCCGCACTCGCCGCCGGCTCGAAGCGCCCGGCAAGCTCGATGACTTTTCCATTCAGAACCGGACCAGGACGCTCTCCGCTCAGCGGCAGATGGCAAGCTCGCTCACCACTCTTGCTGTAGGATTAGCCGGCGTTTCCCTTCTCGTGGGCGGAATCGGCATCCTCGCCCTGATGCTCATGTCCGTGAAAGAACGAACAGGCGAGATCGGAGTGCGAATCGCCGTAGGAGCGAGGCCCCGGGACATCCTCGTTCAATTCCTCGCCGAGGCCATGCTGCTTGCCCTCGCCGGATGGGTCGCTGGCATTGCCCTCGGTGTCTCCGGCGTCTTGGCGGTCGCACTCCTTGCCAAGTGGAAACTCGCCGTTTCCGCGCCCATGCTGCTCATCTCCCTGGGCACAGTGCTTGTCGCCGGCGTGGGATTCGCAACCTATCCGGCCAGAAAGGCCTCGTTGATCACGCCAATCCTGGCTCTGCAGGTGGAATAATGATCGCCAGAGCCGACTCCATGACATCCGCTACTCCGCGCAGGACCAGGGTTCTCGTCATCGATGACGATGAACGCCTCAACACGCTCATCACCCGGTACATGGATCGGTTTGGATTTTCTGTCCATTCCGCTGTCGATCCCCGCTCCGGCTTGCGCATGCTCAAGAGCGACCCTCCCGATCTCGTGATCCTCGATGTCATGCTCCCCGAGCTCGACGGTTTTGCCGTATGCCGCAAAGTGCGCGAGACCAGTCGCGTTCCCATCATTATGCTCACCGCTCGCGGCGAAGTCATGGATCGCATCCTCGGACTGGAAATGGGCGCGGACGACTACCTGGCCAAACCCTTCGAGCCGCGCGAGTTGGTCGCCCGCGTGCAGGCCGTGCTGCGCCGTGGCGCACCGGAGAGCGAAGAACGCCTGCGTTTCGGAAACCTCGACGTGGATTGGTCAAGCCGCTGTGTGCGCCTTGCCGGCCGCGACCTGTGTGTAACCGCGGCGGAATTCGAACTGCTCGCATTGCTGGTGCGCAATCGAGGCCGCGTCTTGAGCCGGGAGCGCATCCTCGACGGGACTCGCGGTATCGATTGGGAAGCCTACGATCGCTCCATTGACGTCTTGATCAGCCGTCTCCGTCAGAAACTGGGCGACGATGCCCGCCATCCAACCTTCATTCGCACCATACGCGGTACGGGATACGTGTTCATCGGAGGCGGCGGTGCCTGAACGCAAGCCGCGCGTGCGCGTGTCCATCTTTGCCCGGTTCCTCACCATCATGATCGCCATGACGGTCACGTTGCTGTTCATCGTCACCGTCTTCTTCGCCTTTGTGGTGTTTCCGGGCGCTACCGCCGATGCCAACCAGGCCTTTGTGCAGTATGCCCGCTCCATTGCGGCCACGTCCCCCGATTACCAGGCGGCCACGGCCATTGCCATGCGCGGAAACGTTCAAATCCGCTACGAAGGCCCGCGTGGACAATGGGCCACCAGCCGTCATATCCCTGATATTGCCGCTGTGAAGGGAGGAAAAGTCTCCTCCTACCTGGGGCGTCAATACCAGCTCGAACCGGCTGCCGACGGCGGCGCCTATTTATTCGTTTGGGATTACGGCAACCATGTGCGCGGCCTTCACGCCAAGATGCTGTGGTTGCTCCTGTTCCTGGTTACCGGCGTCGTGTGCGCCACCTATGCCTTCCAGAGGCGCCTCCTTCGTCCGGTTCGGCTGCTCGATGAAGGCGTGGCAAGAATCAGCAAGGGTGACCTCGACATCACCGTTCCAGTAGTCACACGCGATGAGTTCGGCGCCCTCACCGGTGCTTTCAACAACATGGTCGGCCGCGTCAAGCAGATGATCCAGGCGCGCGATCAACTGCTTCTCGATGTCAGTCATGAACTCCGCTCGCCGCTTACGCGACTCAAGGTTGCACTCGCGTTGTTGCCTGACGACGAAAACAAATCCGGCATGGCCGGCGACTTGAACGAGATGGAGGCCATGATTACCGAACTGCTCGAACTGGAGCGCCTCCGCGAGGGCCGCGGAATCCTCCGCCAGCGCCGCGATCTCGCTCCCCTTCTGCTTGAACTCGCCCACACCTCGAACAGTGGTCCTCCCGGAATCCGCACGCTCGCGATCCCCAGCGAAATCCCACTCGACATCGATTCGGAAAAGATCAGAACGGTGCTGCGAAACCTGCTCGAAAACGCGCGCAAGTTCTCCCTCCCCGACAGCCGCCCCATCGAAATTGAAGTCGCAGAGAATTCGGAATCGCTCCTGGTGCGGGTCCGTGACAACGGAGTCGGAATTCCGGACATCGATTTACCCAATCTCTTCGAGCCCTTCTATCGCGTCGATCGATCACGTTCCCGCAAGACCGGCGGCTACGGCCTCGGGCTGAGCATTTGCAAAAGGATCATGGAAGCCCACGGCGGATCCATCTCCGTCACCAGCAATCCCGGCCGCGGTTCATGCTTTCTTCTCGCCTTCCCCAAGCCGATAACAACCGCGATTCCCTGCCCCTTGAACGACACCGCACATCGCCAGGGTCCCGCTTCACCTTAATCTCAATGCCGCGCCGGCGCGCCTGCCCGGTAAGCATGAACCCGGTCGCAAATCAGCCGCAGCATTGATCCGAGATCTCCCGAAGCTGTCTTGAAAGACTCGGGATCGATGGTGAGAGGTGCACCAAGAACCACGAGAGGTGCCCCATACTCGGGCGTGCGGATCGCCTGTTCCATCGTCAGTCCACCCACCGCCTGGACCGGCACTCCCACCGCCGCTACGATTTCCCGCAGTTGATCGAGCGGGCTTGCCACTTGCTTCCCTGCTGCCGCCAGGCCGCGGCGCTCATCGTAACCAACATGATGAATGACGTAATCGCATCCCAGTTCTTCGAGCCGCCGGGCGGCTTCCAGCTTGTCGCTCTCCCCCAGGTTGTCCCCCATTACCTTGATGCCGAAATCCCTGCCCGCCTGTACCACCATCTTTATCGTTTCAGGATGCGCGCGCGACATCACCACCACGTGCGTCGCGCCGGCCTCGGCCATCAATCGCGCCTCCAGCCACCCGCCATCCATCGTTTTCAGGTCCGCTACCACCGGCACGCCGGGAAACTCCGAGCGCAACGCGCGAACTCCGTGCATGCCTTCGGCAATAATGAGTGGTGTCCCCGCTTCCAGCCAGTCCACGCCGCTGCTGATAGCCAGGCGCGCGGTATCCAGCGCTTCCGGAATGGACGTGATATCCAGCGAGATCTGCACGACCGTGTTCATTGCCGCTCCTCCGCCGCCCCAAAATGAGCATCGATCTTCGCCCGCAGGAACTTCACCGATTCGCACAATTCGTCCATGCCGTTGACTCCGTCTTCAATCGAAATCCAGGAATGGAAACCGGCCGAACCAAGCATCGTGAAGATGGCGTCATAATCGTTCAGTCCTTTGCCGATCACCCCGTGCGCCAGGCGGCTTGCATATCCGGCGGAGTTCTCTTCCCTTCTCAAATCCTCGATGGTGCCATTCTTGAGATAGCGGTCGCTGGCGTGCATCGTCACCACGCGGTCCTTCACGCGCTGCAGCAGCGCTAATGGATCTTCGCCGGCGAGCAGCGTATTCGAGGGATCGAAGTTGACGCCGAACCACGCCGATTCGATCCTATCGACAATCTCGATAAACACATCCATCTTCTGCGCGAACTCCGGGTATTCCCAGTAGTTATCCTTGTAGTGATTCTCCATGGTCAGGACCACGCCTTGCTCCTCGGCGAAGGGCAGAAGGCCCTGAATCACCCGCACCACCTGCGCGACTCCCTCCGCCCGGTCGATCCCCGGCCGGCGCTGGCCGGAGAGAACTCGGCAATAGCTACCCCCGAAGAACGCGGTCAGCTCGATCATCCGCTTCTCGCGTTCAATTTCTGTCGCCAGCAGAGTTGGATCGGGCTGGGTGAAATCAGGCGAGCAGCAAAGCATGGGCATGGCCAGCCCGTGTAACTCCAACGCATCCCTGGCCTCGTTTAGAAACGATGGTTCATCGCGCAGGAAACCGGAATAGAACTCCAGTCCGTCCACACCCAGCGTAGCCCCCAGTTCGATCCATTCGACCAGGCTCATGGTGTGATCGACGCAGAGTTCGTCCATGTAGCATTTGGGAAATGCCGCCAGCCTCGGTTTCACGATGGCATGACCTTGGGCGGATTGCGTCCGATCATTGGATACTGCTCCAGATCCAGCACGGCGCCATTCACCAGGGCCGCTTCGTCCGACAGGAAGTACACCGCGGCCGCGGCCACGTCCTCCGGTGAAAACAGGCGGCCTCCGGGCGCATACGCACTCGGCAGCCGCGACGGCCAATCGGCAGGCAAACCCTCCGTCGCTTTCAGCACGCGCTCATTCGCCGTCAGCGTCCAGCCGGGATTGATCTGGTTCACCCGGATGCCCTCTGCGCCATGCGCGTCCGCCAGGTTGCGCGTCAGCGTCATCAGCGCCCCCTTGCATGCCGAGTAGATGCACTGGTTCACCTCGCCGCAATAGGCGTTAATGGAGCCGATGTTCAGAATCCGCCCGCCGCCCTGCTCCCGAAAATGCGGAATGGCCGCGCGCATCAGAAAGAACGGCGCTTTCAGGTTCACCGTAACCGTGCGGTCGAAGGCTTCTTCATCCGTTTCCTCGATCCCTCCCCGCGTCTTCACCGCGGCATTGTTGACCAGCGCATCGATTCTTCCGAAATGAGCGACGGTCCCTTTCACCAGCCGGGCAGGAACATCGCGATCCTCCAGGTTGCCGGTAAGCCACGACGCGTTCTCCCCCCATTCCGACACCAGGGGTGGCAGCCCGTCTTCCAGTATGTCGTGCAGCATCACGCGCGCGCCCTCCAGGATGAATCGCCGCGCCATGCCTTCGCCAATCCCGGTGCCTGAACCCGTCACCAGAATGACTTTGTCTTTCAGCCGCATGCCCGGAGATACTGCCGGCCCACTCATGGCTTCAGCACCCCTTTCACGATTTCGCCCGCATGCATCGCATCAAATGCCTGCCGCCATTCCGTCAGCGGCGACACCTGGTTAAGCACCGGCCCCAGGTCGATCTTGCCGGAGGCCAGAAGCGAAAGCACTTCTTCCCAAACCGGCCAGTTATGCGAAAAACTTCCCTGCAGAGTTACAGCCTTCTGCACCAGCGGGTCGAGCGAGAAGCCCAGCGGCTCCGCCCCCCACCCTACCTTGGTGATTTGTCCCGCGGGGCGCACGATCTCAAGGGCGAGCTTCAAAGATGCTGAGACTCCGGCGGCATCGATGACCAGGTCCATTCCGTATCCGTCTCCGAAGTTCTTCACCCAAGCCGCTATATCTTCCCCTTCTCCCCCCAGGACCGTATCGGCCCCCATCTGCAGCGCCACCGCCAGGCGCTTGGCATCCACCGGCGTGCCGATCACCACAAGATGGCCGGCCCCCGCCAGCCTGGCCATGGCTGCGCATAGCAGCCCGATGGGCCCCGGACCAATCACCGCGACAGCTTGGCCGGGGCGTATATGCGAATTGACGCAGACCGCGTTGTACGCCACGCAGCACGGCTCCGTAAGCGCCGCGCGTTCTTGCGACAGTGACGAAGGCACCTGGTGGAGGCAGCGCGACGGAACCTTTACGAACGTCGCCATGGCCCCGTCGACCCCATACCCGAAGCCCAGCCTTCCCGGCTCCAGGTTGTAAAGACCCCGCCGAATCAGCGCCGAATCGCGCGGAAGCACCGCCGCCGTTTCGCTCACCACGCGGTCTCCCTCCCGGAATCCGTGCACTCGGCTGCCCAGCCTTTCCACCACTCCGGCGAATTCATGCCCCAGGACCACGGGATAATTCACCCGCCAGCTGTGCTTGCCGTGGTACTGGTGCAGATCGCTTCCGCATATCCCCACCGCTTCCACTCGCAACAGAACATCGTCCTCGCCAATTTGCGGAACGGGAACCTCGCGAAGCTCAACCGAGCCCGGCTCCTTGCCATAATTCACTAATCCGATCATTTGTATCCTTCGCACCGTGGCATTGCCGCTTCAATGGATGCGACGGGCCTTGTGATCCCCGCCCTGGTGAAGAACCAGGCCGGTTGCATGACCCTGGCTGTCGGTTTCGAAGGTGATTTGCGCATCCACCACCTTCAGGAAGAAGTCGCGTTCGCTCTCGGGAAACACCTCAATCTTTTCCTGCCCCGTCGCCTGCGTAAACAGGTGGTCGCCCTCCCGCGTCACAGTAAGGATAAAGTTCGGCGCCAGTTCGTATGCTCCCGCATAGTTATCCAGTATCTTCGGATCGATCGCAACTTCCTTGCGTTCCTTGGGTGGCGGGGGGCCGGACTCTGACCGTTTCGCGGTCTGGTCTCTCCCGTTCTGGTGCAGAACAACGTCGGTGACCTTCCCCTGGCTATCCGTCTCGAACGTCAATTGCGCATCCACAACCTTGAGAAAGAACGTAGTCTCGCTTTCCGGAAACACTTCCAATTTCCCTTGCCCCGTGAGTTGCGTGAAAAAGTGGTCTCCATCAAGAGACATCGTTATGAAAATCCCCGGCGCCAGTTCATAACTCCCGACATACTTCGCCATTACCGCGCGCGGTACCTGGATCTCCTTGCGTTCCGATTGCAACACCACCTTCTCTCCACGAGTTACCGCGGCCAGCTTCCCCGCAATATCGTCCGGCGCCCCCCCGTTCAGGTTGGAGAGAACGATAACCGTGAGCTTTTCATCCGGGTAATAGGCCATCTCGGTGTTGAACCCCTCGATCCCGCCGCCGTGTTCATAACTGAGATGTCCCTTGAGGCTGTGGATCATCAGGCCGCAACCATAGTTCTCTTTGAATGGGGTCGTCATCTTCTTCAACGAGGCTGCCGACAAAACCTTGCCGCCGTAGAGGGCCTGCTCCCAAAGCAGCAGGTCGTGCGTGGTCGAATACAACGCCCCCGCCGAGAACGGTATCGTCATGTCGATGTAACCGGCGTTCACCGGCCCGCTTGGGCTTGGCGTGTAGCCCGAAGCGCGGTGCGAGATGACGGCCGAGTTGGAATCGTAACCGGTATCGTTCATCCCCACCGGCTTCAATATGTTCTCGGTCAGAAAATCCGCGTAGGTTTGTCCGCTGACTTTCTCGATAAGATACCCCAGCAGCACGTACCCGGAATTGCTGTAGTTCCACTTCTCTCCCGGCTGGAATTCAAGGGGCTTGTCGCGGAAACGATCCACCAGTTCCTTGGGCGTCGTCGGGGTCCCTTCGCTGGCGTGATAATCGGGAAACGAAGTGAAACTGGGGATTCCGGAAGTGTGCGTAAGCAGGTTGTAAATCGTTACCTTATCCCAGGCGGCGGGGGCGTCGGGCATGTACTTCTTTACCGGGTCGTCAGTGCTGAGCTTTCCGCGCTCCTCCAGCAGCAGGATCGACGCTGCTGTGAACTGCTTGGTCATGGAGCCAATCCGGAACTTTGTCAGGGGAGTATCGGGAACGCTCCACTCGAGATTGGCGTCTCCGTAGCTCTTCTCGAACAGCACCTTCTCCCCTTGTGCGACCAGAACCGATCCCATGAACGTGTGGTTGTCGGCGTACGACCGTACGATCTGGTCCATGCGCTCCGTCGGCGCCTGTGCGCAAACGGTCCGGCCCGCGGCGATGCCGGCCAGGACCATGAAACCCGCCACGAACAACGTGCCAATGTTCATCGAGCGTGGACGGATGCAATTCGACGGCATCATTTTCATTCGCGACGGGCCCACATTCAAGGCGGCGACCGTGATGCTTTCAGCATTTGAGTTCATCTAAGACCCGTCCCTTTCCGATCATTCCCCAGGGCGTGCTGACGTATGCGTGTCATCACCCCGCACAATTGCGGTGTTCAGCGCTAGCAAATGGACTTCCCGGGGAAGTATAAAGCAGGACCATTTCACCGGGCCGGTTCCAGAACATGACCTGGGTTTTAGGCTCGAACCGGATTCCCCAAAAAGGGTGTCGCATCCCGGCCGGATACTTGCTACTCTTTCCCTACCGGAAATCACGGGCTTTTACCTCGACAAGAATGGTTGCGCACTGATCTCGACGGCGGCGTTGCGTCTGCCCTCCGATCGGGATTCGGCGTTCATTGAGTGCTGGAAGGATGGGAACTCGGATGGAGCTTAAGATTGCAGACCTGAACAAGGTCTACAAAGGCGGCGTTCGCGCGCTTGATAATGTCAACCTCACCATTCCGCTGGGATTGTATGGGCTGCTGGGTCCCAACGGCGCCGGCAAATCCACGCTGATGCGCACCATCGCCACCCTGCAGGAGCCCGATTCCGGCTCTATCCTCATGGGCGAAGTCGACGTGCTCCGCTCCAAGGACGATGTTCGCCGCATGCTGGGCTACTTGCCGCAGGACTTCGGCGTATACCCGCGGGTGAACGCCGAGGAAATGCTCGACCAGATCGCCCTTCTCAAGGGCATCGCCAGTGGCCGCCAGCGCCGCGAGGTGGTGCACGAGATGCTGCATCGCGTGAACCTTTGGGAGCACCGTCGCAAACGGCTCACCGGGTTTTCAGGAGGCATGCGGCAGCGCTTCGGCATCGCCCAGGCCCTCATCGGCAATCCCCGCCTGCTCATCGTCGACGAGCCCACCGCGGGGCTCGACCCCGGTGAACGAAACCGCTTCTACAACCTGCTTGCCGAAATCGGCGACAACGTCATCGTCATCCTCTCCACGCACATCGTTGAGGACGTGATGGAGTTGTGCAGCAACATGGCCATCATTCATCTCGGCAAGGTGCTGTTCGCCGGTTCTCCTGACCGCGCGGTCCACAGCCTGGAAGGCAAGGTCTGGCGCAAGTCGGTGGCCCGCGAGGCCGTCCAGGACTACTCCACCCGCTTCCACGTAATTTCCAACAAGCTCGTTGCCGGCCGCCCTCAGATCCACGTGTTTGCCGATGCCCCTCCCGAAGAGGGCTTTGTCCCCGTCGTGCCCGATCTGGAGGATGTCTTCTTCGCCAGCCTCGCCGGTCTCAACTAACGCGCTTTCGGAGATACTGTGAACTCTCATCCATCCAACGCTGCTGCGCCCTCCTGTGGGTCGCGTCTATTGGCGTCCAGGCTCCGCCCTGGGCTCTCTCCGCAAGTGCGATAGGAGCGCCGCATGTTCCATTTCTTCTGGTTTGAGATTCGTTACTGGTTGCGCTCCATCATGCTCTGGGTCTTCACCGCCATCGTGGCCCTGCTGGTGCTGCTGGCCATGAGCACTGACCAGGTGCAGGTCGGCGGAGCCATCGGAAACACCTTCCGCAATGCTCCCTTCGTTGTGGAGCAATACTACTCGATCTTCTGGTTCATCACCCTCCTCATGGTGACCGCCTTCGCCAACTCCGCCGCGGCCCGCGAATTCGCCTACAACATGAACCAGATCGTGTTCACCAAGCCCATCCGGAAAATGGATTTTCTGCTCGGGCGCTTCCTGGGCTCGGTGGTAGTCTCCACCATTCCCATGGTCGGAATCTCCCTGGGCGCTCTGCTGGCTAAAATCGTGCCCTGGGCCGATGCCGACCGCTTCGGCCCCGTCATGGGCTCCGCCCATCTGCTCGGCATTTTGGTCTTCGCCCTTCCCAATACTCTCTTCATCGCGGCCATCATGTTCACCATCGCCGCCCTCACGCGCAGCACCGTCGTCTCGTTCCTCGGAGGCCTGTGCCTGCTGGTTGCCGACATCATCGCCGGCGTGCTTACGGAGAAACTCGAGAACGAGAAACTCGCCGCCATAGTCGATCCCTTCGGCAACAACGCCTTCGCGCTCATGACCAAATACTGGACCGTCGCCGACCGCAACACGCATACCCTCGGCCTTTCCGGGCTGCTGTTGTGGAATCGGCTGCTTTGGCTGTCCGTCGGACTCCTGATCTTTGGCTTTTGCTGCTGGCGCTTCACCTTTTCGGAACGTGCCGCCCGCGGCGCCCGCGCCCGGGACAAACACCCGGATGCGTCTCGGCCTGCGCCCCCGCAGCTCGGCGCCGCCCCGGTCGCCCTCAGCTTCGGTGCCAGCGCGCGCTTCCAGCAGCTTCTCGCCTCCATCCGTATCGAGTATCGTCGCCTGCTGAAGACCGTTTCCTTCATCGTCATCACTTGCGCTGCGCTGGTCAACAGCGTCACCGCCTTGATCTTCAGCGCTCGACAGGGCTTCGGCCTAACCACCCGCCCCGTCACCTACGCAATGCTCCAGATCATTGCCGGAACGCTCTACTTATTCCTCATCGCGCTCATCACCTTCTTCGCCGGAGTGCTCGTATGGGAGGACCGCGACGCGCGCACCGATGAAGTCAGCGATGCTCTGCCCGTACCCGAGTGGCCCGGCTACATCGCCAAGTTCATCGCCCTCATGACCGCCATCGCGTCCATCCAGGTGGTCGTCATGCTGGTTGCCATCTGCGTGCAGGCCGCCCATGGATATACAAGATTCCAGTTGGGACTCTATGTCGAGTCGCTGCTGGGTCAGGATTTCCTTAACTTCGCGTTCTTTGCCACCCTCGCGTTCCTCATTCATGTCCTCTCGCCCAACAAGTACATCGGCTACTTCGCCTTCATCGGTGTGGTAATCGCCAATGCCTTCATCTGGCGTCCCCTCCATGTGGGCACACGGATGGTGCACTTCGGCAGCCTGCCCGGCATGACCTATTCCGATTTCTTCGGCTACCAGCCCTGGAGGAAAGACTGGAGCTGGTTTGCGCTGTATTGGACCTTCTTCTCTTTTCTCCTCGCGGTCGTCACCATCCTGCTGTGGCCGCGCGGCAAGGACATGCGCTGGAAGGCCCGTCTGTCCAATGCGCGCCTGCGCTTCTATGGCCCCGTGCGCGCCTGGGCCCTCCTCTCCGCCGTCGTATTTGCCGCGCTGGCCGGCTGGGTTTACTACAACACCGAAATCCTCAATCACGTCGATAGCGAGAACGACGGCCTCCGTCGCCAAGCCGATTACGAGAAAACCTACAAGCGCTACCAGCACATTGCTCAACCACGGATCACTGACGTCCACTACGACATCGCCATCTATCCCGCTACCCGCGAACTTGTGATGCACGGCTCCGAACAGATCAAGAACGAAACCGCCGGCCCCATCGACGCGCTCCACCTCACCGTCGACCGTAACTTCACCTCCAGCATCGATCTGGCCGGCGCCCGCTTGGCCCAGGACGACAAGCGCCTCGGCTACCGGATCTACAAGCTGTCCACGCCCCTCGCCCCCGGCGAAGTCCGAACCATGAACTTCGACGTCGAGTCGCACCCCCGGGGCATCGAGAATACGCTCACTATGACCGGCGTCGTCCAGAACGGCAGCTTCCTCAATTCCAGCGTGGTGCCCCAGATCGGCTACCAGGAAGGCGGTGAACTCACTGACCCCAACGATCGAAGGCGCTTCAAGCTGAAAGAAAAAGACCTCATGCCGGCGCTCGAGCATGACTGCTCCGCCAACTGCATGAACTCTTACATCAGCAACAACTCCGACTGGGTGAATGTCGACACCATCATCAGCACCAGCGCCGACCAGACAGCCATCGCCCCCGGCTCCCTCCTCCGCCAATGGCAGCAGGACGGGCGCAATTTCTACGAATACAAGCTCGATCACTTTGCCCTGAATTTCTATTCCTTCATCTCCGCCGGCTACCAGGTCGAGAGGCGCAAGTGGAACGGCATGGACATCGAGATTTACTACCTCAAGGAACATCCCTGGAACGTTCCCAAGATGGTCAACTCGGTAGAGAAATCGTTCGCCTACTACACCTCCAACTACGGCCCCTACTTCAACCGCCAGGCCCGCATCATCGAGTTTCCGCGCGTCGCTTCCTTCGCCCAGGCGTTTCCCGGAACCATGCCCTATTCGGAATCCATCGGCTTCATCGCAGACATTGAAAAGCCTGACGACATCGACATGGTTTTCTATGTTGTGGCCCACGAAATGGGACATCAGTGGTGGGCTCACCAGGTGGTTGGCGCCAACATGCAGGGCGCCACCGCGCTTTCGGAAACCCTGGCCCAGTACTCAGCCCTCATGGTGATGGAAAAGGAATACGGACCCGACACCATGCGCAAGTTCATGCAATACGAAATGGACAACTACCTGCGCTCGCGCGGCACCGAGCGGCTGAAGGAGCGGCCCCTGATGCGCGTCGAGGCCAGCCAGGGATACATCCACTACCGCAAAGGCAGCGTGGTCATGTATTACCTGCGGCAGATGATCGGCGAAGACGCCATCAACCGGGCGCTGCGCAAAATTCTGGGTCAATATCGCTATGCGCAACCGCCCTATCCCACCTCCTATGCGCTGGTCGAAGCCCTGCGCGGCGAGACTCCGCCGCAGTACCAGTACCTGCTCAAGGATCTCTTCGAAGACATAACCTTGTTTTCCAATCGCGCCCGCAGCGCCAAAGCTCACAAGCGGCGCGACGGCAAGTACGACGTGACGGTGGAAGTGGAGACCCACAAATATACCGCCGATGCCAAGGGAGCGGAACAGGAAGTACCCGTGGACGATTGGATCGAGGTCGGCGCTCTGGCGGCTCCCGATAAAGGCAAACGTTACGGCAAAGTTCTCGCCCGTCAGTTAGTCCATATGACCGGTAAAAACGGCGCCTACACCTTCGTAAGCGATTCCATGCCCGACAAGGCCGGCATCGATCCCCTGCTCCTGCTCGTCGATCGCGTCCCCGACGACAACATGAAAAAAGTCGAAGCCGCCCCGTAAATCCTCAAAACCACATCTCCGCGTGCTCCACATTCGCCCCGTGCCCATGTCCGATTTTTGGACATGGGATAACGCCAACCTCATCGCGCCTTCTTTGTGTCAGGGCACGACTTTAAATACAACACCATCGAAAAAAACTTCCGCAACCTACAAGGTGACTCCTCTAAGCGAAAATGAAACTACACTTGGAGGCTTCGCCTTGCCCACATCGGAGCGTCTCTACTATTCGGATTCATTTCTCGCCACCTTCGAAGCGGTGGTAACCGCCGTCCGCGAACTCCCGGTCGCCGGAGGTCCATCCATTTGGCAGTTATCCCTGGACCGCAGCGCATTCTATCCAACCAGCGGCGGACAGCCCTTTGACACCGGCCTCCTGCGCTCTCCCACGACGGACCCTGCCGCCCTGGAGATCCCCGTCGAACAGGTGGAGGAAGATGAGGAAGGGACAGTCTGGCATTTCGTTCGCCGGCCGCTTCCGCCAGGAACCCCGGTCGAGGGCCAGGTCGATTGGAACCGGCGCTTCGATCACATGCAGCAGCACACCGGACAACACCTTCTGTCCGCGGTCTTCCTTCGCGAACTCCATGCCCCGACCGTTTCTTTCCATCTCGGCGATGACACCTCCACCATCGATCTAGCCACCGGGCCTCTGGCGCGCCACAGCCTGGAACGGGTGGAAAGGATTGCAAACGAGATCATCGGCGAGGACCGCCCTGTCAGCACCCAATACGTCTCGCGCCCCGACGCCCAGGCCATGCTGGCGGCCGGTGAACTTCGCAAACTGCCGGAACGCGAAGGCGCCATTCGCCTCATCGACATGGCAGACCTGGACCGCAACGCCTGTGGAGGAACGCACGTTCGCTCTACCGGGCAGATTGGGGGCTTGCTGGTACGAGCAACCGAAAAAGTGAGTCGGGGCACGCGCATCGAATT